>NZ_CP036250.1:3628440-3980161 GCF_004300825.1 Egicoccus halophilus
TGCACGGACCGAGGACGCGGACCGGCGGGCGACCGATGGCGGCTCGGCCGGCGCGCCAGTGTCCCCCGCTCGCTCGGTGGCCGCCAATCCGGGTCCGCCGATCCGGCTCCGCCGACCCCGACGCCGGCGCGGTCACCCCCGGGCGCCGGACGCGTCGGCCGTGCGGCCGCCCGGCCTGCGCGTGCCCGCGACGCGCCCGGAGGACGGCCGCTGATGAGCCGGCGTGCCCGGCTCACTAGTGTGCACGGGGTCCTGCCGCCGCAGCCCGAGGTCGAGAGCCGATGTTCGACGCCGTCCTGGTCGCCAACCGCGGGGAGATCGCGATCCGCGTTCTCCGCGCCTGCCGGGAGCTCGGCGTGCGCAGCGTCGCCGTCTACTCCGAGGTCGACCGCGACGCGCCCCACGTGCGCCTGGCCGACGAGGCGTACCTGTTGGGACCGGCGCCAGCGGCCGAGTCCTACCTGAACATCGACAGGATCCTCTCGGTGGCGCACGCCGCCGGGGTCGACGCGATCCATCCCGGCTACGGCTTCCTGTCGGAGAACGCCGACTTCGCCGAGGCGGTCGCCGCCGCCGGGCTGACGTTCGTCGGCCCGCCCGCCGAGGCGATCCGGCGGATGGGCGACAAGCTCTCCGCCCGCGCGGTGGCGCTCGCGGCCGGCGTGCCGGTCGTCCCGGGCACGCTGGAGCCGACCGACGACCCGGAGGTCGCCATCGCCTTCGGCGACGAGCACGGCTACCCGGTCGCGGTCAAGGCGATGTTCGGTGGTGGTGGACGCGGCATGAAGGTCGTGCGCGACGCCGAGCAGATGCGCGAGGCCCTCGAGGCCGCCCAGCGTGAGGCCAAGGCCGCCTTCGGCCGCGGCGAGTGCTACCTCGAGCGCTACCTCGAGCGCCCCCGCCACATCGAGATCCAGGTGCTCGGTGACCTCGACGGCACGCTGATCCACCTCGGCGAGCGCGACTGCTCCCTGCAGCGCCGCCACCAGAAGCTGGTCGAGGAGGCCCCGGCCGCCGGCATCACGCAGGGCCTGCGCGACCGCATCGGCCGGGCCGCCATCGAGGTCGCCCGCGAGATGGGCTACTTCAACGCCGGCACGTGCGAGTTCCTCCTCGACCCATCGGCTGCGCCTTCCGGGGGAGCCGACGACGACGTGCCGTTCTACTTCCTCGAGATGAACACCCGCCTGCAGGTCGAGCACCCCGTGACCGAGATGGTCACCGGCGTCGACCTCGCGCAGGCCCAGCTGCGCATCGCCTCGGGCGACGGCATGGGGCTGACCCAGGACGACGTCGTGCTCACCGGCCACGCGATCGAGGCGCGGATCAACGCCGAGGAGCCGGCCACCAACTTTCTGCCGACCCCGGGTCTGATCACGAAGCTGGTGCCGCCACAGGGTCCGTGGGTGCGCTTCGACACCGGCGCCGAGTCGGACTACGAGGTGCCCCGCGACTACGACTCGATGATCGCCAAGCTGATCGTCTGGGGCGCCGACCGTCCGGCGGCGATCGCGCGGATGCGTCGGGCCCTCGACGAGCTGGTGCTCGAGGGCATCCCGACGACCGTGACCTTCCACGCGCTGGCGATGCGCAACGAGCAGTTCGCCGCCGGCGAGCACGCGACGAGCTCGGTCGAGCGCGAGTGGGACCTGTCGTCGCTGGCACCGCAGGGGCCGGCCACTGCAGGCACGGGCGACGACCCGGAGCCCTCGCGGGAGGTGACGGTCGAGGTCGACGGCAAGCGGCTCGGCGTGCGCGTCTTCGGCGAGCTCGCCGCGGGGGGCGGGGGCGGGGGCGGTTCGCGCACGGCCACGAAGCGACGTTCGCGTGGCGGCGCGTCGGGCACGGCCAGGGCGGCGGCCTCCAGCGAGGACCTCGTCGCCCCGATGCAGGGCACCGTCGTCAAGTACGCGGTGGCAGAGGGGGACACGGTCGCGGCCGGGGACCTCGTCGCGGTCCTCGAGGCGATGAAGATGGAGAACAACATCACCGCGCACCGCGACGGGACCGTCACCAGCGTCGGCTACGCCGCCGGTGACGTCGTCGAGTCCGGGGCCGTGCTCGCCCGCATCGAGGACGCCGGCTGACCGGCGACCGCCCCGGCCGACACGGTTCACCGTTCGTTCAACGCATGATCAGCCCGGATCGACCGGTTCGTTGAACCGGATGTCGCGCGGATGTGGTTCTGTTCACCCGTCCGTTCGGAGGCGGACGATGGTCGGCGTGCCCGGGCGCGCCGACGCGTCGCGCCTCCTCGACCGAGGTCTGCCCGTATGCGTCGAACCACCCTGCTGGTGTTGCTCGCCATGCTCACCAGCGCCCTCCCCCTGGCCTCTTCGGGGGCCATCGCCCAGGAGGCCGGGCCAACGCTCGTCCTCAGCCAGGTCTACGGCGGCGGCGGCAATGCCAGCGCCCCGTACAACCGTGACTACGTCGAGGTCTTCAACCGCGGCAGCGCCCCGGTGTCCCTCGACGGCCTGTCGGTCCAGTACGCCTCCGGCACCGGCACCGGCAACTTCGGCGCCAACGCCGGCCAGCTCGTGTCGCTCGGCGGCACGGTCGCGCCCGGTGGCTACCACCTCGTCGCCCTCGGCGGCGGGAGCACCGGCGCCGATCTGCCGGCACCCGACAGCACCGGCACCATCAACATGTCCGCCAGCGCGGGCAAGGTCGCGCTCGTCGACGGCACCGACGGCCTCGGCTGCAACGGCGGCAGCACCGCCTGCGACGCCGCGCAGCTGGCACGCATCGTCGACCTCGTCGGGTTCGGCAGCGCCAACTTCTTCGAGGGCAGTGGCGCCGCGCCGACGCTGAGCAACACGACGGCCGCGTTCCGTGCCGACGGCGGGTGCACCGACACCGACGACAACGCCGCCGACTTCGTCGCCGACGGCCCCGCACCGCGCAACAGCGCCACACCCACCAGCCCCTGCGGCGAGGCCGGTGAGCCCGTCGGCCCGATCGTCGTGGTCAGCCAGGTCTACGGCGGCGGCGGCAACAGCGGATCCATCTACACCAACGACTTCGTCGAACTGTTCAACCGCGGCGACCAGACCGCGACCGTGGACGGCTGGGTCGTCGGCTACGCCTCGGCGACCGGCAGCAGCTGGAACACCACCACGCTGAGCGGCACGATCCCGGCCGGCGGCTACCTGCTCGTGCAGCAGGCCGCGGGTTCCGGCGGTACCACGCCGTTGCCCACCCCGGACGTCACCGGCACCGCCAGCATGTCGGCCACCGCCGGCAAGGTCGCCCTGGCCACCTCGAGCGCCGCACTGACCGGCACCTGCCCCACCGACGTCGTCGACCTCGTCGGCTTCGGCGGCACGGCCAACTGCTTCGAGGGCTCCGCCCCCACCCCGGCACCGAGCAACACCAACGCGGTGCTGCGCGCCGACGCCGGCTGCGTCGACACCGGCGACAACGCGGCCGACTTCGCCACCGGCACGCCCGCCCCGCGCAACAGCGCGACGGACGCCAACCCGTGCGGTGCGGTCCTCCCGGACCCGGACCCGGATCCCGATCCCGATCCCGACCCGGACCCCGAGTTCCCCGCGGACGTGTGCACGGCCACCAGCGACGACCTGACCGTCATCAACGAGATCCAGGGTGCCGGCTCGGTCACGCCGATCGCCGGTGAGCTGGTCCTCACCCGCGGGGTGGTCACCGCCGACCACACCTCGGGCGGCGAGAGCGGCGTGCCGGCCAACCAGGGCCTGCGCGGCTTCTTCGTCGAGGCGATCGCGGCCGACCGTGACGCCGACCCGGCCACCTCCGAGGGCCTGTTCGTCTTCGACGGCGCCGGGGTCTTCGACGGCAAGGTCGGCGACCTCGTCCACGTCGTGGGCCGTCCCGCCGAGCAGTTCGACGTCACCCAGCTCAGTGCCGACCAGTTGGCCGTGTGCACCGGCACCGGGGTCGACACGACCCTGCCCCCGCCGGCCGAGCTGCCCCTGCCGACCCACCCCGACGACCGCGACCAGGTCTTCGAGCCGCTCGAGTCGATGCGGGTCGTGCACCCCGAGCTGACGGTCGTCGAGTTCTTCCAGATCGAACGGTTCGGCGAGGTCCGCCTGTCGTCGGGTGGCGTGCTCGCCAACCCGACCAACGTGGTCGACCCGCGCGACGACGCGGCCTACCAGGCGGTCGTCGACTACAACGCGGCCAACAACATCATCCTCGACGACGGTCGGACGGGCCAGAACCTCGACCCGCTCCCCTACGTCGTGCCGGGTGACACGCTGCGCATCGGTGACCAGCTGCGCGACGTCCCGACGATCCTGCACTACGCCTTCAACGAGTGGCGCCTCCAGCCGATCGACGTCGGCGAGATCACCGAGGAACTGCGCGACAACCGGACCCGCCCGCGTCCGCAGACGCCGCCGGAGGTCGGCGGCAGCCTGACGGTCGCGAGCTTCAACGTCCTCAACTACTTCAACGGCGACGGCTACTTCGTCGGTGACGACCCCGCGACCGCGCAGGGCTTCCCGACCTCGCGTGGCGCGGTCACCCCGTCGGAGTTCGAGCGGCAGACCGAGAAGATCGTCGACGCGATCGTGCGCATGGACGCCGACGTGCTGGGCCTGATCGAGATCGAGAACGACGAGGGCCCGCGCCAGGCCGCGGCCGCGCTCGTCGACGCCGTCAACACCACGCTGGGCACCGAGGCGTACGACTACCTCGACACCGGCGTGATCGGCACCGACGCGATCAAGCTCGCGTTCATCTACAAGCCGTCCACGGTGGCACCGACCGGCGACTACGCGATCCTCGACAGCTCGGTCGACCCGCGCTTCGAGGACAACCGCAGCCGTCCGATGCTGACGCAGACCTTCACCGAGCTCGCCACCGGCGAGGCGGTGACGGTGTCGGTCAACCACCTCAAGTCGAAGGGTTCGGCCTGCGCCGCCGCCGACAACGACCCCCGCCAGGGCAACTGCAACGGGGTGCGTCTGCGCGCGGCACAGGCGATCGCCGACTTCCTGGCGACCAACCCGACCGGGCAGGAGTCCCGCGGTGACCTGATCATCGGCGACCTCAACGCCTACGCGCAGGAGGACCCGATCCGGGCGCTGCAGCAGGCCGGCTACACCGACCTGCTGGACGCCTTCGCGGCCGACGGCGAGATGCCCTACACCTACACGTTCGACGCCACGCAGGGCTACCTCGACCACGCGCTGGCCGACGCCGCCCTGCTCGAGTACGTGACCGGCGCGGCGGCATGGAACATCAACGCCGACGAGGTCCCGGCCATCGACTACCTCGAGTCGTGCTGTGGCCGGTTCCGCACCGCCGACGTCGCGCAGCGCTTCTACGACCCGAGCGCGTTCCGCTCGTCGGACCACGACCCGGTGATCGTCGGCCTGCAGCTGGCCGACGCACCGGTGACACCGTCGGCGCCGTCCAGCAAGGACGAGTGCAAGGGCGGCGGCTGGCGGACCTTCACCGATCCGACGTTCCGCAACCAGGGCCAGTGCGTGGCCTGGGTGGCGTCGGGCGGGAAGAACCACCTCGGCTGAACGCACGTCGCAACCAACGAGCGAGGGACCGGCCATCTCGGCCGGTCCCTCGTCGTGTCGGCAGCGTCCTCAGCGTGGCGCGTCGAGGCGGGCCATCAGCATGCGGGCGCACTCGGCCACCGAGCCGGCCATCGACGGGTAGACGGTGATGGTCTGCGCGAGCTGCGCCACGGTCAGGCGGTTCTGCACCGCGGTCGCGAGCGGTTGGATCAGATCGCTGGCCCGCATCGACACCACGACCCCGCCGACGACCGTGCCGGACCCGACCTGGGCGTGGACCTTCACGAACCCGTCGACGCCACCGGTCATCTTCGCGCGCGGGTTGCCGCGGAAGTCGAGACGGGCGGTCTCGACCGGGACGCCGGCCGCGGCCGCCTCCTCCGACGACATGCCCACGGTCGCGACCTCCGGATCGGTGAAGATCGTCGAGGCGACCGCGTCCCACCGGATCGGCTGGACCGCCTGGCCGAGCGCGTGCCACATCGCGGTGCGCCCCTGCATGGCCGCCACCGAGGCGAGCATCACCCGGCCGGTGACGTCCCCGGCCGCGTACACCCAGCGGCACTCGGTGCGGCCGACCGAGTCGACGTCGATCCCGCCCCAGTCGTTGACCACCGCGCCGACCTTCTCCAGGCCGATGTCCGACGCGCTCGGCACCTGCCCGACGGTGAACAGCACGTGGCTGCCCACGACCTCACCGCCGGCCTTGAGTCCGACGGCGACCTCGTCGCCGCGACGTTCGCAGGACACGGCCCGGGCGTTGCGCAGGATGGTCATCCCGCGCCGCTCGAAGACGTCCTCGATCACCTGGGCGGCGTCGGGGTCCTCGGTGGGCAGGATCAGTTCGCGGGAGCTGACCAGGGTCACCTCGGCGCCGAAGCGCCGGAAGGCGTGGGCGAACTCCGCGCCCGTCGCGCCCGAGCCGACCACGACGAGGTGTTCGGGGACCTCCGGCAGCCCGTAGACCTGCTGGCCGACGAGCACCCGCTCGCCGTCGGGCTCGAAGAACGGCAGCACCCGGGCGGTCGACCCGGTGGCGATCAGCACGTAGTCGGCGGTCAGGACGTGCTGCTCGCCGTGCTGGTCGGTGGCGGTGACCTCGTGGTAGCCCGAGAGGCGCCCCCGTCCGCGGACGAGCTTCACGCCCACGGCCTCGCTCTTGGCCTCGATGTCGCGCGACTGGTTCGCGCCGAGCTGCAGGACGTTGGCCGCCACCTTGGGGAAGTCGACCACGGTGCGGTCGACCGGCTGACCCTCGGGCAGGTGGACGCCCATGCCCTCGGCGAGATCCAGCCAACCCATCGCCTCGGCGGCGACGATCAGTGCTTTGGACGGCACGCAGTCCCACAGGACGCTGTTGCCGCCCAGTCCCTCGTCGGTGACGATGGTGACGTCGGCGCCGAGCTCGACGGCGACCAGCGCGGCCTCGTAGCCGGCCGGCCCGCCGCCGAGGATGACGATGCGTTGCGTGCTCACGAGGTTGCCTCGGACAGGAGTCGGGCGGGGATCGGGCCCAACGCTACCCGCCGCGGCCGGGTGCCGGCCCGGCCGCGCGGGTGGCGTCAGCGCACCGGCTCGGCCTTCCAGGCCTCACGCCAGGTCATCCGGTTGCCGGCCAGCAGCGTGCCGGCATAGAGCCGTCCCGCCAGACGGACCACCAGCACCGTCGTCGCCAGGGTGACGAGCGTGGCGAGCGCGACCTGCCACATCGGGATCGCGCCGAACGCCATGCGGGCGGGAACCACGAACGGGGCGGTCGGCGGCACGAACGTCAGGATCTGGGTCACCAGGCCATCGGGGTTGGGCAGCACCACGAAGATGGCCGCGAAGTAGGCGCCGATGACCGCGAAGGTCAACGGCCCCGACGTCGACTGCGCGTCCTCCAGCGACGAGGCCATGGACCCGGCCACCGCGTACAACGAGGCGTAGAACAGGAAGCCGACGACCAGCATGAGCAGGCTGATCGCGACCACGCCGCCGGTCGCCGGCGGCAGCTCGAAGGCCCCGACGACGGCGTTGGCGCCCAGCGCCGCAGCCACCGTCAGACCCAGCTGCACCAACGCCAGCACCGACATCGCGAGAAGCTTGCCCGCCAGCAGGTGCCACGGTCGGGCGACGCTGAGCAGGACCTCGACGACCCGCGAGGACTTTTCCTCGATCGCGCCACTGAGCAGCGTCGCGCCGTTGCCCTGGATGCCGACGAACAGCAGGATGGTCGCGGCCAGCGCGATCCCGAAGCCGTCGACGCCGTCGGTCGCCTCACCGGCCACGTCGACGGTCTCCAACGGCGTGGTCGGTCGCAGCACCGACGCGGCCTGCGCCGGGTCGAGCCCCGCGGCCTCGAGCCCCTCCCCGACCGCGGCGAGCTGCAGCGCCGCCTCGACGGCGAACTGCAGGGACTGGTCGGGGCGCCCGTCGGCGAGCAGCTCGGTGCGCTCGACCAGCACGGCGTCGAGCTCGCCGTCGCCGACGGCGCGCACCGCCTCGTCCCGGTCGGGCACCGTCGTGACCGTCACCTCGGCGTCGTCGGGCAGCCCGGCGGCGAGCAGCGCGTCGAAGTCGGCCGGTGCGTCACCCACCACGCCCAGGGCGTGCGGCTCCGGGCCGTCGTCACCGAACAGGGTCGGGACCACGACCAGGCCGGCCACGATCACCAGGGTCACGAGGGTGCCGACCAGATAGCCCTTCTTGGCGCCCCGCTCGACGAGCTCCCGCCGTGTCACGAGCCAGATGGTCTGCAGCGGGCTCATGCGTCCACCTCCACGGACTCCTCGGACGATGCGGCGGCGTGCTCGAGATCGGTGATCGAGGCCCCGACGACGTCGCGGAAGACCTCCGTCAGTCGGGGCGAGGTGAAGGTCAGGTGCTCGATGGTGCCCTGACCGGCCAGCTCCTCGACCAGTGCCGGGACCGGGGTCGCGACCGGGACCTGCAGCCGGACGATGCCCTCGCGGGCGTCGAGCAGTCGCGCCCCGCTCGGCGGCGTCACCGGCCGGTTGTCGGCCAGGCGCACCTCGACCCGCCGGTAGTCGGCGGCGGCGCGGACCTCGTCCAGGGTGCCGGCGATCTGGTCGCGGCCGTGGGCGATGATCACCACGTCGTCGCACAGTTCCTCGACCAGCTCGAGCTGGTGCGAGCTGAACACCACGGTCGCTCCAGCGGCGGCCCGCTCGCGCAAAACCTCGCTCATGGCCTGCACCCCCAGCGGGTCCAGACCGCTGAAGGGCTCGTCGAGCACCAGCAGCTCCGGGTCGTGCACCAGCGACGCGGCGAGCTGCACCCGCTGCTGGTTGCCGTGGGACAGGTCGGACAGACGCGCGTCGATCCGGTCGGCGAGGCCGAGTTCCGTCAACCATCGCTGCGTCGCGCGCCCGGCGTCGTCGGCGTCCATCCCGTGCAGTTCGGCCAGGTAGCGCAGCTGGCGGCCCACCGGCATGCGGGCGTACAGGCCGCGTTGCTCGGGCATGTAGCCGAACCGCAGCCGGACGTCGCTGGTGACCTCCCGATCCCGCCAGCGCACCTCACCCGCGTCGAGCCGCACGAGCCCGAACACCGCCCGCATGGTGGTCGTCTTGCCGGCGCCGTTGGGACCGAGGAAGCCCAGCATGCGGCCGGGGGCGGCGGTCAACGTCACACCGTCGAGCGCCGTCACCTCGCCATAGCGTTTGTGCAGGTCCTGCACCCTCAGCACGTGGCGTCCTTCTGCGTCGGGCGCCGGCCCTTCCGCCGGCGCGTCGCCTCCAGCCTGCACGACGCGAGCCGCGGCGGCGTCAACCCTGCGGCGGATCGTGGGTCCCGCGGTGGAGGGACGTCGACCACGCCCGTCGCCACGTAGGCTCGTCGACATGGTCAGCCTTCCGCTCTCCCGCCGTCAGTGGGCCGTCGACACCGGCATCGCCGTCGTCCTCGCGGGCCTGCTGGTCTCCGCCGTGTGGCTCAACGCCCGCACCGCGGACCTGACAGCGTTCCCGCCCAACCGATGGACCTACGTGTCGGGTGCGCTGCTCTGCCTCGTGCTGGTCCTGCGACGCCGGGCGCCGCTGACGACGCTGGTCGTGGCCGGCATCGCCTTCACCGTGTTCCGGCTCACCAACGGCTACGACGCCGGTGCCTCCACCGTCGCGCTGTTCCTCGCCCTCGCGGCCGCCGGCACCTACGGCGGCGCCCACCGTGACCAGGTCCGCGGGATCGCCGTCGCCGGGCTGATGGCGCTGGTCGTCTGGAGCCTGTTCGCCCAACGCTTCCTGCTCGCCGACTACTCGGCCGTGTTCGCGCTGCAGGCCTACTCGGTCGCCCTCAACGTGTTCTTCTTCGGCGCAGGCTGGGTGCTGGGCGACCAACAGCGGGTGCGTCGGGAGCGCGAGGCCGACCTCGCCGCCCGCACCGCGGAGCTCACCGCCCGCTCGCTCGAACTCGAGGAGGAACGCCAGCGCACGGCCGAGAAGGCGGCCACCGAGGAGCGGCTCCGGCTCGCCCGCGAACTGCACGACGTCCTCGGCCACCACGTCAGCGTGATGGGCGTGCAGGCCGCCGCGGCGCGGCGGATCCTGCCCCGCGACCCGGATCGGGCCACCGAGGCGCTCGCGGCGATCGAGCACTCGTCCCGGCAGGCGGTCACCGGGCTGCAGCGGGTGCTCGAGCTGCTGCGCACCGACGACCGTGACGTGGGCGGCGGCCTGCGGATCGGCCAACGACTCGACGTTCTGGCCGAGGAACTGCGGACCGCGGGCCTGTCGGTGACCGTGCAGGCGACCGAGCTGCCGCCCCTGCCCACGGAGATCGACCTGGCGTTGGGTCGGGTGGTGCAGGAGGCGCTGACCAACACCCTGCGGCATGCCGGCCCCGGCTCGTCGGCCTGGGTACGACTCGCGGCGACGCCGACCGCGGTGGAGGTGGAGGTCATCGACGACGCCGGTGGAGAACCGCTGCTCGCCGCCGCCCGGGCCGGCAGCGGCTCGGGGCTGCGCGGGATGCGTGAGCGGGTCGAGTTGCACGGTGGACGCTTCACGTGCGGTCCGACCCGTCCCCGCGGCTTCCGCGTCGAGGCCTGGCTGCCGCTGCCTGAACCCCGCAACGGGTCCGAGCACGCGGCCTCCCGCCGCGCGGCGGTCGCGGTGTCCGAGCCGACGCCCGCCGGGCTCACGATGGAGCCCACGTGAGCCGCGAGTGCCGCGTCCTGCTCGTCGACGACCACGAGCTGGTCCGCGCCGGGTTCCGTCTCATCCTCGAGACCGAGCCCGGTCTGCGGGTGGTGGGTGAGGCCGCGGACGGCGCCGCGGCCGTCGAGGAGACGCGCCGCCTGCGTCCGGACCTGGCGCTCATGGACGTGCAGATGCCGGTGCTCGACGGCATCGCGGCGGCGCGCCGGCTCGCCGAGTTGGGGGAGCCCGCCCGAATCGTGATCCTGACCACGTTCGAACGCGACGACCTGGTGGTCGACGCCCTGCGGGCGGGCGCCTCGGGCTTCCTGCTCAAGAACGCCCCACCGGAGCAGCTGGTCGAGGCGGTGCGCACCGTGGCGGCCGGGGACGCGCTGCTGGCCCCGTCGGTGACGCGCCGGCTGATCGAGCGCTTCGCCACCACCGGGCTCGTCCCCCGACGCGACGACCTGCTGGCACCGCTCACCGGACGCGAGCGCGAGGTGCTGACGCTGGTCGCGACGGGCCGGAGCAACGCCGAGATCGCCGCCTCGCTGCACCTGGGCGAGGCGACGGTCAAGACCCACCTGTCGCGCACGCTGCAGAAGCTGCACCTGCGCGACCGGGTCCACGCGGTGGTGTTCGCCTACGAGATCGGCCTGGTCGCTCCGGGAACCGGCGCCCTGGACGACCTCACCGGGTGACCGGCCGCCCGGTGAGGTCGGCCACGGTACGCCAGGTGATCCGGCACGGGTCGGTCAGAAGGTCTCGGAGGGGACGTAGGCACCGAACTCGTCGCGCAACACGTCGCAGACCTCCTGCAGGGTGGCGCGGCGGCGCAGCGCTTCACGCATCGGTGGCAGCAGGTTGTCGTCACCCTCGGCGGCGCGGCGGACCTCGTCGAGTGCGGTGTCGACACCGGCCTGGTCACGCTCGGCCTTGACCCGGTCGATCCGCGCGATCTGCCCGTCCCGGATGGACTCGTCGATGCGCTGGAGATCGGGCGTGATCTCCTCGTCCGTGCGGTAGCGGTTGACGCCGACCACGATCTGCCGTTCCGCATCGACGTCCTTGGCGAGCTCGTACGCGGCGCGCTCGATCTCCCCCTTCTGGTAGCCCTCCTCGATCGCGGCGACGGCACCGCCCATGTCGTCGATGCGCTGCAGGTAGCCGCGCGCTTCCGCCTCGATGCGGTCGGTCAGCGACTCGATCAGATAACTACCCGCCAGCGGGTCGACCGTGGCGGGGACGTCGGTCTCGTGGGCGATGACCTGCTGGGTCCTCAAGGCGAGGCGGGCGGACTTCTCGGTGGGCAGGGCCAACGCCTCGTCGTAGCTGTTGGTGTGCAGGGACTGCGTGCCACCGAGCGTGGCCGCGAGCGCCTGGATGGCGACCCGGACGAGGTTGACCTCGGGTTGTTGGGCCGTGAGTTGGACACCGGCGGTCTGGGTGTGGAACCGCAGCATCTGCGACTTGGGGTCACGGGCCCCGAACCGGTCGCGCATGATGGAGGCCCACAGTCGACGGGCGGCCCGGAACTTGGCGACCTCCTCGAGCAGCGTCGAGCGGGCCACGAAGAAGAACGACAGTCGCGGCGCGAACGCATCGACGTCGAGGCCGGCGTCGATGGCGGCCTGGACGTAGGCGATGCCGTCGGCGAGCGTGAAGGCGATCTCCTGCACCGGGGTCGCACCGGCCTCGCCCATGTGGTACCCGGAGATGGAGATGGTGTTGAAACGGGGCAGGTGCTCGGCGCAGTAGCCGAACGTGTCGGCGATGATCCGCAGGCTCGGGGCCGGCGGGTAGATGTAGGTGCCGCGCGCGATGTACTCCTTGAGCACGTCGTTCTGGATGGTTCCGCGCAGCTGTCCGGGCGCGACGCCCTGTTCCTCCCCGGCGATCTGGTACATCAGCAGCAGCAGCGAGGCCGGCGCGTTGATGGTCATCGACGTCGAGACCTGGTCGAGCGGGATGCCGTCGAAGAGGGCCTTCATGTCCTCGACGGTGTCGATCGCGACACCCACCTTGCCGACCTCCCCGTCGGCGATCGCCGCCGAGGAGTCGTAGCCCATCTGCGTCGGCAGGTCGAAGGCGACGGACAGGCCGGTGGTGCCCTGCTCGAGCAGGTACTTGTAGCGCCGGTTGGACTCCTCGGCCGTGGACATCCCGGCGTACTGGCGCATGGTCCACCGGCGTCCCCGGTACATCGTCGGGTAGACGCCCCGCGTGAACGGATACGTCCCGGGCTCGCCCAGCGAGGTCGCAGGTTCGAAGTCCGCGAGGGCGTCGGGGCCGTAGACGGCCTCGATGGGGAAGCCACTGACCGTGGTCGGTTCCTGCGCGCCCTCGCCCATGCTGCGACCTCCTGCTCCGACGACGTCCTGACGTGCTGGGACAGGCTATGGCGCCGATGAACGCCGGCGGTAGTCGGCCCTCCCACGGGCGCGGACACACCCTCGACACGTACGGGCGACTGTGGACCAAGGGGAAGTGGTCGGCGTGCCCGCGCGCATCGGTGGCGTCGACACGATCCAACGGCGGTAGGAGGGCGGCGGCGCACACCCCACGATGGGCTCCAGTGCTCAGGTCCGCGAGCGAGAGGAGCAACCCATGGGTGGCAACGGTGTGGCAAGCGCACTGCACCTCGACCGTGCCCTCGAGGCACTCGGTGTACGCAAGCGCAAGACGATCCTCGGCCTGCCGATCGGTCCGAAGCAGACCGACTGGAGCCGTGTCGCGAAGCTGGGAGCCGGCGCCGCCGCCGTGGCGGGTGCGGCCAAGGCGGCGAGTTCGGTCGACATCGACGAACTGGCCGCACAGGCCCCGAGCCGACAGGACGGCGAGGGCGAGACGTCCGACACCGAGGCGTCGACCGGCGACGACGAGGGCGACGACGACGCCGACGAGGACGACGACGCGTCCCCCCGCGCGGCCGAGAACGATGCCGCCGACGCAGACGGCGACGGCGACGGCGACGAGGAAGGGACCTCCGCGAAGGGCGAGACCTCCGCGAAGGGCGAGACCTCCGCGAAGGGCGAGACATCCGCGAACGGCACGTCGTCGAACGGCGCGTCGGCCCAGGGTGAGTCGTCGAAGACCAAGCCGTCGAAGAGCAGGTCGTCGAACGGCGAATCGCCTGCCTCCGACGACAAGAGCAGCGGGACGGACTCCGGCGGCTCCCACCAGGAACCGGTCAAGACACGTCGGCGTGTCATCTCGCAGCGTCGTCGCCCACGTCCGCGGCTGGGGCAACGCGCCCGCCCGTCGGTGCGGGTGCATCAGCGCGAAGCCGCACGCAACGACCAGCGCACGAAGGGAAAGCAGACCGCATGATGTTCCGACGAACGACCACGCTCAAGTGGGGCTTCCGCCTCGGACTGGCTGCGGCCTACCTCAACGACGAGGAGCACGGCGTCGAACGTCGTGCCGAGCTGCTGCAGGCCCTGCAGGCCCTGACCGCCTCGACCCGCGTCGGGCCGTTGGTCCAGTGGCTGCAGAACCTCAACGAGGGTGACCTGACGGCACTGACCGAGGGCCTCGCCAACGGCCAGGCCAACGGCCAGGCCGCCGGCCAGGCCGACCGTGAGGCTTCCGACGGCGGCGAGGACGGCGAGGGGTCCGAACAGGACGACGCGCGCGCCGATGCCAGCGAAGGCGCCGACGCCTGATCGCGCCCGCACGACGCAACGAGAGAGGCGACCCGCAGGCGGGTCGCCTCTCTCGTTGGTTTCGGTGTTCCGGTCGTCCTCAGTCCTCGGCGCGGGCCTGACCACGGATGTAGCGCTGGATGCGCTCGTAACGCAGCACCTCGCCGTCGGCGTCCGTGTCCACTTCGTAGGTGGCCACGACATCGGTCGCGGCCGGGACCCGGGCGAGCTCGACCACGTCGATCCGCGCGCGCCAGCCGTCGTCCCGCGGCTCGATGCCGGTGAGCCCGTCGACGCGCCGTCCGGTCAGCTCGGCGATCTGCTGCATCGCCGTTCGGGCCGCCTTCAGCGGAGGGGTCCCACCCGGCCTCTCGAGCTCCTCGGAGTGGTCGCCGCCCTTGGACTGGTCGCCGCCCTCGGACTGGTCACCGCCCTTGGACTGGTCACCGCCCTTGGACTGGTCACCGCCCTTGGACTGGTCGCCGCCCTTGGAGCGGCCACCACCCGAAGACCGTTCGCGGTCCTTCCCGCTCTGACGTCCTCCACCGTTCTGCGGTGCGTCGTCCTCGCGCTGATCGCTCTGCTCGGCTGTCTCGTCCTTGCTCACCACGTCTCCTCCGTCGGTGTCATTGCGTGGACCGCGCACGGGCCGCCACCAGGCGCTCGAGGAGCGCCTCCTCGGCCACGGCGTGCTCCTCCTCGCTGATGCGGCCGGCGTCGAGTTCCGCCGACAGCTCGCGCAGGGCGGCGAGGATGCGCCCTTCGTCGTACAACTCCGCCTCGGCGGCACCGATCACCTGTTGCACGACCCACCAGGGGCCGGTGACGGGCGCCGCCAGCAGCTTGACCAGCGATCCGATCATCGTGTCGTCTCCATCGCCGCGAAGCTGTAGGGCGGTAACGGGCCGACCAGACGCAGTTGCAGGCGCGGCGCGAACCGCTCCGCGAGCTGCTCCACGTGGCGCTCGAGCGCCTCCTGGCCCTCGTCGTCGACGAGCAGCGACGCGTCGAGACACGCCAGCGGCTCGGTGACGTCGCGGGACACGAGCTCGACGACGTGCTCGCGCAGGTGCCCGAGCACCTCGGGTGTGTCCCGGTCTCGTAGGCCGGAGACGCCCTGGACGATGCGCTCGCCGAGCTCCATCTTCGCGTCGGTGTCCCGTCGTCCGCGCAGCGAGGCAGCGCGTCGGTCGTTGGCCAGAACGGCCCGTATGGCCTCGTTCTCGACGTAGTCGCCGCGCAGCCGCCATTCCGAGCGGCCACGCAGGTACGACAGCGCCTCGGTGAGCTGCGCCTGCGCCGGGTGCAGGAACTCGTCCCGCAGCGCGTCACGCGACGGCACGGCGACCCCGAAGCGCATCGGCACGACCGTGGTCGTGGCGGCGGCGGCCTCGAGGACGTTGGCGTGCCGCAGCATCATGGCGCGGCTCGGCAACACGGGCTCGTCGCGCACGTCGGAGACGAGCGCGGCGATCCCGCCGGCCGAGACGGTGTACACGTCGGCGATGTCACCCATCGCCGACGTGTCGACGGAGTGGTCGGCCACCACCCCGTGAACCAACAAGGTCATCGTCAGCTCTCGTTCTCGGCCTCGGCCTCGGCCTCTTCCTCGTCATCGCTGGTGAACATGTCACGCAACTTGTCGACGCCGCCTTCGATGGCTCCCGAGGTCTTGCCCGCCGAGACCGACTCGGTCATCCCCCCCAGCAGGTCGTTGAGGTCGGAGT
Organism: Egicoccus halophilus; assembly: GCF_004300825.1. NCBI lineage: Bacteria > Bacillati > Actinomycetota > Nitriliruptoria > Egicoccales > Egicoccaceae > Egicoccus > Egicoccus halophilus. Next base: position 3,644,472 of record NZ_CP036250.1, read on the forward strand.
CGTACTCCTCCGCCTGCCCGCGCAGGTCGAGACGGTTGGTCGCCTCGGCGAAGTGCAGGTAGGTGTCGACGCTGGCGATCACCACCCGGACGTCGACCGTGAGGAGTTCGATCCCCACCAGGGAGACGCGGACGTAGGCATCGATCACCAGACCCTTGTCGAGGATGATGTCGACGACCTCGGCGAGACTGCCCGAGGCGGGACGGCGGCTGACGGTCGTGGTGGCACTCATGGCTGTTGGGCCCTTTTCCTGGCTCGCTCGGCGAGCCGATCGCGTTCAGGGGTGGGGAAGCAAGCGGTCACGACGGGCTCACCCGTCCTCGGCCTCCGACTCCGCGTCGGCGAGGGCCAGCAGGGTGAGCACCCGCTCGATCCTCGCCAGCATCCGGTGACTCGGGTAGCGCTGGCTCGCGACGAGGTCGAGCAACTCCTCGAGGTAGCGCTCGGCCGACTCGCGGTCGTAGATGGTGTGCTCGACGCGGTCGAGCATCTGGTGGCTGGGATGCCGCTCGGCTTCGAGCGACCGTTCCATCAACACATCCAGGTATTCGTCCGCGTAATTCTTGGCTGCTGGCAATGCCGTACCTCCCGGTGGGGTCGACTCTGCAGGCTGGTGCATCGGCGCGTGCCGTGCACGCCCGTCCTTCGGCCACGTCTGCGCACCCATTGACCACTGGTCGTCCGATGCCGTCGACGCCCTCCGGCCGCCGTCGGTTGGTGGCCGGGCGCCCGGAGCGCCCGTCGGTCACAGTCGAACGGCGGCGGGACCGGGCACGCAGGGGCCGCGCGATCGGCACGGTGGAACTCCTGCGGCCCGTGTGGAGACGGGTCCGCCGCCCGAATCGAGCACGGCCCGGCGCCCCCAGCGCCACCGCGCCACCCGGGCGTCCGACGACCACGACGAAGGAGTGCGACTGATGGATGTCAAGGAACGCCTCGGCATCACGAAGCGACAACGGGTACTCGGGCTGCCGTTCGGCCCGAAGCGCACCGACTGGAGCCGCGTCGCCAAGCTCGGTGCGGGTGCGGCCGCCGCGACCGAACTGGTCCGCCGAGGGCTGGGTGGGTCCGACGACGAGTCCAGTCAGAACGGCTCGGGTAGCAACGGCTCGGGTGGCGGACTGCTCGAGAAGGGCAAGCAGAAGGCTGGTGAGCTGATCGAGGAGTCTCCGGTCGGTCAGCTGGCCGAGCAGGGCAAGGAGGCCGCCTCGACCGTGACCGACATCGGCGGGAAGGTCTCGGACGCTTCCGAGGCCGCGTCCGGTGCTTCGACCGGGGTCGGCAAGGCCTTCCAGGCGGCCAAGTCGCTGGGCAGTGACGACGACGACGGCGACGACGGTGGCGGCGGCGGTGGCGACGGTGACGGCACGCAGAAGAAGCAGCGGCTGATCATCCAGGAGCACGTGGACGTCGCCGTTCCCCGCTCGTCGGTCTACAACCAGTGGACCCAGTTCGAGGACTTCCCGACCTTCTCCCGCGCGACCGAACAGGTCGACCAGGAGGAGGAGGAGACCACCGAGTGGCAGGCGAAGATCCTGTTCTCGCGCCGCAACTGGAAGGCCGAGATCAAGGAGCAGATCCCCGACAAGCGCATCGTGTGGGAGTCCAGCGGTGACGTCCAGCACCGGGGCGTCGTCACCTTCCACGAGCTGGACGAGGAACTCACCCGCATCCAGGTGGAGATGGAGTACGAGCCCTCCGGTTTCGTGGAGAAGTTCGGAAACCTGTTCCTGACGGTCCGTCACCGGGTGCGCAAGGACCTGCGTCTGTTCAAGCACTGGCTCGAGTTCGAGTCCGAGGAGTCGGGTGCCTGGCGCGGCCGCATCGATGACGGTGAGGTCGTCGAGGACGGCGAAGAGGACGAGCAGGCCAGCAGCGAGTCCGACGACCAGGCCACCGCCGAGTCCGACGACCAGGCCACCGCCGAATCCGACGACCAGACCGGCGACGAGTCCGACGACCAGACCACCGCCGAATCCGACGACCAGACCGGCGACGAGTCCGACGACCAGGCCACCGCCGAATCCGACGACCAGACCGGCGACGAGTCCGACGACCAGGCCACCGCCGAATCCGACGACCAGACCGGCGACGAGTCCGACGACCAGGCCACCGCCGAATCCGACGACCAGACCGGCGACGAGTCCGACGACGAGATGAGCGCCGAGTCCGACGACGAGATGAGCGCCGAGTCCGACGACGAGATGAGCGCCGAGTCCGACGACGAGATGAGCGCCGAGTCCGACGACGACCCGAACGCCGACCCGGAGCAGGAGGACCCCAACGCCGACGCCGGCGAGGAGGACCCCAACGCCGAGTCCGACGACGAGGGTGAGGACGACACCGACGAGCAGGCCTGAGGCCACCGTCCGGTGAGGCAACGCGAGACGCCGGGGAGCGCATGCTCCCCGGCGTCTCGCGTTTGCTGTCGGTACCAGACGCCTCAGGCGCTGCGACGCGACTTCATCTTGCCCTTGCGGTAGTCCTTGTTCATCCAGGCGATGAAGTCGATCGAGATGCCCTTGGGACAGGCCGCCTCGCACTCCCCCATGTTCGTGCACGAACCGAAGAACTGTTCCATGGTGTCGACCATCGCCACGGCCCGCTCATGCCGCTCGGGCTGGCCCTGGGGCAGCACGTTGAGGTGCGCCATCTTGGCCGAGGTGAACAGCTGCGCGGCACCGTTGGGACACGCCGCGACGCAGGCACCGCAGGCGATGCAGGCGGCCGCGTCCATCGACGCGTCGGCGACCTCCTTGGGTACCGGGATCAGGTTGCCGTCGGGAGCCGAACCGGTGTCGACCGAGATGTAGCCACCGGCCTCGACGATCCGGTCGAAGGCGCTGCGGTCGACCACCAGGTCCTTGACGATCGGGAATCCGGCCGCTCGCCACGGCTCGATGACGATCTCGTCACCGTCGGCGAACTTGCGCATGTGCAACTGGCAGGTCGCCGTGGCGCGCTCCGGGCCGTGTGCCTGACCGTTGATCATCAGTCCGCACGTGCCGCAGATGCCTTCGCGACAGTCGTGCGCGAACTCGATCGGCTCCTGGCCGTCGTCGGTCAGCTGTTCGTTGACCTGGTCGAGCATCTCGAGGAAGGACGCGTCCTCGCTGACGTCGGTCGCCTCGTAGGTCTCGAACCGTCCCGGTGCGTCCGGACCGGCCTGACGCCAGACCCGCAGGGTGAGGTTCACTTGTAACTCCTCTGGGTGAGCGCGACGTTCTTGAATTCGAGGGCTTCCTTGTGGAGGGTCGGCTCGACGCCGGGACCGTTCCACTCCCAGGCGGCGACGAAGCTGAAGTTGTCGTCGTCCCGCTTGGCCTCGCCCTCCTCGGTCTGCGACTCCTCACGGAAGTGGCCGCCGCAGGACTCTTCGCGCATGAGCGCGTCACGGCACATCAGCTCGGACAGCTCGAAGAAGTCAGCGACCCGGCCGGCCTTCTCCAGCGAGGAGTTGAGCGTGTCGGCCGAACCCGGCACGCGGACGTTCTGCCAGAACTCCTCGCGCAGCGTCGGGATCTCGGACAGGGCCTTCTCCAGACCGGCCCGGTTTCGCGCCATGCCGCAGTGGTCCCACATGATCTTGCCGAGCTCGCGGTGGTACCAGTCGACCGACCGTGTGCCGTTGGTCCGGAGGAACCGCTCGTTCTGGTCGCGCACGGCCTGCTCGGCCGCGACGAACTCGGACGCCGTGGTGTCGACCTTGGGCTGTCCCAGCATCGGTGCGAGGTAGTCACCGATGGTGTAGGGCAGGATGAAGTACCCGTCCGCAAGACCCTGCATCAGCGCCGAGGCGCCGAGCCGGTTGGCACCGTGGTCGGAGAAGTTGGCCTCGCCGATGGCGAACAGGCCGGGGATCGTGGTCTGCAGGTGGTAGTCCACCCACAGCCCGCCCATCGTGTAGTGCGGCGCCGGGTAGATGCGCATCGGCGTGACGAACGGGTCCTCGCCGGTGATGCGCTCATACATCTCGAACAGGTTGCCGTACTTGTCGTCGACGGCGTCGCGGCCGAGGCGCTCGATCGCGGCGGCGAAGTCGAGGTAGACCCCGTTCTTGAGCGGCCCGACTCCCTTGCCGGCGTCGATCTGCTCCTTGGCGTTGCGCGAGGCGACGTCGCGCGGGACCAGGTTGCCGAAGGCGGGGTACTTGCGCTCCAGGAAGTAGTCGCGGTCCGCCTCGGGGATGTCGGCGGCGGCGCGGGTCTCGTCGGGGTCCTTGGGGACCCAGATGCGACCGTCGTTGCGCAACGACTCGGACATCAGCGTCAGCTTGGACTGGAACTCGTCCGAGGACGGGATGGCCGTCGGGTGGATCTGGGTGAAGCACGGGTTGGCGAACATCGCGCCCTTGCGGTGCGCCCGCCAGGCCGCGGTCACGTTCGATGCCATCGCGTTGGTCGACAGGAAGAACGCGTTGGCGTACCCACCGGTCGCCAGCACGACCGCGTGCGCGGAGTGCGAGGTGATCTCCCCGGTGACCAGGTCGCGGACCACGACGCCCGACGCCTTGCCGTCGACGGTCACGAGCTCGAGCATCTCGGACTTGGTGATCAGCTCGACCGTGCCGGCGGCGACCTGGCGGGCCAACGCCTGGTAGGCCCCGAGCAGCAGCTGCTGCCCGGTCTGACCTCGGGCGTAGAAGGTGCGGCGGACCTGGGCGCCCCCGAACGAGCGGTTGTCGAGGAAGCCGCCGTACTCGCGGGCGAAGGGCACGCCCTGCGCGACGCACTGGTCGATGATGTTGTTGGACACCTCGGCCAGGCGGTAGACGTTGGCCTCGCGCGAGCGGTAGTCGCCGCCCTTCACCGTGTCGTAGAACAACCGGTAGACCGAGTCACCCTCGCCGTGGTAGTCCTTGGCGGCGTTGATGCCACCCTGGGCGGCGATCGAGTGCGCCCGTCGTGGCGAGTCGTGGAAGGTGAACACCTTCACCCGGTAGCCGAGTTCGCCCATCGTGGCAGCGGCCGACGCACCGGCCAGCCCGGTCCCGATGACGATGACCTCGAACTTGCGCTTGTTGTTCGGGTTCACCAGCTTCATGGAGAACTTGTGGTCACGCCACATGGTCTCCAGGGGCGCGTCGGGGATCTTCGAGTCGAGCGTCATCGCTCCTGCTTTCTCCCGCGGATGCGACGGGCGGTCGAGGCCGCTCCGTCAGCTGACGATGCCGAACTGCACGGCCAACGGGAAGGTGACGTTCCCGCCGACGACCACGACGGCGAAACCGATGGCGAAGGCCCGGCGCCAGTGGTTGAACTTGCGGTTGTTCCACCCCATCGACTGGAACAGGCTCCAACCACCGTGGTAGATGTGGATGCCCAGGGCGAGGTTCGCCAGCACGTAGAAGGCGGCGACGACCGGCTGCCGGAAGCTCGCGACCAGCTTCTCGTAGGGGGTGGCGCCCGACTCCGCCGGGTTCACCCACCCGAGGGTGAGGTCGGCGATGTGGAACAACAGGAACAGCAGCACGATCACGCCGGTCCAGCGCATGGTGCGGGCGGCGAAGTCGGCGGCGACGAACTCACGGCGGGCCTGGTAGCGCTCCGGACGGGCGTTGCGGTTCATGACCGTGAGCTGGTACGCGGCCAGGATGTGGAAGAACAGCGTGACCAGCAACAGGACCCGCATGCCCCACAGCGCACCTTCCTCGGGCACGATCGGCACGAGCAGCCCGGCGCGCAGGAACTCGGCGTAGTGGTTGAAGTCCTCGGCCCCGAGATAGACCTTGAGATTGCCGACCATGTGGGCGAAGACGTATCCCAGCCACACCATCCCGGTGATGGCCATGATGTACTTCTTGCCCACCGCGGATCCGTAGAGGTCCACGAGGAAGGGGCGGCGGGTCTTCCCACCAGCGGGGTTGGGCGGACCGCCCTGCGTGACCCCGGTGACCTTGGTCGCCATCGCGCTGCTCTCTCCTGAAGCCAACCGGCCGGTGGGGCCTCGAACGCACGCTGTGACCGACACGGGTGTCCGGTGTCAGGAGGAGGAGAGGCACCCGCGAGAGGTAGACGTGGTGGCGTGCCCACCCACCGGTTCGGCACTGCCACGGGTCCGAGCCTACCACCGTGATCGGATGGCCCCGTTCCCGCCGGGGCGCGCGCGCGACGGACCCGAGACGACCCCGAGGCAACCCCGGGGGCTGCCCGGACGTCTGTCACGGTGGAGACGAACGCGGAGCAGACGCCGATGACGACGCTGGGCATGGTGGTGGCCGTGCAGACCGAGACGCGCCCCTTCGACGCACGACGGACCGAGGTGTGCGAGGCCGACGCGATCGCCGGTCGGTGCCGGGAGTTGCTGGCGGCCATCGCCGCGCAGGGTGGCCCGGCGCCCGACGAGCACCTCGAGCAGGTGCGCCGCCTGCTCGCCCGACGTGGGCACCCGCTCGACCGGGCTCGGCGCTCGCGACTCGCCTCGGCGCTGCTCGCGGCGGCCGGCGGGCCCGGTACCCCCGGTCGCAGCGAACGGGAGCTGCGCTCGCTGGTGCGGGACCTGCGAGCCGTCGAACGGGTGCTGCGGGAGGTGGCCCGGATCGGCGCGGCCGCCGCCCTGCCGAGCCTGGCCTGACGGTCCGGCCGGGTCCGGCCGGCCGGTCGACGCCTACCGCTCCCCGAGGATCCGACCGAACACCTGTCCCATCCGGCCGGAGCCGGCCGCCAGCTCGCTGCGCGCGGCCTCGGGCAGTGCGTCCGGATCCCGGTCGGCGACCGCCCGCAGCACCTCGCGCGCCGAGGGGTTGACCAGCGCGAGGTCGTTCCCGACGCGCACCGTCGGGACCGTCTCGTTGCCGTCGGCCACCGAGCGCACGAACGCGGCCGCGTCCTCGTCCTGCCAGATGTCGACCCGCTCGAAGGACAGCCCGGTGCGCTCGAGCCCGCGGAACAGCGAGCTGCAGAACCCACAGCCGGGTCGCCAGTAGACCGTCACGGTGGCGTCGGCCGCCGGGGCACTGTCGTCCTCGAAACGCTGCAGCTGCTCGGGGCCACCGTCCTCGCGGTGCGATCCGGTCGCGTCGGTCATGTCCCGGCTCCTCTTCGGGCGTCTGCACGCGCCCAGCTTGGCACAGTCGCTCGCGCCGACCCGACGCGCCGGCCCCGTCAGCGGGTCGGGGCCGTCAGCGGGTCGGGGCCGTCAGCGGGTCGGGGCCGTCAGCGGGTCGGGGCCGTCAGCGGGTCGGGGCCGTCAGCGGGTCGGGGGCCCCGACGTCAACGTGTGGAGTCGTGGACGAACCCAGCACTTCCACGACTCCACGGAAGGCCGCACAGGCGGCGCGGCACCGCGGTCCGACGTCAACGTGTGGAGTCGTGGACGAACTCAGCACTTCCACGACTCCACGGATGGGCCGCCAGGGGTCGGCGCCGCCGTGTCGAGGGCAACCGGGTCACGCCGCGTCGGTGGCGGTGACCCGGGCGACGGCGCGCGCGAGTACCTCGGGACGCTCGCGATGGATGCTGTGCCCGGCGCCCGGGACGACCTCGGCGGTGACCCGCGTGCCGTCGGTGAGCTCGTCGGCCGTCGCCGGGGCGAGCCAGCCGCCGTACCCGGGGTCGGCGACCAGCAGATGGACGCGTTCGCGCCACCGGTCGCCGTCGGCACGCACGTCCCACGGGTCGTTGTCGTCGAGGACGGCGTCGACGACGTCGGGCGTCACCCGCCGGGCCGCGAGCACCTTGCGCGAGACGTCCCGTGGGTGCCAGGCGGGATGGGCCTCGGCGACGGCGTCCGTGTCGAGCTCACCGACGTCGAGGCGCTGCTCGACGCGCAGACGACGGTGGTCGTCGCCGGTCAGGTGCAGGACCGGGTCGACCAGCACGGCCGCGGGAGCCAGTTGCTGCTCGGCGAGCAGGTGGGCGGCGACGGCACCGCCCAGGGAATGGCCGACCAGCAGCTCCCACCGGTCACCGAGCAGGGCGACGTCGGCGGCGAACGCGGCGATGCGGTGGTCGGCCCCCGGTGGGCTCAACCCGTGGCTGCGGAGGTCGGGCGCCAGCACCATCCAACCGTCGGTGGCGAGCTCGGACGCGAGACGCCACCAGCTCGTGCCGTCGGAACCGAGGCCGTGCAGCAACAGTGCGCGGCGGCGACCGGTCGGATTCCACAGGTGGGTGTTGAGCCGGACCGCCGGCGGCTGCTCGCCCATGCGGCTCAGACCTGCCCGGGCGGCAGCAGCCCCATGGCCTGCTTGGCGCGCTCGAGCGTCGGGGCGGCGATCGCGCGGGCGCGCTCGGCACCGCGTTCGAGCAGTGCGGCGACCTCGCCGGGGTCGGCTTCGAGCTCGCGATAGCGGTCCTGGAACGGGCGCAGACGCTCGACGACCGCATCGGCGACGGCCTGCTTGAACGGTCCGTAGCCGCCCCCGTCGTACGTGGCGGCGAGCTTGTCGATCGGGTCCCCGGTGGCGCCGGCGAGGATCTCGAGCAGGTTCGACACGCCCGGCTTGTCGTCGCGGTCGTGGCGGATGTCGGTGGCCGAGTCGGTCACCGCGCTGCGGAACTTCTTCTCGATCTTCTTCGGGTCGTCGAGCAGTCGCACGATGCCCTTCTCCGACGACTGCGACTTCGACATCTTGCGCGTCGGGTCCTGCAGGTCCATCACACGCGAGCCGGCCTCCGGGTGCACCGCCTTGGGCAGGGTGAACACCTCGCCGAAGCGGTGGTTGAACCGCTGACCGATGTCGCGTGCCAACTCGATGTGATGGCGCTGGTCCTCGCCGACGGGCACCTCGTCGGCGGCGTAGAGCAGGATGTCGGCGGTCTGCAGGACGGGGTAGTCGAACAGTCCGACGCTGACCGACTCGCCGCGCCCCTCCGACTTCTCCTTGAACTGCGGCTGCTTGCGCAGTTCGCCGAAGCCGGCGACACAGTTGAACAGCCACGTGCACTCGGCGTGCTCGGAGAGGTGCGACTGCACGAACAGGATCGAGCGCTCCGGGTCGACACCGACGGCGAGCATCCCGGTCGCCAACTCGACGGTCCGTTGCCGCAACGTGGCCGGGTCGTGCTCGGCGGGCGAGGTCATCGCGTGCAGGTCGACCACGCAGTAGATGCACTCGGCGTCGTCCTGCATCGCCACCCAGTTCACCCACGCCCCCAGCAGGTTGCCGAGATGCGGGTCACCACTGGGCTGCATGCCGGAGAACACACGGGTCACGGGTCGGTCCCTGTTCGCGAGACGTGGAGTACGCCGGGACGGCGCGGGACGCGAAGGTAGCGCCGACGGATCGGCGGGCCGACGTCGCCTCCGAGGCGGGCGCGCCGCCGGTGGTTCAGGCCGACGGAGGAGGCGGCAGGGTCACGAGCGTCGTGTCGTCGTCCGGACAGACGCGCTCGGTGCTGGCCACGACCCGGTGACAGGCCGGACAGAACCCGGCGTCGTCGGCGAGCTGGTCATCCTCGGCGCCGTCGACCTGTTCGACCTCGGCGTCGTCGACCTCCTCGGTTTCGACGAACCGGCTGCGCAGGTTCGGGCCCGGCACGACCACGGTGTCGGCGAACTCCTCGGTGTGCATCGGCTCCTCCGGTTCGGCCACCAGTCTCGCAACATCGGCGCCGTGATGTCGCGGCCGTGTGGGCGGTCCCACCCGTCGCCCGTGGCGTCGGCGGCCCCCACGGCGTAGCTTCGCGGACGGGGAGCAGGCACCATTCATCGGGGAGCGCGTGGCCGGATGACGAGGATCGACCTGCCGGACCTGCGTACCGAGCACCTCCGGTTGCGACCGCCGCGGGAGGACGACGTCCCGGCGATCGTCGCGTGCTGCCAGGACCCCGACATCCAGCGCTTCACCCGGGTGCCCTCGCCGTACACGACCACCGACGGTCAGCGCTGGGTGACGTTCTGCCGTGACGGTCTCGTCCGTGGGACCGGCGCCCACCTGCTCGCCGTCGATGCCGACGACGACACGCGGGTGCTCGGCGCGATCGGTCTCGACGTGGACCGGGTGGACGACAGCGGGGAGGCCGGGTACTGGATCGCACCCGATGCGCGCCGGCAGGGGGTCGCCAGCAACGGCTGTCGGCTGCTGATCCGATTCGGTTTCGAGGAGTTGGGACTGGCCTACATCGGCCTGCACGCGGCCGCGACGAATCCGGGATCCAACGCGGTCGCCCGCGCGCTGGGCTTCACGCACGAGGGGACCTTGCGCTCGGCGATGCGCGACGGCCCCTCGGGTGACCGGTCGGCGCCCCGTTGCGACGCCAACGTCTGGGGCCTGCGGCCCGGGGAGCTGCTCGACCGGGGCCGGCACCCCGCCTGACCGATCGGACCGAGGTGGCACGACGTTGCGCAAGACGTCGACGATCGGTCACCTTGAGCACATGCGCCCGTGGCCGACATCGGGGAGAGTTCGACGGTCGCACGAGGCGACCCACGGGGAAAGCGAAAGGAGAGGTGATGACCCAGGACGCGCAGAGCCGCCCGGTCACCTACCCGCCACACGTCGTGGCACAGTGCCTGGCCGACCTCGGCTAGACGGCACCCCACACGACGTGCCACATGCGTAGCGCCGCGCCCGGTTCCGGGCGCGGCGCTGTTGCGAATTCAGAGCATGTCGGCGACGGCGTCGCGCTCCTGCTGCAACTCGTCGACCGACGCCTGCAACTTCTGCTGGGCGAAGTCGGACAGCTCGAGTCCCTGCACGATCTCGTAGGTGCCGTTGCCGTCGGTGGTGACGGGGAAGCCGGAGATCAGGCCCTCCGGCACGCCGTAGGAGCCGTCGGACGGGATCGCCATGGACACCCAGTCGCCGTCGGCGGTGGGCTTGCCGCCACACCAGTTGGCGACGTGGTCGACCAGCGCGCTGGCGGCCGATGCGGCCGACGACGCGCCGCGGGCGTCGATGATGGCCTTGCCGCGCTGCTGGACGGTGGTGAGGAACTCACCCTCGAGCCACTCGCGGTCGGTGATGACCTCGGTCGCCGGCCGACCGCCGATCCTGGCGTTGTCGAAGTCGGGGACCATGGTCGGCGAGTGGTTGCCCCACACGGCGAGGTTGGTGACCTCGGCGACCGGCACGCCGGCCTTCTTCGCCAGCTGCGACTTGGCGCGGTTCTCGTCGAGGCGCACCATGGCGGTGAAACGCTCGGCCGGCAGCCCTTCGGCGTTGGCGGCGGCGATCAGGGCGTTGGTGTTGGCGGGATTGCCGACGACGGCGACCTTGAGGTCCGACGCTCCGGCGGAGGCCAGCGCGGCGCCCTGTCCGGTGAAGATCTTGCCGTTGTCCTTGAGCAGGTCGGCGCGCTCCATGCCCGGACCGCGCGGCTTGGCGCCCACCAGGCAGGCGACGTTGACGCCGGCGAAGGCGGTCTCGGCCTGGTCGCTGAGCTCGATGCCGGCGAGCAGCGGGAACGCGGCGTCGTCGAGCTCCATCGCGACCCCCTCGAGCGCACCGAGTGCCGGGGGAACTTCGAGCAGGCGCAACTCGACGGGGGTGTCGGGACCGAACATCTGCCCGGAGGCGATGCGGAACAGCAGGGCGTAGCCGATCTGGCCGGCAGCACCGGTGACGGCGACACGGACGGGCGAGCTCATGGGTGCTCCTGGGAGTCGCGGGCGTGGTCTCGGGCGGCGGAACGTCCCGAGGGATCGCGGTTCCGGCAGCCTAGTGTCCGCAGACGTCTACGCTTCAGGCGAGCCCCGGACGGCAGAAGCATGAACTCGCTGCTGCAACGCCTCTTCGCCAGGATGTACGACCCGTGCATGGCGGCCGTCGAGCGCGCCGGTCTCGGTGAGCTCCGCGGAGCCCTGCTGGCCGACCTGTCGGGCGAGGTCGTCGAGATCGGTGCGGGCACGGGCGCCAACCTCGCCCACTACGGCGCGCAGGTACGACGCGTCGTCGCCGTCGAGCCGTCCCTCCCGATGGCCGACCGGCTGCGGCGACGGGCCGCGGACGGGCCGGACCACCTCGACGTCGAGGTGGTCACGGCACCGGCGGAGCGGCTGCCGCTGCCGGACGCGAGCGCCGACGTGGTGGTGTCGACGCTGGTGCTGTGCTCGGTACGCGACGTCGGTCGGACGCTCGCCGAGGCCCGGCGGGTCCTGCGCCCCCGGGGCCGGCTCGTCCTGCTCGAGCACGTCGCCGGCGAGGGCCGGCTGCTGCGTACGCAACGGTTGCTCCAGCCGGTGTGGTCGCCGCTGTCGGGCGGGTGCCACCTGACGCGGGATCCCGCCCCGGCGTTGGCGACGGCGGGGTTCGACACCGCCGGGGTGGACCGGGTCGAGCTGCCGATGCCCGCGTTGACGCGCCCCGGCCTCGTCGGCACCGCGATCGTCCCGCGCTGATCGGCGGTCGCGGCGCGACCGGCTGCTCGACGAGCAGCCCCCACAGGTCCGAGGGGCGGTCGCGGGCGACGAGCGAGCGTCGGCGAGCGCGACGATCGGGGTGGAGGGTGGGATCTGTGCCGTTCAGTGACGGAAGTGGCGGCGACCGGTGAACAGCATGGGGATGCCGTGCTCGTCGGCGGCGGCGATGACCTCGGCGTCGCGGACCGAGCCACCCGGCTGGACGATGGCGCGCACCCCGGCGGCAGCGGCCGCGTCGGGACCGTCACGGAACGGGAAGAACGCGTCGGAGGCGAGCACGCTGCCGGTGTGGCGGTCGCCGGCGCGCTCGACGGCGAGGCGGACCGAGTCGACCCGACTCATCTGTCCCGCGCCGACACCGACGACCTGCAGGTCCTTGGCGAGCACGATCGCGTTCGACTTGGTGTGCTTGCACGCGATCCAGGCGAAGCGCAGGTCGGCCAGCGTCGCCTCGTCGGGCTGCGCCTCGGTGACCACGCTCCACTCGTCGAACGGTTCGTCGCCGAGGTCACCGTCCTGGACGAGCAGGCCACCGGCGACCGCCCGCAGGTCCCGACCGGCACGAGGCCGATCGGCGGAGGGCATGCGCAGGATCCGCAGGTTGGCCTTGGTCCGCAGGACCTCGAGGGCCTCGTCGTCGTAGCCGGGCGCGACCACGACCTCGGTGAAGACCTCGACGATCCGGCGGGCGGTCTCGGCGTCGACGGGTCGGTTGACGGCGACGATGCCGCCGAAGGCGCTGACGGGGTCGCCTTCGAGGGCTCGGGCGTAGGCGGTGGGCAGCTCGTCGGCGACGGCGAAGCCGGCAGGGTTGGTGTGCTTGATGATGGCGACGGCCGGCTCGTCGACGTCGACCGCCAGCCCCCAGGCCGCGTCGGTGTCGAGCAGGTTGTTGTACGACAGTTCCTTGCCGTGCAACTGCTCGGCCGCACCGAGGCCGCCCTCACCGGGGTGGGTGTAGAACGCGGCGCCCTGGTGCGGGTTCTCGCCGTAGCGCAGCGTCGCCCGCCGCGGCAGCGACAGGCCGAGCTGGGTCGGGAACGGCTCGTCGCGCTGGAACCAGGCCGCGATCTCGGCGTCGTAGGCGGCGGTGTGCTGGAACGCCTTGGCGGCGAGTTCGCGCTTGAGCGAGAACGACAACCCGCCCTGTTCACGCAGCTCGACCAGGACCCGCTCGTAGTCGGCCGGGTCGACCAGCACGGCCACCGAGCCGTGGTTCTTGGCGGCCGCGCGGACCATGGTGGGACCGCCGATGTCGATCATCTCGACCACGTCGGGGTCACTGGCACCGGACGCCACGGTCTCGTGGAAGGGGTAGAGATTGACCACCACGAGGTCGATCGGATCGACGTCGAGCTCGTCGAGCTCTGCGACGTGGGCCGGATCGGTGCGGTCGGCGAGGATCCCCGCGTGCACGCGCGGGTGCAGCGTCTTGACCCGACCGTCGAGGCACTCGGGGAAGCCGGTGACCTCGGCGACACCGGTGACGGGGACCTCGGCGTCGCGCAACGTCTGTGCGGTCGAGCCGGTGGAGACGACCGTGACCCCGAGGGCGCGCAGTTCGCCGGCCAGGTCCGCCACACCGGTCTTGTCGTAGCAGCTGACCAGTGCCCGCCGTACCGGGGTGGGGGCGGGCGTCGGCATCGGGGTGTTCACGGCGTCTCCTCTCGGACGTGCACGACCCGGCCCTCGACGGCGACGAGGTCGTGACACAACAACTTCACACAGGCGGGTAGCAGCTCGTGCTCGACCGCCTTGATGCGTTCGTGGAGGGCGTCCTCGGTGTCACCGGCGACGACCTCGACCGCCCGCTGGGCGACGATGGGTCCGTGGTCGACCTGCTCGTCGACCAGGTGCACGGTGCAGCCGGTGACCTTGACGCCGTGGTCGAGGGCCTCGCGGACCGCGTGGGCGCCACGGAAGGCGGGCAGCAGTGACGGGTGGGTGTTGACCACCCGGTCGGGCCAGCCGGCGAGGAACGCGCCCGAGAGGATCCGCATGAACCCGGCGAGCACCACGACCTCGGGTCGGTGCGCCTCGACGTCGCGTCGCAGGGCCGCCTCCCAGGCCGTCCGGTCGGCGTGGTCGTCGAGCCCCTGGACCACGGTGGGGATGCCGCGTCCACGGGCGCGCTCGAGGCCGCCGGCATCGCGACGGTCGCTGCCGACGACGACCACCTCGCCGCCGAAGTCGGGGTCGGCATCGATGGCGTCGAGCAGGGCCTGCAGGTTGGTGCCACCGCCGGAGACGAGGACGGCGCATCGGGTCGACGGGCGCGACGCAGGCGGCACGGTGACTCCCCGGACATCTTCGTGTTCGACGGGCGGTCGGCGTGGCGCGTGCACCGCCGCCCACCACACGTTCGGCCGGGGCAACGGGTCGGACGCGACGTCGACCGGTCCACCCCCGCGACCGGGGGCGACGTCGGCCGAGCCTATCGAAGGTCCCGATGGGCGCGTCGCGCGCGCCGACTAGCATCCGAGGTCGCAGGCCGGGTGCGCACACGAGGGGGGCGGTTTGCGCGGCGACATGGCGCTGACCGCCCGCCTGTTGTTGCGCGCTTCGGGACTGGCCGGCGTGGTGGTCGCGCTCGGCGGCGTCCTGGCGGTGGTGGCAGCGACGCGACCGTGGTTCACGGCCGTGGCCGAGGTCGCGATGCTCGGTGTGGAGCAGAACCGGGCCGTGGCCGCGCTCACGGGGGTGCCCGACACGCCCGGGGGCTGGTTGACGCTGGCCGCCGGGCTCGTCGCGGTCGTCCTGGGGGCGGCGGCTGCGCTGGACCGGCCGCCCGCGAGCACGCGCACGGTCCTGCTCGGCTGTGCGCTGCTGCTGGTCTCGGCGGCCGGATGGGCCTGGGTGGGGCCTGGGCCGTCGCTGGCACGGGTGGCAGGGGGTGAGGGAGACCAACTGCTCGACCTGGCCGGCCGGCTGCCGAGCGGCGTGGACCTGCAGTTGTCGGTCCGGGCGGCGATGGGTCCGGTCCTCTCGGCCGTCGCGGCGGTGATGGTGGCCGTCGGCACATTGGCCGCCCGGGACCTGTAGCCTCCTTGGCCGTCCGTGCCGTCGGCAGTTCGCGCCCTGGTCCGGACCGCACTCCCCGTCGCCCAACCCCCGAGGTCCTCCGTGCCGCAGGGTCCGAGCCGCCGCTTGTCCCGTACCGCCCTGTCCGTGGTGACCGCGCTGGCCATCGGGGCCGCCGGCGTCCTGCCGGCCGCCGCGCAGCCGAGCTCGCAGGAGTTGCGGGGCGAGCGCGAACAGGTGCAGGAGCGCCTGGACGAGCTGATGATGCAGGTGGCGGAGGTCGTCGAGGACTACAACGAGGCCACGGTCGCGCTGGAGCTCGCCGAGGCCGAGCTGGCCGCGACCGAGCGTGAGCACGCCGGTCTGACCTCCGAGGTCGGCGAGCTGAGCGAGCTGGCCGAGGACCACGTCCGGCGGATCCACAAGCTCGGCCCCGGTCTCGAGCTGTCGTCGATCTTCGTGGCCGGCAACCCGACGGACGCCGGCGCCAAGGCGGCGACGTTGCGGCGGGTGCTGGCCGGCCAGCGTGCGGACCTCGAAGGTCTGGACGCGGCCCGGACGGCCATCGCCGCGACCGAGGAACGCCTCGACGAGCAGCGTGCCGCGGCGGTCGCGTCGGCCGAACAGGTCGCCGAGCGTCGCGAGCGGCTCGACCAGCGTGTGGCCGCCAACGAGACCGAGATCGCGGATCTCGAGCGCCGGATCCGCGCGGCCGAGGAGCGCGAGGAGGAGGAGCGTCGCCGCGCCGAGGAGGAGCGCCTCCGCCGCGAAGCGGAGGAGCGTGCCCGCCAGCAGGCCGAGGAACGTGCCCGCCAGCAGGCCGAGGAACGTGCCCGCCAGCAGGCCGAGGAGCGCGCCCGGCAGGAGGCGACCCGGGAGCGCGAGGCTGCCGCGCAGCCCTCGGAACCCGAACCCGAGCCGGCACCGGCACCGGCGCCCTCGTCGCCGCCGGCCGCTTCCGGCAACAGCGGCGGCAGCACCAACAGCGGCGGCAGCACCAACAGCGGCGGCAGCACCAACAGCGGCGGCAGCACCAACAGCGGCGGCAGCAACGGCAGCAGCAGTGGCGGCGGGAGCGGCGAGTCCACGCCCGCACCGGCACCCTCGACCCGCCGTTCCGCGCAGGCTGCGGTGGACACCGCCCTGGCACAGGTCGGCAAGCGCTACCAGTGGGGCGGCGGCGGACCCAACAGCTTCGACTGCTCGGGCCTGACCTCGTTCGCGTGGCGCGCCGCCGGCGTCGACATCACCCGCACGTCGCGCTCGCAGTACGCCGCGACCAAGCGGATCTCGCGCGGGGACCTGCAACCGGGCGACCTGATCTTCTACGGCCGCTCCGTCAGCGGCATCTCGCACGTCGCGATGTACGTCGGTGGCGGGCAGATCGTCGAGGCGCCGTACACCGGCGCCAACGTCCGCGTCCGCAGCGACGGCCTGTCGCGCAAGGACATCGTCGGGTACGGACGCCCCTGACGGACCCCGGTCCGCCGGCGTCAGGGTTCCGGCGTCGCGTCCAGGACGTCCCGAGCGAGCCGTTGCGCTTCCTCGAGGCGTCCCGCCTCGACGTACAGGCGGGTGCCCCAGTCCCCCGCCGACAGGATCCGGGTGTAGCGCCCGGAGCTCTTGTGCCACCACACGATGCCGGCCCGTTCGAGCACCTCGGCGATCCGTTCGGCGTGCTCGTCGGTGAACTGTCCGAGGTGGACGGTGCGTTTCTCGGCCATCAGGGCAGCTCTCCGGACGCCGTCGGTCCTCCGACGCTAGCGCCCGGATGCTTGACGGCCCGGCCACCCTCGGCGAGGGTTCGCCGTTCCGCGTCCGGGAGGGACGCGGAACGGGAACGGGACATGGGCCAGCTCGCTCGACCGACGCTGTCGCGACGCACCTACCTCGGCTACGCGGTCGGGTCGGTGGGCACCGGCGTGTTCGCGACCGTGCCGGGCCTGCTGTTGCTCACCTTCCTGGTCCGCCAGCTGCAGGTGCCGCCGGCCCTGGCGGGGCTGGTGATCCTGTTGCCGCGGCTGTGGGACGTGGTCACCGACCCACTGGTCGGGTCGCTGTCGGACCGGACCCGTTCCCGACTCGGGCCGCGTCGACCGTGGTTGCTGGCCGGCGCGCTCACCCTGCCGGTCGCGTTCGCGCTGCTGTTCCGCGTGCCCGAGCTCGCCGGCCGGCCGGCGGCCGTCTACGTGCTGGGCGTCTACGTGCTCGGTACGACCGCGTTCACGATCTTCCAGGTGCCCTACGTCGCCATGCCTGCCGAGATGACGCAGGACTACCACGAGCGCACGACCATCCTCTCCTGGCGGGTGGCCCTGCTGACCGTCGGCATCCTGCTCGCCGGTGGGCTTGCACCGGAGATCGTCGCCGCCGGCGGTGGTGGCCGGGACGGCTACGCCCGGATGGGCCTGGCCATCGGGGCCGTGCTGCTCACGGCGCTGCTGGCCTGTTTCCTCGGTACCCGTGCGGCCCCGGTCGCCGCGCCGGTCGCGACCACCGCCTCCTTCCGGCAGCAGCTGCGGGCCGCGGGCGACAACCGACCGTTCCTGCTGCTGTTGGCCTGCTTCGTGGTCCAGGCGCTCGGCATCGGCGCGATGCTCGCCGGTGTCGACTTCTTCGCTGCCTACGTGCTCGGGGACCCGGGACAGACCTCGATCCTGTTCGTGTGCCTGGTCGGCCCGGCGCTGGTGACCATGCCGCTGTGGGCGTGGGTGGGCCACCGTTTCGGCAAGCGCGCCGGCTGGGTCACCTGCTCGCTGGTGTTCGCCGCCGGCGGCCTGTCGCTCGTCACGGCGTCGCCGCAGCGGCTGTGGCTGGTCTACCTGCAGGTGGTCGTCATGGGTACCGCCTACGCCGGCACGCAACTGTTCCCGTTCGCGATGTTGCCGGACGCGATCAGCCTCGACACGGCCCGGTCCGGTCTGCGGCGCGCAGGTGCCCACACCGGCGTCTGGACCGCGGGCGAGAAGGGCGGCATGGCGATCGGGCCGGCCGTCTACGCCGGCATCCTCGCCCTGACGGGCTTCGTGGAGACCGAGTCGGGCGCGATCGTCGACCAACCGTCGTCCGCCGTCACCGGGGTACTCCTCGGGTTCGCCCTCGTGCCACCGCTGCTGGTGGTGTCCGGCCTGTGGTTCCTGCGCGGCTACGACCTCGACGCCGACACGGTCGCGGGGCTCCACGGGTCCGACGCTCCACCGCTCGCCCCGGGAGCCGTGCCCTATCCGTCCCCGCTGCCCGTTCCCGACGCACCCGACGCCCCTCGAGCCCCCGACGCCGACGTCGCACCCGACGCCGGCACCGATGCCGTCGACCGACCACCGGAGTCCCCGTGACGCTGCCCCACAGCGGCCTGCCCCGCGACGAGGTCTTCGCCCGCCTCGACGTCCTGCGCCGAGACGATCTCGACAGCCGGGGCGGGCGGACCTGGGCGTACGTCTACGACTCGGGCCGGGCCGAGGTCGACGAGGTGGCCGGGCAGGCCTACCTCGCCTTCCTGCACGAGAACGGGCTCGACCCGACCGTGTTCCCGAGCGTGCTGGCGATGGAGAACGACGTCGTGGGGATCGCGGTCACCCACCTCGGCGGGGACGAGCACGCGGTCGGCAGCTTCACCAGCGGCGGGACCGAGTCGTGCATGCTGGCCGTGAAGGCGGCCCGCGACCGGTTGCGCGAACGATCCGGCCCCGGACGCGCCCGGGTCGTGTTGCCCGACACCGCCCATGCGGCGTTCTCCAAGGCCGCCCACTACTTCGACCTCGAGGAGGTGCGCGTCGGGGTCGACCCGACGACGTTCGCGGCCGACGCCGCCGCGCTGACCGCCGCGATCGACGAGCGGACCGCCCTGGTCGTGGTGTCCGCACCGCAGTACGCCCACGGCGTGATGGACCCGGTCGAGGCGGTGGCCGCGGTCACCGCCGAGCGCGACGTGTGGTTGCACGTCGACGCCTGCATCGGCGGCTGGCTGCTCCCCTACGCCGCCCGCCTGGGGGTCGAGGTGCCGCCGTTCGACTTCCGTGTGCCCGGCGTCACCTCGATCTCGATGGACCTGCACAAGTACGCCTACTGCCCCAAGGGGGCGTCGGTGGTCCTCTACCGGGACGCCGATCTGCGCCGCCACCAGTTCTACGCCTGCGCGGACTGGTCCGGCTACACCGTGATCAACCCGACCATGCAGTCGACGAAGTCGGCCGGTCCGCTGGCGGCGGCATGGGCGACGCTGCACCACGTCGGCGACGACGGCTACCTCGACGTCGCCCGCCGCACGCAGGCGGCGACGCG
The DNA here is from genome assembly GCF_004300825.1 of Egicoccus halophilus. Lineage (NCBI taxonomy): Bacteria > Bacillati > Actinomycetota > Nitriliruptoria > Egicoccales > Egicoccaceae > Egicoccus > Egicoccus halophilus. The sequence goes on from NZ_CP036250.1 coordinate 3,664,077, forward strand.
ACGGCTGATCGACGGCATCGCCGCGATCGACGGCCTCGAGGTGCTGGGCGACCCGCGGCTGAGCCTCGTGGCGGCGCACGCGCCGGCGTACGACGTGTTCGAGGTGGTCGACGAGATGAAGCGGCGCGGCTGGTACGTGCAGCCGCAGCTCGCCCACGGTGCCTCGCCCGCGAACGTGCACTTCTCGGTGACCGCCACCTCGGAGCAGGTGGTCGACGCCATGCTCGAGGACCTCGCCGCGGCCTGCGAGCACGCCCGCGGCATCGAGGTGTCCGACGAGCGGCGCACCTTCCTCGCCGCGCTGCGTGGCCTGGATCCCGACGCCTTCACCCCGGAGATGTACGCCGGGCTGCTGGCAGCTGCCGGCCTCGGGCGCGCCGCAAGCGGACCGAACGCTGGTGACGGTGCCGCCCTGCCACCGGACATGGCGACGATCAACGCGATGCTCGACGCGCTCCCCGCGGCGCTACGGGAACGGCTGTTGATCGCCTTCCTCGGCGAACTGTTCCGGCCGGCGCCCGGAGGCCGGGCCGACGCGGTCAGCCCCGGAGCAGGCTGAACAGGGCCAGCAGCAGCAGGGTGCCGATCACCGAGACCACGATCGACCCGAGACATCCGAGTCGATTCGAGTAGAAGCCGAACATGCTGTCCCCTCGTCGTGTACCGGGTGCAGGGAACCGGGCCGGCGGGGCGATCCCTCCCGCGCACCACCGCTGAAGGACGAGGGTCGTCCACCTCGCGGCCGCGGTCGGGGAACCGGCGGAGGTTCCCCGACCGTCGGCAGCCGGTACCGTCGCCACCCGGGGAGGAGCGGACGTGGGCGAGGTCGTCGCGACGGTGGTGCTGGTGCTGGTCGTCGCGGTGCTCGCCGGTGTCGTGTGGCGATCCCTGCAGCGCTCCGCCGACGTCGAGCGGCGGGCGCTCGACGAGGACCCCGACCCGTTCCGTGACCTGCGCCGCTGAGTCGGGTCAGTCCAGGACGGCGGCGACCCGGCGCCGATGTTCGGCCAACGCCGGCGTGTCGGGTCGGCAGGCCAGCACGTACATCGCATGGCTCCACGTCAGCGGCACGATCCAGGCCGGCCGGCCGGTGGCGGCGTCGACCTGCTCGGGCAGCAGCTGCGTCGAGGTGGCCGCCCGCCGGGCGTAGTCGAGTCCGTCGGCGGGCACGGGCGCACCGGGTGCCCGACGGGCGAGCCCGAGCCACAGGGTGGTCAGCACCCATGGGTTGCCGCCCCGGTAGTCGTCGCCTGGATAGCGGCCCAGGCCACCGTCGGCGGCCCGCAGCCGGGCGTCGAGGACCTCGAGGGTGGCGGCCATCCGCGGCTCGTCGGGCGCGAAGGTCGCGAACGGATAGGTGAGCCCGAGCAGCGACGCGTCCGGGGTCGCGTCGATCGGGTCGACCGACCCGACCGGGTGCTGCGCGTGGGCCGGTAGCAGGCCGTAACAGCCGGGCACCGGGTCACCGGCGGTGTCCCCGCGTGCGAGCACGATCGAGCGCAGGTAGTGCCCGTGCTCCTCGGACCACAGGAAGGCCTCGATGCCGGCCTTGACGCGTCCCGCGGCGGCGTCCCAGCCCTCGGCGCGGCCGGGCTGGCCGGCACGGCGGGCGATGTCGGCGGCCGCGCGCAGTCCGGCCTCCGTGGCGGCCGCGGTGTAGGCGTGCAGGCCGACGCGCTCCTCCCACAGGTCCATCGACGGGGCCGGCAGGCCGGTGGCCGGGTCGAGCACCCGCACCAGCGCGTCCGCGGCGCGGACCACCGAGGGCCACACCAGCTCGTGCAGCCCCCCGAGTCCGAGCGTGCGCAGGGCCTGGTCGTAGGCGAACAGCACGGTGCCGGTCTCGTCGAGCTGGGTGCCCCACGACGGCGCGAGGCTGCCGTCGGTCCAGTTGCGCTGGAGCCACAGCCCGTCGGCTCCCTGGGCCCGGACCAGCCACTGCAGGGCGGGGACGGCGAGCTCGTCGCGACCGGCCGAGAGCTCGGCGAGCAGGAGGTAGACGAGGTCACGGGCCCACACGAACCCGTAGCCGCCGGACCGGGCGAACCACGGATCCTGCTCGGGTGCGGCGATCACGCCACCGGTCGCCTTGTCCGACACCAGGGCGAACACCAGTTGCGATCGTCGTTCGAGGTCGGCCAACGGCCCGTCGACGACGAGGGGAACGGTCGCCCGAGCGACCGCGTCGGCCTCCCGACGTTCGCGCCACTGACGCTCCCGGTCACCACGGACGGCGGCGTGGGCACGGTCGACCGCCTCGGCAACGGTGTCGGCCACCGCGACGGCCACCGTCACCTGTGGCCAGGCGGCGTCGGCGACCAGCGCCCCGTCGACCTCGCCGTGGACGACGCCGCTGCCGCGCAACCGCCCCTCGGCGAGATCGCGCAGCAGGTCATCGCCGTTGTGCCGCTCCCCCAGCGTGCCGGTGGCCGGGACGTCGAGGGCGAGCGCCAGCACCCGGTCGCGACGGTGGAACACCAGCGCGCCGGTGGTCGGGTCGAGGAAGCCACCGCCGCCCTGCACCTGTCCGGCCAGCTCGGGCCGCACCACCACGGCCAGTGGTGTGGACAGACCCGTCACGTGGCGCACCAGCACCGGGGCGTCGACGGTCACCACGTCGGTGACGGTCACCGCCGCCTCGCCGCTGGCCACGGTGGTGCGCAGGATGCTGGCCGCGTCCTCGTAGGTCTGGGTGTGGCGGACCGGCCCGGCACCGCCCGGCGGGACGTCACCGGCCTCGTCGAGGAAGCGCAGCGTGCCGTCGGCGACGGTGGCCAGGCGCAGGAGGCCGAGGTGGGGGTCGTGGTCGACGTGCGGCCACCACAGCTGCTCGACCTCTCCCCTGGCGGAAAGGGTCACCAGCAGCGAGCCGTCCCCGAGGACGGCGTTGGGGAACAGCGAGCGGCGTGGGTCGGCGGGGACGGTCACGGGCGGGCCTCGGTGGCGTACGGAACGGGCAGGGGTGGCAGCCGCCAGGCCCGGGCGATGGGCCGGTCGGTGGCGGGCAGGCGCAGGCGACCGGAGCACACGCGCAGCGGCGGATGGTCGAGCAGGGCCTCGACGGTGGCGTCCTCGGCGAGGTGGAGCAGCCGTGCGTCGAGCTCGACCGGGTCGGTGCCGGAGCGGGTGAGCTGCACGAGGACCCGCTCATCGGGATGTTGGCGCAGGTAGGCGAGCTGGTCGTCGGCGGTGAGGATCCAGCGCAGCCCGCCGCGACGCAACGCCACCGACGACCGCCGCAGCGCCACCAGTCGTCTCACCCAGGCCAGCGCGTCGTGGTCCCAACGTTCGGGTCGGTGCCACGGCATGGGCGCGCGGGCCTGCAGGTCGTCGTGGCCGGTCGACCCGATCTCGTCGCCGTAGTAGAGCGAGGGGACCCCGGGGAAGGTCAGCAGCCAGGCCAGGCCGACGTCGCGGCGGTCGACGTCGCCGGCGACGGTGGCCCACCGGGCCCGGTCGTGGGAGCCGAGCAGCGACAGCGAGTGCACCACGCTGCGCCAGGGCACCTGGCCGCGAACGAGGTCGAGGCCGCGGACGACCGCGGCACCGCCACGACGCGGCAGTGCGACCGGCTGCCCCATCGCGTCGTCGAGCCGGTCGGGGTCGCGCAGCCAGCTCCAGGCGGCACGGGTGAATCCGAGGTAGTCCATCGTGCCGTGCCAGCCGGCGCCCTGGAGGTCCGCGGTGGCGTCGTGGCAGTGCTCGGCGAGCAGGTAGGCGTCCTCGCCCCGCACCTCGCGCATGGTGCGCAGCAGCGTGGCCTGCACCTCGGCGGTGAGGTCGATCGCACCGGAGCGTCCGGCGACGTTGGCGGCATCGACCCGCCAGCCGTCGAGCGAGAACGGCGGCGCGAGCCAGCGGGCGGCCACCGAACCGGGCCCGTCGTAGAGCTGCGCGCGCAGCGCCTGACTGCGGTGGTCGAACTTCGGCAGGGTCGGGACGCCGGCCCAACCCAACGCCCGTCCGCCGGGGTGGTCGTGCCACAGGTAGAACCCGGCCTCGGTGGAGCTCGGGTCGGCCGTTGCGGTGGTGAACCACGGATGGCGGTCGCCGGAGTGGTTGAGGGTGAGGTCGCCGATCAGGTGCATGCCACGCGCGTGCAGGGCGGCGGCGAGCTCGACCAGGGCCGCGTCGCCACCGAGCAGCGGGTCGACGCGGTCGAAGTCGGCGGCGCAGTAGCGGTGGTTCTCGGGCGCCGGGAACACCGGGTTGAGGTAGACGCCGGTGACACCGAGGTCGACGAGGTGGTCGAGGTGGCGCACGATCCCGGGCAGGTCGCCGGCGTAGAACTGGCGCATCGAGGCGGGGTGGACGGTGGCGACCGGGTCGTCCCAGGCCGCCGGCAGCGCGTCCGCGGGCAACCGTGAGGCCTCCGGTGCGTCGGTACTGCCGTCACCACGGGCGAAACGGTCGGGGAAGACCTGGTAGAGGACCGCGTCGGCCACCCAGGCCGGCGGCGGTGGGGTCGCCACCAGGCCGAGGTCCCAGGTGTCGGCGACGTCGTGGTCGACCACGCCGAGCTGGGTGAGCCAGCGCTGTCCTCCCGGCCCGTCGAGCAGGAAGCGGTAGCGGGAGATCGGGTTGACGACCTCGACCTCGGCTTCGAAGAGGTCGACCGCCGGGCCGCGCGCCACCCGCCGCGCCGGGGCCCAGGCCGGTTCGGTGTCGGGGGTCGTGCGCACGTGGACGGCGTCGACCTCGGCGGCGTGGGGCACCTCGACCCGGACGACCACCCGGTCGCCGAGGGCGGGCGCGGCCACGGCACGACCCGCCGGCGTGGCGACGTACACCGGCGAGCCGTCCGTGTGGGCCTGGTGGAGGAGGTCGGTCACGTGCGTGGCCGCTCCATCAGCCCTTGACCGAGCCCGACGTCAGCCCGGAGACGATCCAGCGCTGGCCGAACAGGAACAACAGCAGCGTCGGCAGCGACCCGATCAGGGCGCCGGCGGCGAACGGCCCCCACTGCTGACCGTAGTTCTGGTCGATGAAGCGGTACAGCCCGGTCGCCAGGGTCTGGTTGGCGTCCTCCTGGCCGAGCAGGATGCTGGCGAGGATGAACTCGTTGAACAGGAAGATGAACGACAGCAGCCCGGCGACCACCAGGATCGGCGCGGAGAGCGGGAGGATGATCCGCACGAAGATCTGGCCGTGGGTGGCGCCGTCCACGCGGGCCGACTCGTCGAGATCGGTCGGCACGGTGTCGAAGAAGCCCTTCATCAACCAGGTGTTCGTGCCGAGCGCCCCGCCGAGATAGACCAGGAACAGCCCGAGCTGGGTCCCGAACCCGATGGCCGGGAAGTAGCCGCGGACGTTGACCAGGAACAGGAAGATCGCCACGTTGGCGAGCAACTGGGGGAACATCTGCACCAGCAGGATGGTGAGCAGGCCCACCCGCCGGCCGACGAAGCGCAGCCGCGAGAACGCGTAGGCGGCCATCGCCGAGAGCATCATGTTGGCGATCGCCGCGCCGCCGGCGATCTTGAGCGAGTTGCCCAGCCAGGTCCAGAACGGCGTGACCTCGAACAGCCGGGTGTAGTTGGCGGTGGTGACCTCGCGTGGCAGCAGTTGGCTGCCCTGCAGCGTCGCGGTCGGCGACACTGACGCGAGCACCACGAAGTAGGCCGGCATCAGCGCGAACGCGACCGCCAACAGGGCGACGAGGTAGCGCCAGCCGAGTTCCTTGAACCAGCGCACCCCCTTGGGCGACGGGGTGCGCGTGGCGCGGATGGCCGGGTCACGGACAGCGGCGTGCTCGGTCGTCGGGACCGGCATCGGGACCGGGTCGGCGGCCATCAGTTGATCTCCTCGAGCACCGCGGTGCGTTTGAAGCCGATGTAGCTGAAGACCGCCACGAGCAGGAAGATGATCGACGACACCGCCGCAGCGAGCCCGAAGTCCTGACCACGACCGCCCTGGAACGCCAATCGATAGCTGTAGCTGATCAGGATGTCGGTGTGGCCGGCCGGAGTCGGGGTCCCACCGATCGGCGGCCCGCCACCGGTCAGCAGGAACACGACGTTGAAGTTGTTGAAGTTGAACGCGAACGAGGCGATCAGCAGCGGTCCGACGGCGACCAGCAGCAGTGGCAGGGTCACGTTGCGGAACGCCTGCCAGCCCGACGCGCCGTCGACCTTGGCCGCCTCGGTCAGGTCCGACGGGATCGCCTGGAGCGCACCGGTGTTGATCAGGAACATGTACCCGAAGCCCAACCACAGGTTGACCAGCAGGATCGAGAACTTCGGCAACGCGCCGGCGTAGGCCTGGCTCGACAGCCACGGCACGTCGAGTCCGAACATGCGGTTGACCGGACCGAACGACTGGTTGAGCAGACCGCGCCAGATCAGCGCCGTCATGAACGACGGCAGCGCGTAGGGGATGATCAACAGCGAGCGGGTCAGCCTGCGCCCCTTGATGCGCGGGTCGTTGAGGGCCATCGCGAGCGCGAGCCCCATCACGAACGTCGTGAGCATCGACAGCATCGCGAACGCGAACGTCCACACGAACACGCGGAAGAACGGTCCACGGATGGCGGGTGAGGTCAGCACCTGCTCGTAGTTGTCGAACCCGACCACGGTGCGGAAGCCCGGTCGCAGCGTGGCACCGTCCTCGGCGGTGTAGACCCCGTCGACCGGCTCGTAGACCACGCCCTCGACGGTGTCGACGATGTTGCCGGTGTCCTCGTCGAGCTCGAGCGCGGTCACGGCGACCGCCGCGGTGGTGAAGGTCTGCACGCTGATCGCCTCGGCGTTCACCCCCTCGTCGAACTCGGCGGCGCGTTCGTCGGAGATCGGCACGGCGAAGTCGAGCACCTCGTCCTCGCGCTGCTGGGCCTCCCCGAGCGTCAGTGGCCGGAAGCGGTCGGCCACGACGATGTCGCGGCCCTCGCCGGCGACGTCCCCCTCGTCGATCGACTCGAGGCCGTCGGCGGTGCCCAGGAACACGTCCCCGTCGGGATCGGTGAGCAGCAGGGCGAGCGTGCCGTCGGCGTCGTCGACCAGCGGCGTGGACCGGAAGCGGGTGGCGCCCTCGGGCACCCGGGTCGCGCCGGCCAGGATGCGGTCGACCGCCTGGTCCTGGGTCAGCACGTTGCCCGTGCCGTAGTTGGTGAAGCCGATGTAGGCGGTGTACAGGACCGGATAGACCTGGAACACCAGCAGCGCGATCGTGCCGGGGATCAGGAACTTCAGCGGCAGGGTGCGCCGGGAGAGGTAGACCGCGTCGAGCGCGAGCGTCGCGACGACCACGACGAGCAGCGGGGTCCAGGCCCGCAGTGGCAGCAGGGTCGAGACCGCGTACAGGGCGAGGCCGTTGACCACGCCGAGGAAGACGAGCTTGAAGAACAGGCCCGTCAGGCTGTTGGAGCCGAGCCGGGCGGCGAGACGGTCGGCGAAGGGCTCGCGGGAGGGCCGTCGACCGTTCGGCCCGCCGGCGGGCCGGGAGGCGTCGGACGCCCCCCGGCCGGCGGTCTGCTGCTGACTCATCGTCGCGTGGCCGCGGATCAGCCGGCGTCGATGGTGTTGCGGATCTGCTCGGCTGCCTCTTCGAACGCCGCCTCGGGGTCGTTGCCCGCGAAGATGTTCTGGTAGGCGTCGGTCCAGGCGGTCCAGACCGCACCCATCTCCGGGATGGCGGGCATGGGCCGGCCGGTCTCACCGGCAGCGCCGAAGCCGGCGACGTCCGGGTCGTCGGACACGGCGTCGAACGCGCTCTGCAGCGCCGGGGGTCGGCCCCCGGCCTCGTACAGCTCGAGCTGGACCTCCTCCTGGCCGAGGTAGTCGAGCACGAAGGTGGTGGCGGCGAGCGAGTTCTCCGCGAACGCGGACACCATCACGCCCTGCACCCCGACGAACGGGCCGGCGGGGTTGCCGTCGACGCTGGGCAGCGGCTCGACGACGTAGTCGACGTCACCGAAGTCCGGCAGCGCCCACGGACCGGTCACTGCGAACGGCGCACGACCGGAGGCGAAGGTGTCGATCATGACGTCGTAGGTGACGTCGGAGTTGACCACGCCCTGCTCGGCGAGCTCGCCGAAGATCTCGGCGGCACGCAGGCCACCCTCGGAGTCGATGCCGACGTCCTCGGCGTCGTAGGACCCGTCGTCCTGCTGCCCGAACACGTAGCCGCCGGCGCCGGTCACGACCCAGTAGTTGTGGAACGGGTCGCCCGGGTCCTGCTGCCAGGCCACGGGCAGGTCGGCGTCACCGGCGTCGACCGCGCTGGTACCGACCTCGACCATGTCCTCGAGGGTCTCGGCGGCCTCGGGAGCGAGCTCGGTGTTGCGGACGAGCGCGATGTTCTCGATCGAGTACGGCAGCCCGTAGTTGGTGCCGTCGTAGCTGAACGCCTGCGTGGCGACCTCGAGGTAGTCGCCCTCGGCGCCACCGAGGTCGAGCGGCTCCACCACGCCGTTCTCGGCCAGTTCCCCGAGCCAGTCGTGGGCGCCGATGAAGACGTCGGGGCCCTGGCCCGCGGGACCCTGGACCGAGACGAGGTCGCGGATCTGGTCGAACGGCACTTCCTGCACGGCGACGCTGATGCCCTCCGCCTCACCGAACTCCTCGGCCAGCGGCTCGAGGATCGGCGCACGGGTGTCGTCGGCCCAGATCACGAGGTCCGCGTCGGCACGGGCGATCTCCTCGCCCTCCTCCTCGGCGCCCTCGTCGGGCTCCGGCTCGGCCGGTTCCTCGTCGGTGGGCTCCTCGGTGTCCTCGGTCGTGGGTTCCGCGGTGTCCTCCGCGGGGTCCTCGGTGGTCGTCGGCTCTTCCGTCCCGTTCCCACAGGCGGTCAGCACGAGCGCGGCGGCCGGCACGACCGCCCACTTCCTCCAGCTGGTCATCGCACGTTTCTCCCTCGTGGCCAGGGGGACGAACCGCGCGCCCGTCCTCTCCTCCGGCGAGGCCGACTCTAGCAAGATGTTGCACGGTGCTGCCAAGATTTCCGCAAAACCTTTCAGAGCTTGGAGGTAGCGACTAGGGTCCGTGGCGTGAAACCACGACTCCGTCACGTCGCCGAACTCGCCGGTGTCAGCCAGGCGACCGTCAGCCGCGTGCTCAACGGCAAGGCCGGCGTCTCCGAGACGACCCGGCGGGAAGTGCTGCGCGCACTCAACCAGCTCGGCTACGAGCCCGTCGGGGTGGCCCGCGCCCGCCGCCGCGGCCTGGTCGGGTTGATCGTGCCCGAACTCGACAACCCGGTCTTCCCGCGTTTCGCGCAGGCGATCGAGTCCCGGCTCGCCAACGAGGGCCTGACCACGGTGCTGTGCACCTCGACGCCGGCCGGCATGGTCGAGTCCGACTACCTCGAGGTCCTGCTCGACCACGCCGTGACCGGCGTCATCCTCGTGTCCGGGCTCGGCGCGGACACCACGGCGGTCGACGACCACGCCCGCTACCTCGACCTGCTCGCCCGCGGGGTCGCGGCCGTGCTGGTCAACGGTGCGCCGACCGGTCTCCCGGTCCCGAGCGTCACCGTCGACCACGCGACCGCGGCCCGGCAGGCCGTCGGGCACCTCGCCGCGCTCGGTCACCGCCGCATCGGGCTCGCGATCGGACCGCGCCGCTACCTGCCGAGCATCGAGCTCACCGAGGGCTACCGGCAGGGGCTCGCCGAGGCGCGACACGACGACGAGCTGGTCAGTGAGACGCTCTACGGCATCGAGGGCGGACACGCGGCGGCCGTCCAGCTGCTGGCGCGCGGCGCGACCGGCATCGTCTGCGGATCGGACCTGATGGCGATGGGGGCCATCCGCGCCATCCGCGAGCAGGGCCTGTCGGTGCCCGGGGACGTGTCGGTCATCGGGTTCGACGACGCCGGCCCGAACCCCTATGTCCATCCGCCGCTGACGTCCGTTCAGCAGCCGTTCGAGGCGATGGCACAGGCGGTCGTGCAGCTGCTCGGCGAACAGCCACTGGGCGACCGCGACGTCCCGCACCTGCGGTTCCGTCCCGAGCTCGTGGTGCGGGCGACGACCGGCCCGGCTCGCGTCCCCGCGGTGGACGCCACCGGCTGAGGTCGCCGGCCCCAGGCTGGTCGCCGGTCAGTCACGCACCGGTTCGAGCGGCACCCCTCCCGCGGGCGTGCGCACGGCGGCCCGACGCACCTTTCCCCACCACGACAGCTCGACCTCGACCACCACCTGCGCCTCGTCGCCGCTGTGCAGGCGGAACGACCCGCCGACGACGTTGCGCTCGTCGCGGGGGACCCCGTCGATCAGCAGTCGCGCGCGATAGGCGACGAACAAGGCCTGGTCGAGTTCGACCACCACCTCGCGACCCTCGTGGAGGACGCGGTACTCCTGGACCTGCATTCGTGCTCCTGTCGTCAGCTGGCGGGGCCGGTCACCAGCCGATGGCGCCACCTTCGGTGCGGGGGTCGCTGCCGGCCGCGTAGCCGCCGGCCGGGACGGGCTGGATGGCGTGGGCATGGCCGGCGCCGTGGGCGTTCGCCGGCATGTCGGTGACGGTGTGACCGCGCGCCCGCAGACCGTCGGCGACGGCCGGGTCGGCGTCGGCCTCGAGCCCCACCGAGCCATCCGCGACGCTGACGACGAAGCGGGGCCTGGCGACGGCGGTCTGCGGGTCGTCGCCACGGTCGACCAGGTTGCCCAGCACCTGGGCGTGGATCTGTGCCTGCCCGTCACCCCCCATGGTCCCGAACACGTACGCCGGCGTCCCGCCGCGCAGCGCCAGTGCCGGGATCAACGTGTGCATGGGTTGCTTGCCGCCGCCGATGGCGTTCGGGTCGTCCCCGTCGAGGGAGAAGTGCGCGCCACGGTTGTGCAGGCCGATGCCGGTCCCCGGCACGACCACGCCGGAGCCGAACCCGACGAAGTTGGACTGGATGAGGCTGACCAGCAGCCCGTCGCGGTCGGCGGCACACAGGTAGGCGGTGCCGCCCGCCGAGGGCCGGGCGGGCGGCCACCCGCCGGCACGGTCGGGGTCGACGGCCGCGGCGATCGCGTCCAGTCGTGCCGGCGCCAGCAGGTCGTCGACGGACACCCGCATGTGACGCGGGTCGGCGACGTACTGCTCGCGGTCGCCCAGCGCGGCGCGCACCGCCTCGACCTGCAGGTGGGTCGCCAGGGCCGGGTCGTCGGGCAGGCGCTCCCCCAGCCGGTCGAGCACGCCCAGCGCCGTCAGGGCCGTGACCCCCTGCGTCGGTGGCGGCAGTTCGAGCACCTCGAGGTCGCGGTAGCCGCCGCGGATCGGCGTGCCCCGCTGCACCCGGTGCCCGGCCAGGTCGTCGTGGGTCATCGTCGAGCCGTGCTGCTGGAGCACCTCGACGATGCGCTCGCCGAGGGGGCCGCGGTAGAGCGCGTCCGGGCCGTCGTCGGCCAGCCGGTGCAGGGTCGCCGCGAGATCCGGCTGCACGAAGCGTTCGCGGGCCCGCATGCGACCGTAGTGCTCGGCCCAGTGCGGCTGGTCCGCCAGGCGCTGACGCGCCCGCTCGGGCGCCCCGCCGCCGTGGGCGCTGACCACGAACCCGTCCTCGGCGAGCTCGACCGCCGTCCGGGCGACGGTGCCGAACGAGCGGCTGCCGAACCGTTCGAGCAGGTCGAACCAGCCGGCGACGGCGCCGGGGACCGTGACCGCCAGCGCGCCGAAGGTCGGCATGCCGGCGGTGCCGGGCATCGACACCGTCGGGTCGCCGTGCCCCGCGTCGATGGCGGCCCGGACGGTGGCGACGTCGGCACCGCGCGGGGCGCTGCCGACGCTCGTGACGCCGTGGGCCTGGCCGTCCCACACGATCGCGAGCAGGTCCCCGCCGGTTCCGCACAGGTAGGGCGTGACCACCGCGAGCACCAGGTTGGCGGCAACGGCCGCGTCGACCGCGTTGCCGCCGTCGGCCAGCACCCGCGCGCCGGCGCCCGAGGCGAGGTGGTGCGGGCTCGCCACCACACCGTTCGGGAACCAGCGTGCGCTCACGTCGCCACCTCGTCGTCGGGCCGTCGGGCCGGTCACGCGTGGCCACCCTAGGCTGCCCACGACGAGGCGGGAGGACCAGCCGTGGCGGTGGCGCGCAGGAGAGCGACGCGGCCCGTCGAGCTGCCCGACGAGGCGACCCGTCGGCAACTCGCGTTCGAACTTCGCCGCACCGTGACCGGCGAGGTCCGTTTCGACCCCGGCACGCGGGCACTGTTCGCCACCGACGCGTCCAACTACCGCCACGTACCGCTCGGGGTGGTGTCGCCCAGGGACGCCGACGAGGTCGCGGCCGTGCTGGCGGTGTGCCGGGCGGCGGGGGTACCGGTGACCCCCCGCGGGGCGGGGACCTCGCTGGCCGGCCAGGCGACCAACACGGGCGTGCTGCTCGACCTCGCGCGCCACCTCGACACGATCGAGGACGTCGACCCCGACACCGCGACGGCACGCGTCCAGACCGGCGTCGTGCTCGCGTCGCTGCAGCGGGCGGCCGCGCCGTACGGCCTGCGCTTCGGTCCCGACCCCTCCACCGCCGACCGCTGCACGCTGGGCGGCATGCTCGGCAACGACGCCTGCGGGCCGCACTCGCTGACGGCCGGACGCACCGTCCACCAGGTCGAGTCGCTCGACGTCCTGCTCGCCGACGGCACGCGCGTCGAGCTCGGCCGGGTCCCGCTCGACGCCGCGAGGGCGCTCGCCGCCGGGGACGGACCGATGGCGGGCCGTCTCGCCGGGCTGCTCGACCTGCGCGGCGAGGTCGGCGCCCTGGTCCGCGAACGGTTCCCGGCCGTCCCCCGGCGGGTGTCGGGCTACGGCCTCGACCAGCTGCTGCACGAGGACCACCTCGACCTCGCCAAGGCACTGGTGGGCACCGAGGGGACCTGCGCGGTCGTGCTCGGCGCCAGCGTGCGGCTGGTCCCGCGTCCGGGGGCCACCGTGCAGGTCCTGCTCGGCTACCGCGACCTGGTCGAGGCGGCCCGGCACGTCCCGGCGCTGCTGCCCCACCGTCCCGCCGCGCTCGAGGGGATCGACGCGATGCTGGTGGCCGGCTCCGCCCGTCCCGGCCGGCCGCGCCCACGCGGGCTGGACCTGCTGCCCGACGGCGACGGCTGGCTGGTGGCCGAGTTCGCCGGCGACACCGTCGCCGAGGCCACCGCCGCCGCCGAGCGGCTGGTCCGGGCGCGCGGTGAGGTGGGCGCGCCCACCCACCGCCTGGTCGTCGACCCGGCCGACCAGCGCGCGGTGTGGCGGGTACGGGCCGAGGGGCTCGGCGCCATCTCGGTCGCGCCCGGAGAGGCGATGAAGCTCTCCGGTTGGGAGGACGCCGGGATCGCTCCGGCCCGGCTGTCCGCCTACCTCGCCGACCTCGCCGACCTGCTGGCCGACCACGGCCTGACCGCTGGCGTCTACGGCCACTTCGGCGACGGCTGCGTGCACACCAAGATCGACTTCGACCACGCCACCGACGCCGGGGTGGCGACCTTCCGCCGGTTCGTCGAGCAGGCCGCCGACCTGGTCGTCGCCCACGGTGGGTCGCCGTCGGGCGAACACGGCGACGGCCAGGCCCGCGCCGAGCTGTACGGCCGCGTGTTCGGCCGCGAGCTCGTCGACGCCTTCCGACGGTTCAAGGCGCTGTGGGACCCGCAGGGACTGCTCAACCCCGGCCGGCTGGTGGATCCGCTTCCGCTCGACGCCGACCTGCGGTTGCGGCCACGCGCGGCGATGACCACCCCGGCCGGCTGGTTCGCCCTCGCCGAGGACGACGGTGACCTCGCCGGCGCCGCCGCCCGCTGCGTCGGCATGGGTGTGTGCGTCCGCGACCAGGGCACCGGCACGATGTGCCCGTCGTGGATGGTGACCCACGAGGAGGCGCACGCGACCCGTGGGCGCGCCCACCTGCTGTTCGAGGTGCTGCGGCCCGACACCGACCTCGACGGCCTGGGCGACGCGCGCCTGCACGAGGCGCTCGACCTGTGCCTGTCGTGCAAGGCGTGCAAGGCCGAGTGTCCCACCGGCGTCGACGTCGCCACGTTGAAGGCCGAGGTGCTCGCGCGCACCTACGCCGAGAGGCGCCGGCCGGCCGAACACCTGGCGCTGGGACGCGTGCGGTGGTGGCTGCGCGCCGGGTCGCACACGCCGCGGCTGGCCAACGCCCTGGCCGGCTCCGCGCCGTCGCGCTGGCTGCGACCGCGGGTCGGGGTGAGCGCCCGGCGGCCGGTGCCGACGCTCGCCGACGAGCCGTTCTCGACCTGGTGGCGCCGGCGGGGCGGCTCCGAGGTGTCCGGCGAGCCGGTGCTGCTGTTCGTCGACACCTTCACCGAGACGCTCACCCCCGAGGTCGGCCGCGCCGCCGTCGAGGTGCTCGAGGCGGCCGGTCGCCGCGTCGTGGTGGCGCCCCGTCCGGTGTGCTGCGGAAGACCGTTGTACGACCACGGGATGCTCGACGAGGCGGTCGCGACCCTACGTCGCCTGGTGGCCGTGCTCGGCCCGGCCGCGGTCGGTGGCGTCCCGGTGGTCGGACTCGAGCCGTCGTGCGTGGCGGCCCTGCGCGACGAGCTGCCCAGCCTGCTCGCCGACGACCCGGCCGCCGCCGCGATCGCCGGGGCGACGCGCACGTTGGCGGAGTTCCTCGACGGGATCGGCTGGGCGCCACCCGTCCCGCTCGAGGACGTCGAGGTGCTGCTGCACCCGCACTGCCAGGGGCGGGCGGTGATGGGCACGGACGCCGACGCGCGGCTGCTCGACCGGCTCGGGGCGTCGTGGCGCGACCTCGACGCCGGCTGCTGCGGCCTGGCCGGCTCGTTCGGCTACCGCGACGGCGAGCCCTTCGAGGTGTCGGTCGCCGCCGCGGAACGCCAGCTGTTGCCCGCCCTGCGCGACGCGGCGCCGCGCACGATCGTGCTGGCCGACGGGTTCTCCTGCCGCACCCAGATCGCCCACCTCGCCGGCGGCGAGGTCCCGCGGTCCCTGCACCTGGCCGAGGTCCTGGCCCTGCTGGTCCACCGCGGACGGGGCTCCCCCGACGCAGAGACGGCCCGGACATCGTCGGACCTCGTGGAGGCGCGCAAGGACGCGCCGTCGTGAGCGACAGCGCAGCCTGCTCTAGGCTTCCCGCCTGCGCGGGCGTGGCGAAACCGGTGAGACGCAAAGGGCTTAAACCCCTTGGGGCCGCGAGGCCCATGTGGGTTCGAATCCCACCGCCCGCACGGTGTCCGGCCACGTCGGTAGGGTCGGTCGTCGACGGGAGGACGATCCATGCGACGCTCGATGGCGACGTTCGCGGCCGTGGCGCTGATGGCCACCGCGTGCGGGACGAACGGTGACGACGACGGCAGCACGCAGGCACGCGTGGCCGAGCTCGAGGCCGAACTCGAGGAGACCCGCCAGGACGCCGACGCGCTGCTCGAGGAGAACCAGCAGCTGCGCGACGAGATCCGTGAGCAGCCGGACGCCGACCCGGGCGATGGCGGCGACGACGCCGCGGACGACGCGGACGACGCGGACGACGCGGACGACGCGGACGACGCGGGTGACACCGAGGACGACGGCACCGACGGCACCGACGGCGACGGCCCCGACGCCGGCTCGGTGGACGGGAGCCCGCTGCCCCAGCACAGCGCCGAGGGGCTGACCGACCAGCTGCGTACCTACGTCGACCAGCCGGACCAGCCCGAGGAGTGGGAGTCCGGCGCGACGCCGTGGGAGGCCGCCGAGCTGCCCGCCGACCTCGAGAACTTCTACGACTCGCCCGGTGACCTGGCCTTCGACCTGGCCCGGGCGCTCGACGCCGAGGCGCTCGGCGAGGACACCTGGGAGACGACCACCCGCGTGCACCTCGACGAGGACGACGACGGGCTCGGCTACGTCGCCGTGCTCTCGTGGGGCTTCCTCGACGACGCGGTCGCTGGCCGGGACCTGCGGGTCACGATCACGCTCGAGCACGACGGCTGGGTGCCCGGCGGCGCCGAGGAGCGCTTCCACTGCCGCCGAGGCGTCAGCGACGGACGGTGCGTCTGAGTGCCACACGACGGCGGCCCGGTCGGATGGCGGCCCGGCGTCGACGTCAGCGCTCGCCCTGGTCCGGCGTGCCGGCGTCGGTCGCCGCGTCGTCGGCGGTGAGCCGGACCAGCGGCCCGTTCGGGAACGTCGGCGGGTCGTCGACGCCGGCGGCGTGCCACGCCGCCGGCGGGATCCCGAGGTCGGCGAGATAGAGGTCACCGACGTAGGCGTGCGAGATCCTCGGCCGCAGCCCGAGCGTCGGGGCCCCGAGCGCGACGGTCACGTCGGCGGTGACGCACGAGCCCCGCAGCCCGACGTCGGCCGACAGCCCCGAGGGCAGCTCCAGCGCCACGACCGGGACGTCGTGTCGGCGCAACCACCTGGCCGCCGCCTCGGGCAGGTCCCGCAGCGGCGGCACGGTGCCGACCCCCAGCATCGCGTCGAGCACCACCTCACCGGGCGGCGCCGCGTCGTCGAGACCGGGACCGACCGCCTCGACCCGCACCCCGGCCGCCGCGAGCAACGCCACCTGCCCGGGATACCTCGCCGCCCCGACGGTGCGGACGTCGACGCGGGCGCCGCCGGCGACCAGCAGACGCGCCGCGGCCAGCCCGGCGGCACCGTTGTCGCTGGGCCCGGCCAGCACGGTCACGCTCAGCTCCGCGACGTCGCCCCGGCGCATGCGCCGGATCGCGTGGGCCGCGGCGCGACCGGCCTGCTCGGCGCGCGCCAGCGGTCCGACGTCGTGCCCGGCCAGCCAGTCGCGCACCGCCCGCAGCTGTCCGGCGGTGACGTGGGCGAGTTCCTGCTGCGCCACCGCCGGCAGGTCTCCCGCCAGACGCGTGCGACGCTCCCACGAGGGGACCTGCTCCCAGGGTCGCACGGCGCGCTCGTCGCCGAGGTCGTCCGGGGCGAGCCCGCCGGACCAGTCGTCGACGGCCGTCTCGAGCAGCAGCGCCATCACCACGGCGGTCGCACCCCACAACACGTCGTCGTCGAGCTGCCAGGCCCACGTCGAGCCGCCGAGGCTCAGCGGGGCGTGCCGCCACCGCGTGCGGTCGAGCAGCTGGGTCAGCGGGACCTCGAGGACCTCGTCGACCTCCCAGGGGTTCTCGGTCAGCGGATGCGGCTGCCGCCAACGGCCCAGCACCGGCACGACCCAGAACCGTGACGGGGGGATGTAGAACTTGGGTCCGATCCCGACCACCTCGACGCTGGAGGTCCGCAGCCCGATCTCCTCCCGGGCCTCGCGCAGCGCCGCCTCCTCGACGGTCTCCCCCGGATCGAGCCGGCCACCAGGGAACGAGACCTGACCGGGATGCGAGCGAAGGTCGCGACGACGGCGGGTCAGCACCACCCGCGGTCCCTCCGCGGTGTCCTCGAGCAGGACCAGCACCGCGCCGACCCGCGCCTGCGGCGGCGGGGTCCGGGCGTCCTCGGGCACCTCGGCGAGTGCCCGTCCCAGTCGCGGCCAGAACACCGCCGGGTCCAGCCGCTCGTCCACGACACCTCCCACGTCGTCGCTCGCCGACGTCCGACGCTAGGCGAGGACGACATCGCGCGGCGACGTGCCCGACACGTCGCTGGAACACCGCCCTGCGAGTCTCCCGCCGCCCCATCACCCATCGCGGCGTCGACCGTGACAGGATGCGCCGAAACCCGAGACGTCAGGGAGCATGGTGGACCTGCTCGACGAGGCGACGCTGCGGTCCTGGTTGGACGTGGCGGTCGAGGAAGCGCGGACCGGCCGCGACGAGGGTGGCATCCCCATCGGTGCCGCGTTGATCGGTGCGGACGGGCAGGTCCTCGGGCGGGGCCACAACCGGCGGGTGCAGGACGACGACCCGTCGGTGCACGGCGAGACCGACGCGTTCCGCCGGGCCGGCCGTCAGCGCAGCTACCGCGGCACCACGATGGTCACGACGCTCTCGCCGTGTTGGTACTGCTCGGGCCTCGTGCGCCAGTTCGGCATCTCCCGGCTCGTGATCGGTGAGACCCGCACCTTCAGCGGCGGCCACGACTGGCTCGCCGACCACGGCGTCGAGGTGCACGTGCTCGACGACCAGCGCTGCATCGACCTGCTGCAACAGTTCATCGCCGCCCACCCGGCGGTCTGGAACGAGGACATCGGTGATGAGTGACCTGGCCAGCACCCGCGCGTCGCAGCCCAGCGACGTCGACCCGGACTACCCGCTGCAGATCGTGCCCGCCCACGCCCGCAAGGGGGTGCTGTCGCTGGGCGTGGTGCTGCTCGGGTTCACCTTCTTCACCCCGACGATGCTGGCCGGGGCGAGCATCGCGCCGGCGTTCTCGTTCGGGCAGTTCCTCACCATCGCGCTGCTCGGTTCGATCGTGCTCGGCGTGTACGTCTCGGCGCTGGGTGCCGTGGGTGCACGCTCGGGCCTGACGACGGTGGTGATGGCCCGCTACGCCTTCGGCGAGAAGGGCGCCAAGCTGGTCTCCCTACTGCTCGGCGGCACCCAGATCGGCTGGTACGGCGTGACCGTCGCCACCCTCGCGCTGTTGACGCAGCAGGTCACCGGCCTCGACGGGCCGCTGTGGCGGTGGATCCTCATCCTCGGCGGCGGCGCCGTGATGGGGCTGACCGCCTACTTCGGCTACCGGGGCATGGAGCTGCTCTCGGCAGTGTCGGTCCCGCTGCTGCTCGTGCTCGCCGGCTGGGTGACGTGGCGGTCGCTGACCGAGATCGGCGGCCTGGGCGGGCTGGGCGAGGTGACCGGCACGGGTGAGCTGACCGTGGCCGCGGCCGTCACGGCCATCGTCGGCACGTTCGCCTCCGGCGGGACCCAGGCACCCAACTGGACCCGCTTCGCCCGCACACCGACGCAGGGGTTCTCCTCCGCCGCGATCGCGTTCATCGTCGGCGAACTGTTGATGATCTTCTTCGGCGGCATCGGTGCGCTGGCGTTCGGGATCGGCGACTTCGTCGAGGTCCTGTTCGCGCTCAACCTGATCGGCTGGGGTCTGGTGTTCCTGGTCGCCAACCTGTGGACCACCAACGACAACACCGCCTACAACTTCGGCGTCGCCGGGGCCGAGTTGTTCAACGCCAACACCAAGAAGCCGTTCGTCATCGGTGGTGTGGTGATCGGCACGCTGCTGGCCCTGCCGATCTACGACAACCTGATCGGTTACCTGTCCTGGCTCGGGATCCTGATCCCGGCCATCGGTGGGGTGCTCATCGGTGACCACGTCGCGAACTGGCGCCGCGGGATGCCCGAGCCGCTGGCCTACCGCTTCCCCGCCGTGCGGTGGGAGAACGTCGCGGTCTACGCCGTGGCGACGCTCGCCGCCTGGATCTCCAGCCGTCAGGGGATCCTGATCCCGCCGGTGGTCGCGATCGTGCTCGCGGTCGTCGGTGCGTACGCCGTCGGTCGGCGGCTCACCCCCGACCTCGGTCAGCCGGTCGCGGCCGCCTGACGCTCCCGGTGCGACGGGGCCGGGGCACCGCCCCCGTCGCACCGGCCCCGTAGGGTCCGCAGCCGTGTCCGGGTCCGGGAGACCGCGTCGCGAACAGGAGCGCCCATGGCCGCCGTCGAGCCGCTGCACCTGGTCGGCGAGGACCGGTGCGGGGAGGACCTGCGCGACCTCGACTTCACCGGTGCGGTGTTCGAGCGCTGCGAACTGCGCCACGCCGACCTGTCGGGCGTGCGTACCAGCGGCGCGGTGTTCACCGCCTGTGACCTCGCCGGGGTCGACCTCAGCGCGTCCGTCCACGACGGCACGGCGTTCGTCAACTGCCGTCTCGAGGGCGCCCGGTTGTCCACGGCCCGGTTCGTCGGCTGCAAGCTGACCGGCAGCGAACTGACGGCGACGACCCTGCTCGGGTTCGAGATCGACGGTGGCGACTGGACCTACGTCAACCTCCGGGGCACCGACCTGCGACGGATGCGACTGGCGGGCCTGCGGCTGGCCCACGCCGACCTCGGCGGCGCCGACCTGCGTGGAGCGGACCTCACCGGCGCGGACCTGACCGGCGCGAACGTGCACGGCACCCGCCTGCGCGACGCGGAGCTCACCGACGCCCGCCTCGACGGGGTCGCCCTGGCGGACGCGGAACTCGCCGGCGCGGTCCTCGACCTCGGTGGTGCCATCCGTCTGGCCGAGTCGCTCGGGGCCGTGGTGCGCTGAAGCGTCCCTGCACTCCGTCGCGTGGCGGTTCAGGCCAACGACGCGGCCAGGCCGTCGAGGATGTCGGCCTCGCTGACGACCACGTCGGCGAACCCGTAGCGCTGCGCGACGCGCGAGAGCACCAGCGCCCCGCCGTGCAGGACGTCCTCGCGTCCCGGTTGCACCGGGCCGAGCGCGGCACGCTGCGCCGAGGTCATCCGGGCCAGGCGGTCGGTGAGCTCGAGCAACGCCGGCGTCGGGATCCGGGTGGCGTGGATGCGTTCCTCGAGGTACTCGGGCAGGTCGAGGTGCAGCGCGGCGAGCGTGGTGGCGGTCCCGGCGACGGCGACCAGCGTCCGTGCCCCGCCCAGGTCGGCGTGCTGCACGGACAGGCCGGCGTCGGCCTCCGCGAGCCGTTCGTCGACCGTTGCGCGCGCGGCCCGCCACTCGACGAGGGTGGGCGGGTCGGACACCAGATGGTGCTCGGCCAACCGGACGCAGCCCAGCTGCAGCGACACGCTGCCGACGACCGTCCCGGCGACGTCGCCGACGACCAGTTCGGTCGACCCGCCACCGACGTCGACCACCGCCGCCGGCGTCGGAACGTCGAGGGCCCCGAGCACGCCGGCGTAGGTCAGCGCCGCCTCCTGCTCACCGGTCAGCACCTCGGCGTCGACGCCCGTGAGCTCCCGCACGCCGTCGAAGAACCGGTCGCGGTCGCCGGCGTCGCGCACGGCGGAGGTCGCGGCGATCCGGACCCGGTCGGTCACGCCCGCCGCGACCCACTGCTCGCGGTAGCCCGCGATGGTCGTCAACGTGCGGTGCAGCGCGTCGTCGTCGAGCACCCCGGTGCGGTCCACGCCGGTCCCCAGTCGAGTGATCGTCAGCTCGCGGGCCAGCCGGCGGCCGTCCGCATCGCTCACCAGCAGACGGACCGAGTTGGTCCCGACGTCGACGGCGGCGCGGGGGGTGCTCATGGGCGGTCCTGGTCCTGGTCCTGGAGCCGGTGCCGGTCGCGGGCCCGGGTCCGTTCGCGGTCGAGCTGGTGTTCGACCTGCTCGGTGGTCACACACGGACCGCGGCACGGCGCCGGCGTGCTGTGCTCGAGCGTCCACTGCCCGACGACGTTGTCCCCGGTCGCCAGGGTGTGGCCGGCATGGACGTGCAGGCACTTGATGTGCCCGGGCATGCCGCCGGCCGACGGGTTCCCCGGCAGCGGGTCCCCCAGTTCGTTCCGGGCCGCGACGTAGCGCTCGGAAGCCGCGGCGTAGGCGGCCGCGAACGACTCGTCGGTCGCCAGCCGTTCGTTGAGGCCGACCATCGCGTGGTCGGCCTCGAGGCGGCCCACCCGGGAGCGCATCACCGGGCAGGTCAACCAGAAGGTGGTCGGGAACGGGGTGCCGTCGTCGAGGCGCGGGTCGACCCGCACCACCGTCGGCAACCCGAACACACAGGTGTGCACCACCGCCGGTTCACCCCGGGAGGGCCGGCCGAGCTGCGCCGACACGACGGCGCGCCCGCGCGCATCGGCGGGTGGAGCTGCCAGCGCCCGGGCGTAGGAAGCCGCCGGATCCGGCCGGACGGCGTCGGTCTGGGGACCGGACGCGTCCGGCGGCCGGACGGCGACGGGGACGGGGCCGTCGGCCCCGTCAGCGGAGGTCACGAGACGACGCGTCCGCGACGCTGCCGGCGTGCCTCACCCTGGATCATCTGCGACTTGTGCATGAACCGCCGCAGACGCTTGTTGAAGTCCTTGTCGAGCTTCGACCGCAGGTTGACGGACTCCTCGTCCTGCCACTCCGGGTCGGCCCGCTTGATGGACAGGTCGACCTTGCCGTCGTCCTTGACGTCGAGCACCTTGACGTCGACCTCGTCACCTTCGGCGAGGTAGGCGTAGATGTTCTCGACGAAGTCGGCGTCGACCTCGGAAACGTGGACCAGCCCGGTGACGACGCCGCCGTCCTCGGTGGACACTTCGACGAACGCGCCGTACTCCTCGAGCCGGACGACCTTGCCCTTGACGATCTGACCCTGCAGTTGGACCAACTCCTGTGGGGCGATGAGGCGCTCGCGCGAGGCGCCGTGGGCCCCGGTCGTAGCCGCACATCAGGCGGCTGGCGATGGAAGAACCCGGTCCGGGCAACGGGCCGGGTGCGCGCGGGCAGGACCGGCTGGGGTCCCGCACCCGCAAACCGTACGGACCGGACGGCTCGGGAGCAAGACCCGGACACCATCCGATCGTCCCCGCCCACCGTGCGGGCGGCAGGACGATGGCGTCGCCGGCCGCTCAGCTGGCCCCGATCCACCCGCCCAGCGCGTCCCACGCCCGGCGGTACCAGGCCGGCGACGGTCCCGGTGCCGCCTCGCGAGGTGAGGTGATGCGGGGACGGTCGACCTCGGGGGGCACCAGGGTGTAGGGCACCTCGCCCGGCCGGATGAATCCCTGTTGCTCGCGGGCCAGCAGCTCGACGTTGCCCGGGTCCTGCAGATCGCGTTGCCGTTGCTCGAGCTCGGCGTTGACCTGCTCGAGCGCCACGGCCTTGCCCGCCAGTGCATCGACCCGGTCGCGCGTGTCGAGATACCGCTGCGCCGGCCCGGAGAGCATCAGCACCGACAGCACCAACGCACCGAGCAGCAACAGCACCAACGGGCGGTCGCCACGCACGGCGCCCTGGATGGCTGCGGCGAAGCGTCGCGCCGCCCGCTGCACCGGCAGGGGGCCGCGGCCGGAGCCTCCACGCCGACGGCGGCGCTGCGCCGAGCGCAGCGCCCGGCGCGGGGTCGGATCCGCGGCGGCCCGACTCATGCGGAGAACCGGGGGAAGGCGTCGCGACCGGCGTAGCGGGCGGTGTCGCCGAGCTCCTCCTCGATCCGCAGGAGCTGGTTGTACTTGGCGACCCGGTCGGAGCGCGCCGGCGCACCGGTCTTGATCTGTCCGGCGTTGGTGGCGACCGCGATGTCGGCGATGGTCGCGTCCTCGGTCTCGCCCGAACGGTGGCTGATCATCGCGGTCCAGCCGGCCCGCTGCGCCAGCGAGACCGCGTCGAAGGTCTCCGTCAGCGAACCGATCTGGTTGACCTTCACCAGCACGCTGTTGGCGGCGCGCTCGTCGATGCCGCGCCGCACGAAGGCGGGGTTGGTGACGAGCAGGTCGTCACCGACGAGCTGGACCTGGTCCCCGAGCCGCGCGGTCAGCAGCTTCCAACCGTCCCAGTCCCCCTCGTCGAGGCCGTCCTCGATCGACACGATCGGATAGCGCCCGACCAGGTCGGCCCACAGGTCCACCATCTCCTGCGACGACAGCACGCGTCCCTCGCCCTCGAGGGCGTAGCTCCCGTCGCGGAACAGCTCCGAGGTCGCCGGGTCCATGGCCAGCGCGACGTCGGTGCCGGCGGTGAAGCCGGCCTCGTCGATCGCCTCCATCAACAGGTCGAGCGCCGCCGAGTTGGACGCGAGGTCGGGGGCGAAGCCGCCCTCGTCGCCGAGTCCGGTGGACAGCCCCCGGCCGTGCAGGACCTTCTTGAGCTGGTGGTAGACCTGCGTGCCGATGCGCAGCGCCTCGGAGAAGCTCGGTGCGCCGATGGGCGCGATCATGAACTCCTGGAAGTCGACGTTGGACTCCGCGTGGCTGCCGCCGTTGAGCACGTTCATCATCGGCACGGGCAGCACGTGGGCGTTGGGGCCCCCGAGGTAGGCGTACAGCGGCAGGCCGAGCGCCGCGGCCGCAGCCTTCGCGGTCGCCAGCGACACCCCCAGGATCGCGTTGGCGCCGAGCTCGGCCTTGTTGTCGGTGCCGTCGAGCTCGAGCAGCAGCGCGTCGACCTCACGCTGACGGGTCGCCTCGCGGCCGAGCAACGCCGGGGCGATGGTCTCGTGGACGTTGTCGACGGCCTTGCGCACCCCCTTGCCGAGGTAGCGCTCACCACCGTCACGCAACTCGACGGCCTCGGCCTCGCCGGTGGAGGCGCCGGAGGGCACCGCGGCGCGACCGAGCGTGCCGTCGACGAGCCCGACCTCGACCTCGACGGTCGGGTTGCCGCGGCTGTCGAGGATCTCGCGGGCGCGGACCAGGTCGATGGTGGTCAGGTCCATGGATTCTCTACCTCGAAGGTCGGGCACGGTCGCCGATCCGCACGGCCTCGGATGCGGGCAGACGGTACGTCACGGACGTGCGCGGGGGAAACAACGTCGACACGAACGACTGGCGGGGGCGGGAACGGGAACCGGTCCGGGTGCCGTCGGCGCGCAGCGGTGCGGGTCTCAGACGTCGAGCCGCCAGATCCGGCGCACCACCGCCGCACTCACGACGGCGACCAGCGACCCGAGCACCGCGCCCCGCCCGCGACGAGCACCCAGCGCGGCACCTCCCGTCGCGCCCGCCACCCCCGCACCGAGCACCACGACGGTGTCGATCGGGAAGGGGCGTCGATCGCCACGGCCCCGTGCGAGCGCGGCGAGCTCGACGTCGGTGTCCCAGCCGGCGAGCACGTCACGGTCGGCACCACGCACGGCGCGGGGCGGCAGGTCCGGCGGACGGATACTGGCCGGCTCCGCTGGCACCGAGGCGTCGGTGGTGTGGTCGGCGGACATGGCGTTCCTCGACGATGCAGGGGGCGGTCAGCCTAGTGCTCGACGCCGTCGCGCGTCGCCGCGCACCGGGCGTGCCGGCAGCGTAGGGCGGTCGGACGGCGACGCAAGGAGATGACGGGGCGCCGTCCGAGCGGCGCGGTCAGTCCGGCGCCTTGACCTCGTCCCACAGCTCGAGCCAGGTGTCCCGGCTGAGGTCGTCGACGGGCAGGTCCCGCTTCGCCGCCAGTGCGAGCATCGCCTCGAAACGGCTGCGGAACTTGCGTCCGGCCGCCCGCGCCGCCTCCTCCGGGTCGATGCCGAGCGTCCGTCCGAGCCCGACGACCGCGCCGAGCAGGTCGCCGAACTCCTCGAGGCGGTGCTCACCGTCGGCGGCGAGCAGTTCGTCGAGTTCCTCGCGGACCCGGTCGGCCGGCTCGTGGGAACCTCCCCAGTCGAACCCG
The DNA here is from genome assembly GCF_004300825.1 of Egicoccus halophilus. NCBI lineage: Bacteria > Bacillati > Actinomycetota > Nitriliruptoria > Egicoccales > Egicoccaceae > Egicoccus > Egicoccus halophilus. The sequence goes on from NZ_CP036250.1 coordinate 3,689,158, forward strand.
CGCTTGGCGGCCTTGCGCTCCAGCGTCTCGAGCAGCAGCAGCCCCGGCAGGGCCGGCGGCACCCCGTCGAAGGGGCCGGTCCGATCGGTCTTCTCCGCGGCCTTGAGCTGGTCCCAGTTGCGCTGCACGTCCTCGGCGCCGTCCACCTCGACGTCGGCGAACACGTGGGGATGGCGACGCACGAGCTTGTCCACGATGCCGCGGGTCACGTCGTCGATGCCGAACGCACCACGGTCCCGGGCGACCTGGGCCTGGAAGACGACCTGCAACAGGACGTCGCCGAGCTCCTCCTCGATGTCGACGTCGACACCGCGCTCGATCGCGTCGAGCAGCTCGTAGGTCTCCTCGACGAGATAGCGGCCGAGCGTGTGGTGATCCTGCTCGAGATCCCACGGGCAGCCGTGCTCGGGGTCACGGAGGCGACGCAGGACGTCGACCAGGCGGGTGAACTCCGCCCCGGCCGGCTGCTGGGCCAGGAAGACGAACTCGACCTCGGCACCCAGCAGCTGCGCCTGACCGCCCAGCGTCGGGCCCAGACCCTCGTCACCGGGACCCAGGAGGTACACCACGACGCCGTCGGCCTCGGCCTGGGCGAGCAGTGCCTTGGCGAGGCGGCGGTCCTCCGGGCTGCCGGGGCGTGCCAGGTCGAGGTCCCGCCGTTCCAGCGGGGACGGTTCGACCGTGACGAGGTCCAGCCCCGCGAAGAACAGGTGCTGCGCACTCGGGTGGGCGTCGGGGTCGCGCAGGTGGACCACCGGAGCGCTCGCCAGCGCGTCCCAGGCCTGGAACGGCAGCAGGCCCGGCAACGCATCGGAGGTCTCCACGAGGACGACCCGTGGCGGTTCGCTGCCCGCGGTCGGGCTCATACCCGGACTCCGCGTCGGCTCATTCCTCGACCGGTGCGTCGGCGGTCGGCTCCTCGATCAGCTCGTCGGGCAACAGCCCCTGCGCCGGCTCCGCGCCCTGCCCGACACGACCGGGCTCGACCACCCGCTGCTGCACGGGGTCCCAGCTCCCGAGACCGGTGCCGACGGAGACGTCGGCCTCCGCGAACGCCTCGCTCAGGCGCCGGTCGACCTCGAGGTTGGCGGCCTGCAGCGGGTCACCACCACCAGTCGCCTGCTCGACGGTGTCCTCACCGGTCACCTCGAGCACGTGGAAACCGAAGCTGGACTCGACCGGGCCGACGACCTCGCCGATCTCGGCCTCCCACACCGCGTCGTCGAACTCCGGCACGAAGGCGCCACGCGGGTTCTGTCCGAGCTCGCCGCCCTGTGCACCGCTGCCCGGATCGATCGAGCGCTCCTGGGCCAGCGCGGCGAAGTCGCCGCCGCCCGCGAGCTCGTCGACGATCTCCTGCGCCTCGTCCTCGGTCTCCACGAGGATGTGACGCACCTCGCGGACCTCGACCTCCTCGAGGTCGACGTCCTCGGCGAGCTGGTCGCGCAGCACGTCGAGGCGGGCGGTCGCCGGCACCAACGCCTCGCGGTAGAGCTCGACGGTCAGGCCGCTCTGCTGGGAGGCGAGCACCTCGGCGAGGCCCTCCTCGCCACCGAACGCCTCGAGGTCCTGCTCGTAGCGGGCCTGCACCTCGGCCTCGTCGACCGTGATCCCGAGCTCGTCGGTGTAGTTCTCGATGACCTCCACCTGGATCAGGAAGGTCAGCACGTTGCGCTGGAGGTCGCCGACCAGCTGGTTGCGCTGCTGCGCGTCCATGCCGGTGGTCTCGCCCGTCAGCTCGCGGACGGCGTCCTCGAGCTGCTCGCGCGGGATCACCTCGCCGTCCACGGTGGCTGCGGCGCCGGGGGTCGTGGCCGCACCACACCCGGCGAGCAGGGCCGTGAGCACGGCGGCGGACAACAGCGAGCGGATGCGCACGGCGAGGTACTCCAGGGACGAACGGGGGCGGCCGACGGCGGCGGCGAGAGCGGCACGACGTTTGCGACACGCGTCGGCCGCGGAGTCTACTGCCTCGATACTGCCCGTCCCGCGCCGGGATGCGCAGGGACGTGGCAGCCAGCGCGCACGACCACCCGCAGCCCGACCCCTAGCAGGACGTCGCGTCGGCCGTCCCCCCAGCGGCCGCATCGGCCGTCCCCCCAGCGGCCGCATCGGCCGTCCCCCCAGCGGCCGCATCGGCCGACGCCTCGGTGATCGCGCGGAAGCGCGCGAGCCGGTCCTCCGCGTCGAGCAGTGGGCAGCCGGCGCAGTAGTCGTACTGCTCGAGCCGGTAGGCGCGGCAGCAGGTGTTGCGCACCCGGTGGGTGGCGCTCGCGCCGGCGACCGTGACCGGCACCCAGTTGGTGCCGCCACGCAGCGGCGGCGTTCCGTCGAGCAGGGTGTCCGCCGCGTCGCGGGCGGCACGTGGCGCACCCACGAGGTCCCCCAACCACTGCAGCGCCGCGGCGAACGTGTCCGCCACCTCGCCCCACAGCGCCGGCATCCCCAGGCGCGCACGCGAGCGGAACGCGGGCAGCAGGCCCTCGATCGTCCCGACGACGTCGTCACGCACGCGCCTGAGCAGGCGGTCCAGGTCGGCGTCGACCTCCGCGTCGAGGCCGTGCAGGTGCACCCCCGTGCACGCGCCGGAGGCGTCGTGGACCAACGTGATGCCCTCGGCCCGTAGGCGCGGGGCGATGCCCGACACCACGGCCGTCGCGAGCGGCGGCGCGGTCACCCGCCACACGAGGTCGTGGAGGACCAGGCCCGCGGCCACGTCACGATGGGCGGTCGCCAGCCCCTGGGCCCGGGACGCGACGAGCGTGTCGAGACGCGCCCCGTCGGTGGCCAGCGCGTCGAGGCGCACCGCCTCCTGCGGTGGCGGGCCGTCTCGGCGCCGAACCAGGGGCTGAGCGCGGTGACGGCGGCCAGGGCGTCGGCGAGCGGCGGCGTCATGCCGCCCCGTCCCGCGACCACGGCGAGCCGACCGGCACCCGTCCTGTGCTGGCGTCGACGCCACGGACACCCCCGGGCCGGGCGGGCACGGGGATCCCGACGATGCTCGGCGTCTGACCGGACATCTTGTTGGAGCTCCCGACCGTGGACCAGTGAAGGTTAGGCCAACCTGAGCCGTCGCGCGAGGCCGCGGTGCGGACGGCGCGATCCAGCGGTGCGGCGGTGCGGCCGGTCGATGGGTTGCGCCGCTCGAACCGCTGGCCCGGGCAGGAAGCGTCACCATTCTCGGAACGTGTTCTATGCTGGCGGCATGAACAACGACGTCCACGCCATCGTCGACGAGCAACTGCGTCGCGCCCGCCAGCGCTACACCGGCGGGCGTCGCCAGCTCGTCCAGCTGCTGATCGACGCGGGGCGGCCGGTGACGATCCCCGAACTGCAGGAGATCGGTGCGCGCCAGTCGCAGAGTTCGCTCTATCGCAACCTCGCCACCCTCGAGCAGTGCGGCGCCGTGCGTCGTCTGGCGTCGACCGACGACGTCGCCCGCTACGAGCTGACCGAGGAACTCTCCGAGCACCACCACCATCTGCTGTGTTCGTCGTGTGGCCGGCTCGAGGACGTCGTGCTGCCGCCGCGGATCGAGCGAGCCCTGGCCGAGGCCGCCGAGGAGGCCCGCCGACAGACCGACTTCGACGTGGACTCCCACCGCTTCGAGCTCGTGGGCACCTGCGCCACCTGCAACTGACCACCACGGGACCACGACCGGGTCGCCCACCGGACTCGTCGGCGGGGCACGGTCAGGCGGGGACCGCGGCGGAGGGGCCCGACGGCGCATCGGTGCCGTCGACGTCGTCGCCGCGACGGGCACGCCAACCGCGCAACGTCTCGACCGCCTCCCGGACGGCGAGCACGACGAAGAACACCAGCACCGTCAGGCCGGCGATCGTCGCGGCCGTGGCCGTGCCGAGGTGGTAGCTCAGGAGCAGTCCGGCGACGACGCAGACCGCACCGATCCCCATGGCCACGAGCATCATCACCGGCACCCGGCGCGACACCAGTGCGGCGGTCGCGGGTGGCGCGACGATGAAGGCGAACACCAGCATCGTCCCCACCGTCCGGAACGAACTGATCACGACCATCGCGATGAGTGCCAGCATCGCCAGGTGGGCCAGACCGGGCTGCAGCCCGAGCGTCTTCGCCTTCGCACGGCTGAACGAGAGCACCAGGAACGGTCGGTACAGCGCCACGGTCACCGCCACGGTGACGACGGTCGCCACCAGCAGCGTGCGCAGATGGGCGGCCGTGACCCCGATCGGCTCGCCGAACAGGATCGTGGTCAGGTCACCGGCGTAGGCCCCACCGCGCGAGATGATGGCCACACCGGCGGCGAGCATCCCGACGAACAGCAGACCGATGGCGGTGTCGTCGCCCAGACGGGTACGGGCGCTGGCGACGGTGACTCCACCGATCATCACCGCCGCGCTGAGCGCACCACCGAGCAACAGGTTGCCGCCGACGATGTAGGCGATCGCGATCCCCGGCAACACCCCGTGCGCCAACGCATCACCCATGAACGCCATGCCGCGCATCACGACCCAGGTGCCGATCAGCGAGCTGGCGACGACGGTCAGCAGCCCCGCGTACAGGGCGTTCTGCATGAAGGTGAACGAGAACGGCACGGTGAGCAGGTCGAACACGGCGACGGGCTCCGATCAGGTCAGGGCGTCGGTGATGCGACGGCCGTTCTCCCGCAGCAGGTCGAGATAGGTCTCGGCACCACTGCCAGGTTCACCGAGTGCGTCGGTGTAGAGCCCCACGACCTCGAGTTCGAGGTCGCCACGGCCGAGCACCTCGCTGGCCAACTGCTCGGCGAGGACGGTCGAGTCGGTGTTCTCGGCGAACACGGCGGCGACCTCGGCCTCCTCGACGACCGCGATCAGCTCGGCGAACTGCTGGGCATCGGCCTCGGCCTGGGTCGAGGACCCGGGGATCACGGTACCGAGCACCTCGAAGTCATAGCGGTGCGCGAGGTACCCCAGGGCATCGTGGTTGGTGACCAGCTGTCGATCCTCGACCGGGATGGCGGCGAACGAGTCCTCGAGCTCCTCGTGGACGGCCAGCAGCTGCTCGGCGTAGGCGTCGCCCCGACGCTCCCACTCCTCGACCTCGACGCTCGGGTGCACCACGGCCAGCTCGGCCGCGATCAGCCCGACGCCGTCGGCCATCCGCAGCGGGTCGAACCAGACGTGCGGGTCCTCCGGACCGTGCTCGTGCGCATGGTCGTCGTCGTGCGCATGGTCGTCGTCGTGCGCATGGTCGTCGTCGTGCGCATGCCCCTCCTCGTCGGCGTGACCGTGCCCGTCGCCGTCGCCGTCGCCGTCGAACGCGATCGGGTCGAGCTGCTCGGCGAGCTCGAACACGCGCACGCCGTCCTGCTCGGCGGCGTCGAGGGCCGACAGCAGGTTCTCCTCCAGACCCAGCCCGTTGGCGACGACGAGGTCGGCCTCGCGCAGCAGCGCGGCGTCGGCCGCCGAGGGCTGGTAGCCGTGCGGGTCCGCCCCCGGCGGCATGAGGACCTCCACCGTGCCGTCACCGGTGACCAGCTCCTCCACGATGTCACCGAGGATGCTGGTCGTGGCGACCACGAGCAGCTCGTCCGCGTCGGGGGCGGCCACCGCGTCCGCCGCCCCCGCGCCCGGTTCGTCGCCGGTCCCGACGTCGGCGCCCCCGCCCTCGGCGGTCTCGGGCGGCGCGTCCTCGAGCACGTCGGTGCCCCCGCACGCCGCGAGCAGCAGGGCGAGCGCGGCAGCGACGGCGATGCCGGCCGACGAGCGGCGACGGCAGCGGGTGACGGAGAGGAGAGCACTCATGCGGCGACTTCCTGCAGTACGTTGAGTCTGCGACCAATGCCGATGAGGATAATGGGAACTGTTCCTACCCCGCCACTCCGGTCCCCCTCCGGGTCCGTCGACGTGCGGCCCGACAGCCGAACGACGGCGCCGCCCGCGCTGCTGATGTCGGGACTCGGCGTCGACTACGGCACCCACCGGGCGGTGCGCGACGTCGACCTGACGGTGCCGACCGGCGCCGTGGTCGCCATCATCGGCCCGAACGGGTCGGGCAAGTCCACCCTGCTGTCGACCATCTCCGGACTCGCGCGCCCCACGCGCGGACGCCTCGAGGTGCTCGGCCTGCAACCGCGAAACGCCCGCCGCCGGGTGGCGCACGTCCTGCAGACGACGGTCGCGAACGAAGCGGTGCCGCTGACCGTGCGCGAGACGGTGAAGATGGGCTGCTACGGACGGCTGGGCCCCTTCCGCCCGCTGCGCGCCGCCGACCGGGCCGCCATCGACGAGGCCGTCGAACGGATGCGCATCGGCGACCTGCTCGACCGGCAGCTCCTCGAGCTCTCCGGCGGGCAACGCCAGCGGGCCTACGTCGCCCAGGCGCTGGCGCAGCGCGCTGACGTGATCCTGCTCGACGAACCGATCACGGGCCTCGACCTGGTCACCCAGGAGACGATCACCGAGGTCATCGACGCCGAGCGGTCCCGCGGCGCGACCGTGGTGCTGACCACGCACGACGTCGGCACGGCCCAGCTCGCGGACCTCGTCGTGCTCATGGCGACCCGGGTCGTGGCGTCGGGCCCGCCGGCCGAGGTCCTCACCCCCCCGCACCTGGCCACCGCCTACGGCGGGCACGTGCACATGCTCGACGACGGCACGGTGGTTCTCGACGAGGCACACCACCACGATCACCGGCATCACGACCAGCTGTGAGCACCGGCGCGCCCGTGGACCGGCCCCGCCGCCTCCGGCCAGCGCGCCCGCGACCGGCAGCGACCGGTGCATCTACACTTCCGCGCATGCCTGACGACGACGCCTTCGACCGGACGTCGCTGCAGCGCGTCACGGACATCTTCAAGGCGCTCTCCAACCCGTTGCGGGTCGGCATCGTGCGGGAGCTCGCGGCCGGCGACCGGGCGGTGCACGAACTGGTCGCCGCGCTCGACGTCGCCCAGCCGCGGGTGTCCGAGCACCTCGCGATCCTTCGCGGCGCCCGGCTGGTGGAAGCACGCCGTGCTGGCCGCACGGTGAGCTACCACCTCGTCGACGAGCACGTGGCCCACATCGTCGAGGACGCGGTCGTCCACGCCCACGAGCCGCTCTGACACGCCGATCGACCGCCACCCGGGACGTTTCGACGCCATCCCGGACCGTGCGGCAACGAACTCGGACCGCGCACTCGTCGTACACATCGGGATATCGCGATACTTCGATGTTACTGTCAGCCTCTCCCGCTGAGCCCGGGCCCGCCGAACCGAGAAGGAACGACATGTCGACGACCTGCGCCCCGCACGACCAGCACGAGCACGCCCACGGCCCCGACTGCGGCCACGAGACCGTCCAGCACGACGACCACGTCGACTACGTGCACGACGGCCACCGCCACGCCGAGCACGGCGACCACTACGACGAGCACTGAGCCACGCTCGTCGCACTGCCCCGCTGACGAGCCAGTGTGGGCGCTCCCCCTGACGCCCGTCGCCCGTCGCCCGTCGCCCGGCGACGGGCGTCGTCGTGCGTCAGGCCGGCCCCTCGGGAGCGCCGGAGTCGATGTGACCGAGTTGGCGGCCGCCGAGCACGTGGAAGTGCAGATGGGCGACCGACTGGCCGCCGCGCTCCCCGACGTTGGTCGTGACGCGGTAGCCGTCGGCGATGCCCTCCTGTTCGGCCACCTGCCGACACAGCGCGAAACAGTCGGCCAGCAGACCGGACGCACCGTCGTCGAGTTCGTGGACGGAGGCGACGTGACGCTCGGGCACGACCAGCACGTGCACCGGGGCCCGCGGCTCGATGTCCCGGAAGGCGAGCACCCCGTCCCCGGTCGCGACCCGCTCGGCAGGGACCTCCCCGGCGACGATGCGGCAGAACAGGCAGCTGTCGACGGCCACCGGCGGCCCTCTCGTGTCGCGTGGGAGAACGGTGCCGCGCCACCGTAGGCCCGCGCTCCGACCGCCGCCACCTCGCTCCGCTCCCACCGGGCACGCGTGACGGCCGTTGTCGACCATCGTTAGTGGCAATTTTCCCTATCTCGTTGACCGAGGAACACCCGACCGGCGGCGCTGCGCCTGGTCGCCTCCCTGCAGGGCACCGACCCCGACCTCGACGACCGGCCCCGCGTGGCGACACTCCGGTGAGCCGGGCCCCGCGTCAACCCTCGAAGCGGTCGAGCTCGACCAGCACCGGGGCGTGGTCGGAGGGCTTGTCGCCGGCCCGGTTGTTCTTGCGGTAGGACCGGTCGACCCGGACGGTGCGCACACCGAGGTGCTCGCTGACCAACGCATAGTCCAGACGCATGCCCATGCCGCGGTGGAACGCTCCCATCCGGTAGTCCCACCAGGTGTAGCCGACCTCGTCGGGCGCGACCTGTCGCCACGCGTCGACCAGCCCGAGCGCCAGGATGGCCTCGAGGTGGGCGCGTTCCTCGGGGGTGACGTGGGTCGAGCCGGCCCACGCGCCCGGGTCCCACAGGTCCCGATCGTCCCGGGTCACGTTGAGATCGCCGGCCACGACCGTGGGGCCCGCCGCGACCAGCGTCCGCGTCCGGTCCCGCATCGCCTCGAAGAAGTGCAGCTTCGCCGCGAACATCGGATGGTCCGGGGACCGGCCGTTGACCACGTAGGTGCTCACGACGGACACCCCACCGACACGGGCCTCGACCCAGCGGGCCTCGGCCTCGTCGGGCTCGCCGGGCAGGCCGTGTACCACCTCGTCGATCTCGAGGTCCTGCCGGACCAGCAGCGCGACACCGTTCCAACGCCCGGCCGAGTGGTCGACCGCCGTGTAGCCGGCCATGCCGAACTCCCGGTGCGGGAACGCCTCGGCGGCGCACTTGGTCTCCTGCAGGCAGACCACGTCGGGATCGTGCTCGTCCAGCAGTTCCAGCACCCGAGGCAGCCGTGCCTTGAGGGAGTTGACGTTCCAGGTCACCAGCCGCACGGCTCGCCTCGGGTCGCGGTCACATCCTCCCGGGCGGCCACCGCCCAGGGTCGGGGCGCGACGGTAGCCCCGGTAGGTTCCGTGCGCCGTTGCCCGCTCCCGGCCGACAGGAACCTGCGTGTCCGACGCTCCGTCCCGCGGGTCGGGCACCGGCCGTAGCCGGAACCGTCCGGCCTGGCTGACGGTGCCCGTCCTGACCGTCTCGGTGCTGTCGATCGGGGCCGGGATCGCGCAGTTCAGCGTCACGGCCGTCATCGGGGACGTCGCGGCGGTGTTCGGCGAGACGGGCACCGGCGGGGACCTCGCGGCCGAGATCGGGCTGCCGGCGACCACCCTCGGGGTGGCGTTGGCGCTGGTCCGCATCGCTTCGCTGGCGAGCCTGCCCATCGCGTCGCTGGCGGACCGTTTCGGACGCCGCAACCTCCTGCTGACCCTGGCCGCGATCGGGCTGTTCCTCACCTGCGGTGCCGCGCTCGCCCCCGGCTTCTGGTGGTACGTCGGCCTCGTGGCCCTGGCGCGCCCGGCGCTGTCGACGGTCAACGCCCTGGCCGGGGTCGTCGCCGCCGAGGAGGCCACCTCCCGCGACCGCTCGTCGGCGATCGCGCTGGTCACGGCCGCCTACGGGCTGGGCGCGGGCGTGGTGTCGATCGGCCGTGGGCTGCTCCCGGGAGAACCCTCCTTCCGCGTGGTGACCGCCTTCGCGCTCGTCCCAATGGTGCTGCTGCCGGTCCTCGCCCGCAAGGTCCGCGAGCCCCGCATCGCCGAGCGGGCCGCGCATGCCCACGGGCTACCGGGCCTGGTGCCACGTCGCCTCGCGCGTCCGGTGGCCCTGCTCGCCCTGGTCTCCGGCGGCATCGCGCTCGCGACCGGGCCCGGCTTCACCTACCTGTTCGTCTACGGCGAGGGGGTGCTCGGTGCGTCGCCGCTGTTCATCTCGATGCTCGTGCTGGGCGCCGGACCGGCCGGGTTGACCGGGATCCTGCTCGGACGCGCGGGGGCCGACCGCCTCGGCCGCCGGCTCACCGCCGGCCTGATGATGGCGCTGGCCGGTCTCTCGGTGGCCATCGCCTACGCCGGCGACACCACCTGGCTCGCCGCCGGTTACCTGCTGGCGATCGCGTTCAGCAGCGGCTTCGCCCCACCGACCGGCGCACTGGCGGCCGAGATCGCCCCGACCCGGTACCGGGCCACGGTGGCCGGCTGGATCACGATGGCCGGCGTGGCCGGCGCCGTGATCGGCCTGCTCTCGTTCGGGGTGCTCGCCGACCTCACCGGCGGCTTCGCCAATGCCTCGATCGCCATCGGTGTCCTCGTGGCCGTGCTCGCCAGCGCCTTCCTCGGTCTACCCGAGACCCGCGGTCGCGAGCTCGACGACCTCGAGGACGGCGACACCGAGGCACGCGAACACACGGCGGACTGAGGGCTCACCAGCGCGGGTCGTCACCGTCCGCGAGGTCCACGACCAGCGCACCGACGCCGGTGGCGGCCGTCACCTGCAGTTCCGCGTCCTCGGCGCGGTCCCCGTCGACCACCTCGCCGTCGACGCCGACCAGCACCAGCGACCACGGCCCCGGCGCGCCCTCGGCGGTCGCCGTGACGCGGCCACCGGCGCGACGCAGCGTGAAGCGCGCGGGCGCCTGGTCGTCCACGGCGGGCACCACGACGGTGCGCTCGGTGCCGTCGGCGAGCCCGTGGACCCGGAGCACCACGCCGTCGCGCAGGTCGTGGTCGGGACGCTCGACCCGCTCGGTCGTCGCCAGCACGGCGCCGGGACGCACCAACAGCGGCAGGCTGTCGAACCCGTGGCGCTCGGTGCGCCAGCCCGGCCCCTGGACGACCTCGCCGGTCAGCAGCGAGGTCCAGGCACCCTCGGGGACGTAGTAGGACACGTCTCCCGAAGCGGAGAAGACGGGCGCCACGAGCAGGTCACCGCCGAGCAGGTACTGACGGTCGAGGTGGGTGCAGGCGGGGTCGTCGGGGAACTCGAGCGGCATCGCGCGCATCACGGGCACTCCCTGCTGCGTGGCCTCGTGGGCGGCGCCCCACAGGTAGGGCATCAGGCGCAGCTTGAGGTGCGTGAAGGAGCGCAGGACGTCGACCGACTCCTCGTCGACCAACCACGGCACCCGGTAGGACCCCGAGCCGTGGAGCCGGCTGTGCGAGGACAGCAGGCCGAAGGCGATCCAGCGCTTGAAGACGGCCGGGTCCGGGGTGCCCTCGAAGCCGCCGATGTCGTGGCTCCAGAACCCGAAGCCGGACAGGCCGAGCGACAACCCACCGCGCAGGCTCTCGGCCATCGACACGAACGTCGACTCGCAGTCCCCGCCCCAGTGCACGGGGAACTGCTGTCCGCCGGCGGTCGCCGAGCGGGCGAACACCACCGCGTCGCCGCGGCCCCGCCGTCGCTCGAGCAGCTCGAACACCGAGGCGTTGTAGAGATGCGCGTAGTAGTTGTGCATCAGCGCGGGGTCGGAGCCGTCGTGCCACACGACGTCGGTCGGCACCCGCTCGCCGAAGTCGGTCTTGAAGCTGTCCACGCCCATGTCGAGCAGCGCCTCGAGCTTGCCGACGTACCAGGCGCGCGCCGCGGGATTGGTGAAGTCGACCAGCGCCATGCCGGGCTGCCACAGGTCCCACTGCCACACGCTGCCGTCAGGGCGACGCAGCAGGTAGCCGGCCTCGCGACCCTCCTCGAACAGCGGCGAACGCTGCGCGATGTAGGGGTTGATCCAGACACAGACCTTCAGGCCCCGGTCCTTGAGGCGCTGCAGCATGCCCTTGGGGTCGGGGAACGTCCGCGGGTCCCACTCGAAGTCGCACCAGTGGAACTCGCGCATCCAGAAGCAGTCGAAGTGGAACACGCTCAGCGGCAGCTCGCGCTGTTCCATGCCCTCGATGAAGCTCGTGACCGTGGCCTCGTCGTAGTCGGTGGTGAACGAGGTCGACAACCACAAGCCGAACGACCATGCGGGCGGCAGCGCGGGGCGCCCGGTCAGTGCGGTGTAGCGTTCCAGGATCGCCTTCGGGCTCGGGCCGTGGATGACGAGGTAGGACAGGGTCTGGCCCTCGACGCTGAACGACACCCGCGAGTTCACCTCGCTGGCGACCTCGAAGGAGACGTGGGCCGGGGTGTCGACGAACACGCCGTATCCCCCGTCGGTGAGGTAGAACGGGACGTTCTTGTAGGCCTGTTCGCTGCTGGTGCCGCCGTCGGCGTTCCAGATGTCGACGACCTGGCCGTTCTTCACGAACGGTCCGAACCGCTCACCGAGTCCGTAGACGTGCTGGTCGAGGCCGAGCTCGAGCTGCTCACGCACGTAGGAACGTCCGTCGAGCTCCAGCTTGGCCATCGCCTTGGTGCCGCTGGCGGTGAGCACACGGCCGTCGGCCTCGAAGCTCAGCCCGAACGGCGCCCCGCGCCGGACGCGCACCGCGAGGCGGCCGGCCTGCAGCACCGCCTCGGTGTCGTCGACGTGCACCTCGGCGTCGGGCCGATCGGGCAGGACCGCGAAGTGCGGGCCGGGGTCGGTGCCCCCGGCGTGGTGGGTGACGCTGACCCGGATCACCTCGTCCATCGGTGAGCTGCAGCGCACCGTCAGCACCGGCCCCTTGAGGGTGTCCCCACGGTGGCGGATCGGGTGGGTGGGCGCGTCGACGGAGAAGCAGCCGGGCCCGGGGCGCACGTCGTAGGCCTCGGCGGGGACGTGCGCGCGGACGCCGTCGCGCATCAACCAGTAACCGTCACTGAACTTCACGGGACACCTGCGACAGGGAGACGGGTCGGACGGGAAGGTGCGTCACTTGACCGCACCGGCGGTGATCCCCCGGGTGAGGGTCCGCTGGAAGAGCAGGAAGAAGACGATGGCGGGGAGCACGCCGAGCAGGCCCGAGGCGCTGGACATGGTGGCGTCCATCAGCCGCTGGCCCTGGAGCACCCCCAGCGCCACGGGCACCGTCTGGTTGGCGTTCGAGATCAGGAAGATCAGTGGCAGGAAGAACTCGTTCCAGGTCCAGATGAAGAAGAACACGAACAGCACCGACAGCGTCGGACGGCTGACGGGGACGATCACGCGCCACAGCAGTTGCCACTTGGTGGCACCGTCGACCCGGGCGGCCTCGAGGATCTCGGTCGGGAACTTCGCCAGCACGCTCGACAGCAGGTAGGTCCCGAAGGCGCTCTGGATCACGGTGAAGATCACGATCACGGCGAAGCGGGTGTCGTAGATCCCGACCGCCCGTGCGAGGTAGTACAGCGGGTAGGCCAGCGCCTCGTGGGGCAGCATGTTGGCCAGCAGGAACAGCACCAGGAACGCGAGTCGGCCCCGCACGCGGCCGATGCCGATGACGAACGCGTTGCACAGCGAGAGCACCACCGCCCCGACGGCCACCGTGCCGCTGATGAGCGCGCTGTTGATCAGCTTCTGCCCGAAGTCGACCCGGTGCCAGAAGTCGATCAAGCCCTGCAGATACAGGCCCTCGGGCAGCGCGAGCGGACCGTTGGTCGAGTACTCCGCCGGCGTCTTGATCGCGTTCATCGTGACGAGCAGGAACGGGGCCAACGTCAGCAGGGCGACGACGACGAGGAGCGCGAGCACGACCCAGGGGCCCAGTGACGCCCGGGTCCGGGGCAGACGCTCGACCGGCGGGGTGACCCGGTCTGCCGGTGGCCGCAGCGGTGTGGTGGTCGCCATGTCAGCTCGCCTCCCGCAACTCGTCGCGTGACTGGGCACCGAGGAAGAGCGCGCTGAAGACCACCACGATGAGCGTCAGGACGGTGGCGATCGCGGCGCCGTAGCCGACCTGCGCCCGCTCGAAGAAATTCTGGTAGGCGAAGTAGCTCGGGACGTTGGTGGCGTTGCCGGGGCCGCCACGGGTGAGCACGTAGATCGGCCCGAACACCTTGAGCGCAGCGATGGTGGTGGTCAGCAGGACCACGAAGATCTCCGGACGGATCATGTGCACGGTGATGTGCCGGAACCGCTGTGCCCAGTTGGCGCCGTCGAGTTCGGCGGCCTCGTACAGCTGGGGATCGACCCGTTGCAGGCCGGCCATGAAGATGACCACCGGGTAGCCGACCTGGAACCAGATCATCACCGCCATCACCGACAGCAGCGCCGTGCTGTGGTCACCCAGCCAGTTGCGGGTGAGCGTGTCGAGACCGAGCGTGCGCAACGAGAGGTTGAGCGCCCCGTAGGTCGGGTGCAGGATCCAGCCCCACACGACGCCGGCGACGGCCACCGGCAGTACCTGCGGCAGGTAGAAGGCCGCGCGCAACCCGCTGGCCGGTCGGTCACCGAGCTTCTTGCCGACGTAGTCGAACAGCAGCGAGGCCAGGAACAGCCCCAGCACGGTGGGCACGATCGCCATCGCGACGATCATCGCCAGGATGTTGCGGAACGACGCCCAGAAGGCCGCGTCGGACACCAGCCGGGTGTAGTTGTCCAACCCCACCCACGACGGCGTCCCGACGCCGGTCCAGGTGGTGAAGCTCAGCCCGATGTTCATCGTCAGCGGCAGCGCGATGACCACGGCGAAGAGCAGCAGGCCGGGTACCAGGAAGGGCAGGAAACCGCGGTCGACCACCACGGCACCACGTTGTTTGGCCATGAGAACCTCACACCGTCACGCGCCACCCGGACGACGGGGGCGTTGGCCGGGTGCCGCGGCGCCGGTGGGGAGAGACACCGGCGCCGCGACAGCGGCGTCTCAGCGAGCGAGCGTGGCGACGTGATCGCGCCAGGGCTGCTCGATGCTGGTGAGGAACTGCTCGGTCGAGGCGCGACCGGACACCAGGTCCTGCGTGTTGGCGACCAGCGTGTCGTAGTAGCCCGGAACCGGCCAGTCGGGGTAGAAGGCCAACCCGTCCTGCTCGTTGATCCGGTTGAAGTGCTCGACCAGTTCCTGGTTCTTCGGGTCGGTGATCGCGTCGGCCTCGGCGGCGACGGGCAGACCGCCCTCGTTGCCGAGGATGTTCTGGATCTCCGGACGCATGGTGATGTCGATGAACTCGTAGGCGAGGTCCTTGTTGCTCGCGCCCTCGGGGATCACCCACAGGTTGCCGCTCGAGCCGGGGTAGAGCTCCGACTCGGGGAACAGGAACGAGCTCCATTCGAAGCCGTCGATCTCGTCCATCAGCCGGCCGTACCACCAGGTGCCCGACAGCATCAACGGGTGCTGGCCGCTGATGAAGGCGGTGCCCATGTCCTCGGCCGGCAGCCCGATCGCGTCCGTGCTGACGTAGCCGGCGTCGACCCACTCGGTGAGCTTATCGGCGCCGTAGGTGAACGCGTCGTTGGTGAAGTCGAGCTCACCCTCGTAGAGCTGGAAGGCGTCGACCAGGCTGCGGTCGCCCTGGCTGAGCGCCAGCTGATACCACACCTGCTGCGCCGGGTACTCCGACCCGCTGAAGGCCAGCGGCGTCACGCCCTCGGTCACGAAGGTGTCCATCGCCGCCTCGAGCTCGGCGAGCGTGGTCGGGACCTCCACCCCGTGCTCCTCGAAGAGGTCTTGGTTGTAGTAGAACATCACGAACTCGGCGTAGTTGGGCACGCCGTACCAGTTGCCCGAACCCATCACGCCGTTCTCGTAGCGGTTCGTAGTGCCACAGGCGCAGGACCTGTTCCTCGCCGTCGCCACCGCTGGCGGCCGGGTCGCCCGAACCACCGTCGTCCCCGCCGCCACAGGCGGCCGCCAACAGGCCGATCACCGCACTGGCGGCGAACATGCGTCGCGCTCTCATCGTTCTCCCTCTCCCAGTCTCGAGCCGTCGTCGGCACGGCCGCACGCCGCCGCATCTCCCGCGACGAGGCCCGACACCGACGTGTGTGTCTGCTCCGCTTCCTCACCCGCTCGACGAGCCGGCGAGTCGAATCGATTCGACTGTCGAAGCGCTTCGACTGTACGTGGGACGCCGGGCTCCGTCAACGCGACGGAACGGAGGTGAACGCCCGTGCCCGCCCCGCCGGGGGGCGCGGACCGCAGGCGTTAGGCTCGCCGGTCGACCGCGGTCGAGGAGAGCGGCCATGGCAAGCGACGTGACGCCCCCGCGACTCCCCCGACGCGGTGTCACCATCAGCGACGTGGCCAGACACGCCGGTGTGGCGCCCAGCACGGTGTCCTATGCCCTGTCGGGCAAGCGGACCGTGTCGGAGCCGGTGCGCCGGCGCATCGAGCGGACGATCGAGGAGCTCGGCTACCGGCCGCACGCCGGCGCACGGGCGCTGGCGAGCCGACGTTCGCAGATCCTGGCGCTCATGATGCCCCTGCGCACCGGCGTCTACGTCCCGATCCTGATGGAGTTCGCCGCGGCCATCGTCACCGAGGCACGCAGCCACGACCACGACGTGCTGCTGCTGACCGGCGAATCGGGATCGGCAGGGCTGCAACGCGTCGCCGCTGGAGCGATGGCGGACGCCGTCGTGCTCATGGACGTCGAGGAGGACGACACCCGCGTGCCGACCCTGCGGGAGCTGGGACGTCCGGCCGTGCTCCTCGGGCTGCCCGACGACCGCCAGGGGCTGGTCTGCTGCGACCTGGACTGGGAGGCCGCCGGCCGGCTCGCGGTGGCCTCCCTCGCCGAGCTCGGCCACCGACGGATCGGCCTGATCGGGCAACCGACGGCCGTGCACGAGCGGCACACCGGGTTCGCCCGCCGCTTCACCGACGGGCTGCACGACGAAGGTGCTCGACGCGGCGTCCACACGGCACAACGACCCGGCGAAGCGACCTTCGGGGAGCTGCGCGCCGCCCTCGACGCGTTGGCGGCGGAGCTCGACGGGCTGACGGCGCTGGTGGTGCACAACGAGGCGATCGTGCCGCTGGTGCTCGAGGAGCTGTCGAGTCGCGGCGTCGAGGTGCCCGGCCAGCTGTCGGTCGTGTGCGTCGCGCCGCAGACGATGGCGGCGGCCTCGCGTCTGACCGGCGTGTCGATCCCGGTCGAGGACATCGGGCGCCGGGCGGTGCAGCTGGTGATGCAACAGCTCGACGCCGCGGACGTGGCTCCCGTGACGCTGCTGCCGCCACGCCTGGTGGACCGCGGTTCCACGGCTCCCCCGGGCCGCTGAGGACGTCGCGAGACGCACCGGGGCCGGCTGCGATGGCCGGCCCCGGTCGCGTCCGTGTGGGACGTCAGCGACTGAACTCGCGCGCGAGCTGCTGCGCGCTCGGGTTCGGCCACGCGTGGTCGGTGCGCATGTCGCTGCGCGGACCCGGGGCCGGGAAGCTCGAGGCACCCCGCACGACCGGCACGACCAGCTCGCTGTTCTTCAGATCGAGCTGGATGCGTGCGCCCGACCACGGCAGGGCCGTGTAGTTCGGGCTGGTGGCACGCAGCTCCAGCGACAGGCGGTGACCCGCGCCGAGCGTCACGTCGGTCGACCGGATCGGGATGGTCAGGTCGTACCACTGGTCGGGCTCGAGCGGCGAGAGCGTGTCGAGCGACTGCCAGTGCGCGGCCGACGCGTCGCCGTGGGTCAGCACGCGGCTGCCCGCACGGTTGACGATCTGCTCGGTGTCCCGGAAGCAGCCGTCGTCCTCGGGGATGCCCTGCCCCCAGCACGACTCGGTCGCCAGCGTGCGGACCGACGGCGAGACGACCCGGAGGTCACCGTGCTCGACGAGCCGGCTGCGGATGCCGATCGTGGGCCGGTCGACCTTGAGGCGCAGCTTGAGCTCCGCGTCACCGGAGATGCGGGTGTCGGCGCGCAGCGACCCGGTCGAGAAGGCGAGCAGCTGTCCGGCGAGGTACTCGGTCCCGGCGGTGGGCCGGTTGCCGCGCAGGCTGAGCTGTCCGGAGCCGTCCGAGCCGGTGCCGCTGAGCGCGAGCCGGACCCGGCTGCGGTTGCGGGCCGGCCAGGTCGCGTCGTCGATCCACTCGTCGGGACCGACCTGGATCTTGGCGCGTGGCTCGTGCAGGATGCCGTTGTCGAGCTTCATCAGCTCCGAGTCGAACCAGCGGTGCAGGGTGTCGACCCACTCCTCGCGCAGGACGCCGAACGGCTCCTCGTGGCCGTTGAGCGTCCACCAGATCTTGCGTTCCACCCCGGCACGACCCAGCGCGTCCCACCAGGGGCCGACCATGTTGGTCTTGACGTTGGTGTCGTTGAGGCCGTGGATCAGGAACACGCTCGCGGTCACGTCCGAGGCGTCGGGGACGTAGTCGCGGGCGGCCCAGAAGTCGTTGTAGACCCCGGTGGCGTCGTCGGCGCCGGCGATCAGTTCGCTACGCACGTGGTTGCAGGTGCCCGTGGGACGACCGTTGACGTAGCGGTGCAGGTAGTCGGCGTACCCGCGCGAGATCACGACGCCGTTCTCACGGGTGTAGTTGTACCAATTGGAGATCGCCACGAGCGGCACGATGGTCTCGAGCCCCTCGACCCCGGTGGCGACGGCGCCGTTGGCGACCGAGCCGTCCCAGGACTTGCCGATCATCCCGACGTACCCGCTGCTCCAGTCGGCGGTGACGGGGTTGCCGGCGTGGTCGACGCCGTTCGCGCGCCCGTTGAGCCAGTCGATGGTGGCGACCGCCGACTGCACCTCGGCCTCGCCGCCGACGTCCATGCAGCCCTCGGAGCGAGCCGTACCGGCGAGGTCGACCAGGGCGACGGCGTAGCCACGCGGCACGAAGTAGTTGTCGTAGAACAGCGGGAAGGCGACCGGGTCGCCGTTGCCGTCGTAGGTCTTGCGCTCGGACTCGTTGCCGCGTCCACAGCAGTGGTAGTAGGGCGAGGCGACCATGATGACCGGGACGTCGACGCCGGCCTCGGCGGCCTCGCGGGGACGGATGATGTCCATCGCGATGCGGTCGGGGGAGCCCGACGCGTCGCTGTCGGTGGTGCTCTCGACGTAGACGGTCTCGCGGATCGCGTCCGCGTAGTCGTAGACGGGCACGGTCTCGGCGCCCGACACGTGGGGGCGCGCGTCGGCGGTGACGGCGACCGCGGCCGGGGCGGCCGTGGCGGGCGTTCCCGAGGCGGCGAGCGCGAACAGGGTCGCGAGCGCCAACGACAGGCGTGCGCGGGATCGGAGGAGCAGGTGCCGTGGCACGGCGGGCCTCTCTCGACGGCGGCTGACGGCCCGGGTCTAGTCCCGCTGCTGCCGTCGGGCGCCGTCGGACGCGCCGCCGCGCGCTCTCCCGTACGTTCCTGCACACCGTGCCGGAGGCGACTACGCCTCAGCGCTTCTTCGCCGGCGCGACCAGGTCGCGCAGGGTGGCGGCCACCCAGCCGACGAGGTCGGCCGGCCGTGGCGAGGGCACCGGCAACTGCAGCGTGAGCTGTTCGCGGCTGTACTTGAACCCGCGGTGCAGCCGTTCGAGTCGCACCAGTTGCGACTCGCTGAGGTCCATCGGCACCACGCGCAGACGACCCGCCGGCGTGAGCGTCACCTCGGTGATGCGCCACCGTCGCAGTGCCGCCTTGAGCGCCGCCAGGGTCAGCAGCCGTTCGGCGGGTTCGGGCAGCGGTCCGAAACGGTCGGCCAGCTCCGCCTTGGCGTCACGGACACCGCCGGCGTCACGGATGGCCGAGATCCGCTTGTACAGCTCGAGCCGCTGCCGCTCGTCCTCGACGTAGTCGTGCGGCAGGTGGGCGTCGACGGGCAGCTCGAGCTTGATCTCGACCTCCGGCTCGACCGGCTGTCCCGACAGGTCGGCGACCTCCTCCTTGAGCAGCTGCGAGTACATCTCGAAGCCGACCGCGGCGACCTGGCCGGACTGTTCGGCCCCGACGACGTTGCCGGCGCCACGGATCTCGAGGTCGCGCATCGCGATCGCGAGTCCGGAGCCGAGGCGGGTGTGCTCCGCGATGGTCTTGAGCCGCTCGTAGGCGGGCTCGGTGATCGACGCGCCCTGCGGGTAGAGGAAGTAGGCGTAGCCGCGCTCGGCGGAGCGTCCGACCCGGCCCCGCAGCTGGTGCAGCTGGGACAGCCCGAGCAGGTCCGCCCGTTCGATGATCAGCGTGTTGGCGTTCGGGACGTCGAGGCCGGACTCGACGATGGTGGTGCAGACCAGGACGTCGAACTCGCGTTCCCAGAAGCGCACCATGACGCGCTCGAGCTGCCGCTCGTCCATCTGCCCGTGCGCCACCTCGACGCGGGCACCGGGGACCATCTCGACGATCCCGGCGGCGACCCGGTGGATGGTGTCGACCTGGTTGTGGACGTAGAAGACCTGGCCGTCGCGCAGCAGTTCGCGACGGATCGCCAGCGCGATCTGCGACTCGTCGTACTCGCTGACGACGGTCATGACCGGCTGGCGGTCCTCGGGCGGGGTCTCGATGACCGACAGGTCCCGCAGGCCGGACACGGCCATCTCCAGCGTGCGCGGGATCGGGGTGGCCGACATCGACAGCACGTCGACGGAGGTGCGCAGCTGCTTGAGGCGTTCCTTCTGGGCGACGCCGAAGCGCTGCTCCTCGTCGACGACCACGAGTCCGAGCTCCTTCCACTGCACGGTCCTGGCGAGCAGCGAATGGGTGCCGACGACGACGTCGACGGTGCCGGCGGCCAGGCCGTCGAGGATGCGCTTGCGGTCCTTGGCCGTGGTGAAGCGGCTCAACGCCTCGACCTCGACCGGGAACCCGGCGAAGCGTTCCTTGAAGGTCTCGAAGTGCTGCTGGGCGAGGATGGTGGTGGGGACGAGCACCGCGACCTGCTTGCCGTCGAACACCGACTTGCCGGCGGCGCGGACGGCCACCTCGGTCTTGCCGAAGCCGACGTCGCCGGCCAGCAGCCGATCCATCGGGATCGGCGCTTCCATGTCCCGCTTGATCTCCTCGATCGTGGTGAGCTGGTCGACGGTCTCCACGTGCGCGAAGGCGTCCTCGAGCTCGGCCTGCATGGCGCCGTCGGGCGAGAACGCGGTGCCGGGCGCGTGCATGCGGGCGGCGTAGAGGCGGATGAGGTCGGCGGCGATGTCCCGGACGGCCTTGCGGACCCGGTTCTTGGCCCGTTCCCACTGCGCACCGCCGAGCGACATCACGCTGGGGGTCTCGCCGCCCTGGTACTTGGTGACGGCGTCGACCTGGTCGGAGGGCACGTAGAGGGTGTCGCCGTCGGCGTACTCGAGCAGCACGTAGTCGCGCTTGGCGGGCGTGCCGCCCGGACCGGGGAACTCCCGGGTCACCATGCCCCGGTAGCGCCCGACGCCGTGCGTGCGGTGCACCACCGGGTCGCCCTCGCGCAACTGCACCACCGCGTCGGCGGCGTTGGTACGGGTGCCGAGCCGGCGACTGGCGCGACGGCGGCGCGGACCGAACACGTCCCAGGTCCCGAGCACGGCCAGGCCGAGCTCGTCCGAGGCGAACCCGGTGCGCAGCCGGCTGACGGTGACCTCGACCCGCTGCCCGACGGGCTGCGGGGCCAGCGCCGGCACGATGGATGCCGGCACGCCCTGCTCACCGAGCACGTCGGCGATGCGCCGCGCCGGACCGTCGGCGTCGACGGCCACGACCACCCGCTTGCCGTCGCGCAGCAACATGTTGGCGCGCTCGGACAGCGTGACGACGTCGCCGCGGAAGGAGTCCCAGGCGGTCCCGGGCAGCCGCGTCCCGCCGGCACGATGTCCCTCCCGAGGCCCACCATCGACTCCACCGAACGGCGTCAGGCGCCAGACACAGTCCGGGCTGCGGGCCAGCAGCTGGTCGGGTGAGGCGAAGTTGGTGCCCTGCAGCGGGACCTCGGCACCGGCCAGCCCGTCCAGTGCGGCACCGTCCTGACCGGCGAAGGCGGCCGTGCGCCACGCCGTCTCGGCCAGCACCTCGGCTTCCTCGCGCAGCTTGGTGGCCCGATCCTGCAGCAGCATCGGATCGATCAGTGCCAGACCGGCGCCTTCGGGCAGGAAGTCGCTGAGCAGCGCCGGTTCGTCCCGCAGCAACAGCACGAGTGCCTCGGCACCCTCGAAGGTCTGCCCCTCGGCGAGCTTGTCGAGCGACTCGGTCAGCTCCGGCCAGTCCGCGAGCCGCCCCCGGGCGGCCGCGCGCAACGCCTCGTCGAGGACGAGTTCGCGGGCCGGGTCGATCACCACCCGCTCGAGCGGTTCGGTGGAGCGCTGGTCCCCGACCGAGAAGGCGCGCAACGACTCGACGTCGTCGCCCCAGAACTCCACGCGGACGGCCTGGTCGCCGCCGGTCGGGAACAGGTCGACGATGCCGCCGCGGACGGCGAACTCCCCCCGCGCCTCGACCTGCGTGGTGCGGCTGTAGCCGAGCGCGGCCAGACCCTCGACCAGCGCGTCGAACCCGCCCCATCGCGCCGTCAGCTCCAGTGGTCGCTGCCGCGTGAGGGCCGGGTCCATGGGCTGCACCGCCGCCCGGACCGGCGCCACGATCACCTGGAGCGGCTGCTCGTGCGCCTGCGGGTGGCAGAGCCGGTCCAGCACCGCGAGACGACGGCCGACCGTGCGCGGCTGGGGCGAGAGCCGCTCGTGCGGCAGGGTCTCCCACGCCGGGAACACCGCCACGCGGTCCTCACCGAGGTAGGCCGCGATGCCGTCGGCGACCGCCTCCGCGTCGGAGGTCCGCGGCGTGAGCACCAGCAGCGGGCGGGCCCGCTCGGCCAGCAGACTCAGGACGTACGGACGCAGCGCGGGCGTGCACACGAGCTCGTCGGGTGCCTCGAACTCCTCGGGCCATGCGGCACGTCCGGGACGCAGGGCGGCCGCGAGCGGGCCGACCGCGAGGCCGGGGTCGAGCACGTCGTCGATGCTGGAGGGGGCGCTCACGATGGGGACCTCGCGGGACGGTCGCGCAGACGTCGCCACGCGGGGCGCGCGGTGCTCCGCGCGCCGGGGACGGCGAAAGGCCGACCCGGGCCGCGACGGGGGTCGCGGCGTCCGGCTCGGCGTGCGCTCGGGTTGTGGTGTGGCGGTCGCCCAGTGTGCCCGCGTCCCCGCAGCGCCGCGAACCGGCGGTGGTGGGCGCATGGCCGAGCGGGCGGCCCTCGACGACCGCTGGGTCGGCGGGGTCAGCGCGGCCTGGGCCGCGGCCGCCGGGCCATGTTGGGGTCGATCCCCTGTGGGATCGGCGGGGCCTTGTCCAGCGGCTTGAGGCGACGCTCGAGCTTGGGGACCTCGGTCTTCTTCAGCTCGCGGTCGAGCTTGTTCATGGTGAACTGCAACTTCTTGAGCGCCACCGTGTCGTCGCTGCCGTCACCGACGACGATGGTGTGCAGGGGTGCGTCACCGGCCACCCGCGACAGGCGCTTGCGCTCCTTGGCGAGCAGCCCCTTGACCCGCTGCTTCGAGCCGCCCTCCCCCACGAGGACGATGCCACAGCGTCCGACCACCCGGTGCACGAGGTCCTGCTTGGCGTTGACGGCCACGGCCGGGGTGACGAACCACTGACCGCGCATCTGCTGGAGCACGGCCGCGGCCGCCCCGGGGTGCCCCTCGATGGCCGAGAACTGCGCCTTCTGCAGGCGCCGGTTGAACACCACCATCGCGCCCATGAACGTGAACAGCAGCGCGAACGGGATGGCGACCCAGGGGTTGATGAGCAGGCCGAGCAGGGCCCCGACCAGCAGACCGATCAACGCACCGGCGGCGATCATCGCCGGCGCCTTGGGGTCGACCTGCTTGAGCTGCCCCCACGCCAGGCGGATCTGCGCGAATCTCTCCTTCACGAGAGGTCTCCTCGACGTCGACGGGTCAGCGTGTCCCGTGGTAGCGGTTCTGGGTGGGCTCGAGGCCCTGGGTCGCGAGCAGCACGACCGCGTCGCACGCCTCCTCGAGGGTGACGTCGACGATCTCGCGTTCCGCCGGCGAGAAACGGCGCAGTACGAAGTCCTTGCCGGCCATGCGGCCGGGCGGGCGTCCGATGCCGATGCGCACCCGCAGGTACTCGCGGCTGCCGAAGGCCCGGTCGAGGTCCCTGAGGCCATTGTGGCCGCCGGCGCCACCGCCGCGCTTGATCTTGAGCGCACCGAGGTCGACGTCGAGCTCGTCGTGCAACACGATCGTGCGCTCGACCGGGACCTTGAACCAGGTCGCCGCCTGCTGCGCCGGTCCGCCGGAGGTGTTCATGTAGCTCTGTGGGATCGCGAGGGCGAACCGGACACCGGCCACGACGGTCTCGGCGGTCTCGCAGCGCGCCCGCTTGTTGCGCGACAACGGCGCGTGTTCGCGGACGGCGAAGCGCCGCACGGCGTCGGCACCGACGTTGTGCCGCGTACCGCCGTACTCCGCCTCGGGATTGCCGAGGCCGACGACGAGCCAGCGGTCGTCGTCGGCCACGGGGGTACTCCTGGAGAACGGACGCGGGAGGCTCAGGCCTCCTCGGCCTCGGCCGGCTCGACGATGACGTCGACCGGGGCGGGTTCCGCACCGGTGTCGTCGGAGCCGGCGCCCACGCCTTCCTCGAGCGACTCGAGCTCCGCCTCGCTCACCGGGGCGTTGATCGTGATGACGGTCGTCTCCGGGTCGGTGTCGAACTCGGCGCCCTCGGGCAGCTCGGCCGTGAGGTCCTCGATGCGCTTGACGTCACCGATCTCCATGCCCTCGATGGACACCTCGATGGCGTTGGGCACGTCGAGCGGGCGGACCAGGACCGGCACGGTGTAGAGGATCTGGTTGACGACACCGCCACCGGGGGCGATGTCCTCCTCGCCGACGAGCGCGACCGGCACCTCGACGGAGATCTGCGAGTCGGTGTCGACCGCGAGGAAGTCGACGTGCTGCGTCTCCTGGCGGATCGGGTGGATCTGCAGGTCGCGCGCGATCACGAGGTGCGTGGCGCCCTCGATGTCGAGGCGGATCATGGCGTTGCGACCGGCCTCGGTGTGCAGCGCGTGGTAGAGCTCGAGGGCGTCGACGCTGACGGCCGTGGGCTCGACCTTGTAGCCGTACACGATGCCGGGCACGCGGCCCTCGCGACGGAGGCGACCGGAGGCGCCCTTGCCGTGGTGGGTGCGCGCGGCGGCGCTGAGCTGGACCTGCTTCGACACGGTGGTGCTCCTGAGGTGTGTTCGTCCCCGGCGTGGGTCGGTCACCGTCTGGCCCGGCCCGCAGGGGGCACGAGCTGTGCGTCGGACCCCTCAGGGCACGACCTGCGGCGGCGAGATGTCACGTGGGGTGTGCGTGCGGCTCGGCGCGGTCGCGACTCGGGACGCGAGGGCCGGACACGCGGCCGGCCCGCGAGGAAGGACACGCGGGCCGTGGAGGGCGAGGTTACCGCCCGCCTCCTCCCCCCGGCAACCGCAACCTCCGTAAGGCCGGTTGGGGGGGGGCAACGAGGGCGCGAAGCGCCCGAGACGGGGCCGGGATGGGGGGCAACGAGGGCGCGAAGCGCCCGAGACGGGGGACCCATCCCCATCGCTCAGACGTTCTCGCCGCGGAAGATCTCGGAGACGGACTGGTCCTCGAACACGGCGCGCAGCGCCGAGGCGAGGATGGGGGCGATGGAGAGCACGACGAGCTTGTCGATGCGGCGCTGCTCGGGGATCGGCAGGGTGTTGGTGACGACGACCTTCTCGATCACGGAGGTGTCGAGCCGTTGGGCGGCCGGGCCGGAGAACACCGGGTGGGTGGCGCAGGCGAAGACCCGGTTGGCGCCGCGTTCCTTGAGCAGCGACGCGGCGCCGCAGATGGTGCCCGCGGTGTCGATCATGTCGTCGATGAGGATGCAGTCCTTGCCCTCGACGTCACCGATGACGTCGAGCGTCTCGGAGACGTTCTGCCGCTCGGGGTCCCGGCGCTTGTGCAGGATCGCGATGGGCGCGCCGAGATGGCCGGCGAACTTCTCGGTGAGGCGCACGCGTCCGGCGTCGGGCGAGACGATGACGCGGTCGGCGGCCTCGGTGTTGTCGGCGATCCACTGCACGAGCAGCGGCAGGGCGGTGAGGTGGTCGAACGGATCGTCGAAGAAGCCCTGGATCTGCCCGGTGTGCAGGTCGACGGACATGATGCGGTCCACGCCGGTGGTCTCGTACATGTCGGCGATCATGCGCGCGGCGATCGCCTCGCGGGAGCGGGCCTTCTTGTCGGAGCGGGAGTAGCCGTAGTACGGGATGACCGCGACGGTGCGCTTGGCGGAGGCGCGCTTGAGCGCGTCGAGCATGATGAGCTGCTCGATGACGAAGTCGTTGATGCTCATCCCGTCGGGGATGGACAGGTGTGACTGGATGACGAAGACGTCACCGCCGCGGACGGACTCGCCGAAGCGGGCGTAGAGCTCGCCGTTGGCGAACTGGGCCAGCTTCACCTCGCCGACGCGCATGCCGAGGTGGTCGGCGACCTCGCGGGCGAGTTCCGGGTAGGAGGACCCGGTGAAGATGTGCATGCGCTTCTTGGTGACGACTTCCACGGCAGCCTCGACGCGCGGCAGGAGGGGGAGCCGTGGACGGTAGCCGTCCATCGGCGCGACGGGCCAGCCGGGTCCCGCCCGCTCGACGTGGGCGTCCGAGTGCCGCGCGCGCCCGGCCGTTCGAGGAGCGCCCGGAGCGTCGTGCGCGCGGGAGCGTGCCACCGGGGCACGACGGCGGACGACCGTCAGCCGTCGTGCTGCTCGCGGCGTCGGGCGGCCCAGCCCTCCTTGTTGACCTGTCGGGCGCGGGCGATGGCGAGCGCGTCGGCGGGGACGTCGTCGGTGAGGGTGGAACCGGCGGCGACGAAGGCACCGGCGCCGACGGTCACCGGGGCGACGAGCATGGTGTCACAGCCGACGAAGGCACCGTCCTCGATGGTGGTGTGGTGCTTGCCGACGCCGTCGTAGTTGACGGTGATGACGCCGCAGGCGATGTTGGCCCGCTCCCCCACGGTGGCGTCACCGAGGTAGGCGAGATGGGGGACCTTGGCACCGTCGCCGATGTCGGCGTTCTTGGTCTCGACGAAGGCGCCGGCCTTCGACTTCACGCCGAGCCGGGTCCCCGGACGGAGGTGGGTGTAGGGCCCGACGGTGGCGCCCATGCCGATGATCGCGTCGCTGCCGCGGGTGGAGTGCACGGTGGCGTCGGCGCCGACCTCGCAGCCGGTGAGGTGGGTGTGGGGGCCGACGACGGCGCGTTCGCCGACGCGGGTGCCCGCTTCGAGGATGGTGCCGGGCAGCAGGACGGCGTCGCGGCCGACCTCGACGTCCACGTCGACGTAGGTGGTGGCGGGGTCGGTGACCGAGACGCCGACGTCGGTCATGAGGTGGTCGAGGTGGCGGCGCCGCAGGACGGCGGCGGCGTCGGCGAGCTGTCGGCGGTCGTTGACGCCGGCGACCTCGTCCTCGTCGGTGACGACGGCGGCGACGGGCTCGCCGTCGCCGGCGAGGATGCCGATGACGTCGGTGAGGTAGAGCTCGCCCTGGTCGTTGTCGGCGTCGAGGCGTCCGAGCGCGCGGGTGAGCGGCTCACGGGCGACGACGTACATGCCGGCGTTGATCTCGTCGACGGCCCGCTGTCGGGGATCGGCGTCGCGGTGCTCCACGATGCCGGTGACGGCGCCGTCCGGGTCGCGCAGGACGCGGCCGTAGCCGGTGGGGTCGGCGAGCCGGGCGGTGAGCAGGGCGGCGGCGCGTCCGTCGGCGGCGGCGAGCAGCTGCTGCAGGGTGTCGGCGGTCAGCAGGGGGGTGTCACCGGGGAGGATCAGGACCCGCTCGACGTCGTCGGCGAGGGCCGGCATCGCGATCTGGACGGCGTGACCGGTGCCGTGCTGCTCGGCCTGGAGCGCGGTGGTGAGCCCGGGGATGCCGGCCGCGTCGACGGCGGCGGCGACGTCGTCGGCCTGGTGGCCGACGACCACCACGACCTGCCCGAGTCCGAGCGGGCGCAGGGCCTCGAGGACGGCGCCGACCAGGGTGCGGCCGGCGGCGCGGTGCAGGACCTTGGCGAGGTCGGAACGGAAGCGGGTCCCCTTGCCGGCGGCGAGGACGACCGCGGCGGTGCGGGCGTGGTCGGACACGTCGAGGACTCCTTGTTCCGGGCGAGCGAACGGCTCACCGACCTTAGCCGTCGCGTCTCCGACAACCCGGTGACACCAGGTGTTCAGATCACCCTAACTAGATCGCGCGCTAATCGCTCGCATACGGTGAAGAATCCGAGATCGTCGTCGCAAGTCCTACGCCGCGATGTCTAGTGTCGGCTCCCGGCCAGGACCGGCCGAATCGAACCGTGGGGAACCTTCATGAAACTCCGTCAATCGACCGTCGTCGGCGTCGCCGCCGCGATGGTGATGGGCGCGACCGCGCTGCCGGCATCAGCGAACGTCGTGACCTGCAACAACAGCAGTCTCACCAACGGGACCATCTCCGGTGACCTGCGGGTGCCCGCCGGCAGCTTCTGTGTCCTCGACGGCGTGACCGTCCAGGGCAACGTGCTGGTGCTGCGCGAGGCCGACCTGCTCGCCGACGGCACCACCGTCGGCGGCAACGTCGAGGTCCGCGCCGAGGGCTACGCCGAGTTCGCCGACTCCTCGATCGCGGGTGACGTGACCGGCCAGGCCTCGTTCGGCCAGGTGCTGTTCGACACCGAGATCGGTGGCGACATCGCAACCCGTCGCAACCAGTTCGTGTTCCTGCTGGGCGGCGACCTGGCCGGCAGCATGGACATCCGCGCGGCCGTGGACGCCCGCACCGAGACCTTCGTCGAGTCGCTGCGCGTCGGCGGCAACCTCGAGACGAACAACAACGACTTCACCGACGTGTTCGACAGCACGATCGAGGGTGACCTCACGATCGCGCGCGCCGAGCAGGGCAGCATCTTCTGCACCAGCGAGGTCGACGGCAACGCGCTGTTCAACCTCAACCGGGGCACCCTGCAGATCGGCGGCGACGACTGCGGGCCGGTGTACTTCGGGTCGGACCTGCAGATCTCGCGTCACACCGGCGCTCCGACGCTGGAGGACACCATCGTGCGTGGCGACCTGCGCTGCAACGGCAACACCACCGCGCCGACCGGCACCAACGTCCGTGTCCGTGGCGAGGCCATCGGCCAGTGCGCCGACCTCGGCTCCTCCGCCTTCGGCATGATGGCGATGTCCAGCGACGCCTCGGTGGACGTGGCCGAGGACCGCAAGGCTGCGGCGCTCGAGGCCTTCGAGGCCCGTCGCGCGCAGACCGAGCGCGCGTCGGTCGGTGCCCTGAGCATGGAGGGTGAGCCGGTCGTCGTGCCCGAGTCGCCGATCGAGGGGGCCCAGGAGTCCCTCGACGAGGTTCGCGAGTCGCGCCTCGACGAGGCCCGCGCCCAGGTCTCCAACCGGCGCTGACGCCAGCGCACGGCGGCACCACCTGCGGGGGGTCACGGCAGCTGCCGTGGCCCCCTGTTCGTCTGCGCGGTCGGCGTCCGGGGCGGGGCCCGGCCGACGAGGGTCACCGGTGCCAGGCCCGGGCCGCGTCCGGCAGCGAACTCGACGTGCGCCGCTCAGTCGCGTGCGAACCGGCGCAGCCGCAGGGAGTTGGTGACGACGGACACGCTCGAGAACGCCATGGCCGCCCCGGCGATCATGGGATCGAGCAGCCCCAACGCGGCCACCGGCAGCGCGGCGGTGTTGTAGGCGAACGCCCAGAACAGGTTCTGACGGATCGTGCGGTGGGTCCGGCGCGACAGCGTGATCGCCGTGGCGACCCCCGTCAGCTCGCCGCGCATCAGCGTCAGGTCGCTGGACTCGATCGCGACGTCCGTCCCGGTGCCGATGGCGATGCCGAGGTCGGCCTGCACCAGCGCGGGCGCGTCGTTGACGCCGTCGCCGACCATGGCCACGACCTGTCCCTGCTCCTGCAGTCGTCGGACCTCGGCCTGCTTGTCCTCGGGCAACACCTCGGCGAGCACCCGGTCGATACCCACCTGCCCGGCGATGGCCTGCGCGGTGCGCCGGTTGTCGCCGGTGAGCATGGCGACCTCGAGCCCGAGCGCGTGCAGTCGGGCGACCGCGTCGCGGGCATCCTCCTTGAGGGTGTCGGCCACGGCCAGCACGCCGCGGACCTCGCCGTCCCAGCCGGCGAAGACCGCGGTCCGTCCACGCGCCTCGAGCTCGCCCGCGGCCTGCTCGAGCCGGTCGGGCAAGGACAGTCGCGACTCGGCGAGCAGGGTGCGGCGTCCGACGACCACCTCGACGTCGTCGACGTCGGCGCGCACGCCCCGCCCCGACAGGGCGGTGAACCGACGTACGGCGGGCAGCACGCCGATGCGTGCCCGCGCCCCGTCGGCGAGGGCGCGACCGACGGGGTGCTCGGAGTCCGCCTCGACCGCGCCGGCGAGCCGGAGCAGGGTGGGCTCGTCGGTGTCGCCGACGACGACGTCGGTGAGGGTCATCTCCCCGCGGGTGAGCGTGCCGGTCTTGTCGAGCACGATGGTGGTGATGCCGCGGGTGCGCTCCAGCACGTCGGTGGAACGGATCAGGACACCGATCTGTGCCCCGCGACCCATGCCGGTCATGGTCGCCATGGGCGTGGCCAGTCCGAGCGCGCACGGGCAGGCGATGATGAGCACGGCCACGGCGGCGAGCAGGCCCTGGGCCGTGTCGCCGGTGGTCAGCGTCCAGGCGGCGAACGTCATCAGAGCGATCCCGATGACGGTCGGCACGAACACGGCCGAGACCCGGTCCGCGAGCTTCTGCAGCCCCGACTTGCCGGCCTGCGCATCCTCGACGAGCCGCACGATCTGCGCCAGGGCGGTCTCGGCACCGACGGCGGTGGCTCGGACGGTGAGGGCACCGGCGGTGTTGAGGGTGGCGCCGGCCACCTGGTCGCCGACCGCCTTGTCGACCGGCAACGACTCCCCGGTCAGCATCGACTCGTCCACGGCCGAGGTGCCGTCGACGACCTCGCCGTCGACCGGGATCTTCTCACCGGGACGGATCCGGACGAGGTCGCCGACCACGACCTGGTCGGCGGGGACGAGCTGCTCCGACCCGTCGCGCAGGACCCGGGCCTGCTTGGCTCCGAGTTCCAGCAGTGAGCGGATCGCCCGTCCGGCGTTGCCCTTCGCCCGGGCCTCGAGGTACCGGCCGAGCACGATGAAGGCGATGATGACGACCTGCGCCTCGTAGTACAGCTCGTGGCCGCCGGTCGCCAGCTGCCAGGTCGAGTACGACCAGGCCGCGAGCGTCCCCATCGCGATCAGCGTGTCCATGTTGGCGCTGAGGTGGCGGGCGCGACGGGCCGCCTCGCGCAGGAACGGCCAGCCGATGTAGAACTGCACCGGGGTGGCGACGAGGAACTGGGCCAGCCGCAGGCCCGGGTTCCTCATCGCCCAGTCGTGGTAGAGCATGGTCGACAGCAGCAGCAGCGCGGGCAGGGCGACCAGGGCGAGCCGACGCCCCCACAGCCGCCGGTGGGTGGCCTCGTCGCGCTCGGCGCGGGCCGCCCGTTCCTCGGCGCTCGGCGCGGCCGGCCGGTCCCCGTCGGTGGCGGCGGGTCCGGCGACCCGGTAGCCGGCGCCTTCGATCGCCGCCCGCCAGGCGGCGGGGTCGGCCGGACCGTCGGTGTGCACCTCGGCGATGCCGGTCGCGAAGTTGACCTCGGCGTCCACCACGCCCGGCTGCTTGGCCAGCGCCCGTTGCACGCGGGCGGAGCACGAGCCGCAGGTCATGCCCTCGACCTGCAGCACGTGCCGGGCCCCGCTCGGGGCGGGAGCAGGCAGCACCAGCGTGTAGCCGGTTCTCTCCACGGCGGCCTGCAACGCGTCGAGATCGGCGGCCTCGTCGAGCTCGACCCGTGCGAGGCCGGTGCCGAAGTTGACCTCGGCGTCGCGGACCCCGGGCTGCTTGTCCAGCGTGCGCTGGACCCGGGCGGCGCACGACCCACAGGTCATGCCCTCCACGGGCAGGTCGAGCCGGCGGGTCGCCGTGCCCGCGGTGGAGCCGGTGCGGGTGTCGATGTCGGAGGTGGCCATGTCGGCCTCCAGTCAGGACTTGACGAGTCGGGCGATCGCCTGGGTGGCCTCGTTCACCATCTCGCGGGCACGCTCCTGGTCGCCGGCGGCGGCGGCGTCGGCGACACAGTGACCCACGTGCTCGTCGAGCAGGCCGATGGCGACGTTGCGCAGCGCGCCGTTGACGGCCGCGATCTGCTGCAACACGTCGATGCAGTACGTGTCCTCGTCGATCATGCGCTGCAGGCCGCGAACCTGGCCCTCGATGCGCTTGAGACGGGCGAGGTACTGCTCCTTGCTCATGGTGTACCCGCGCACGTCAGCTCCTCGGTCGACACCCAGCATACCCCTGGGGGGTACTACCGAGGGTACCGAGCGCGGCGATCGCCGCACGTCCCGACGCGTCGGGGACGTCCGTCATGGCGGACGGTCGTGGCTGGGAGGCAGGGGATCGAACCCTGAATACCGACTCCAAAGGACGGCGTGTTGCCAGTTACACCACCTCCCAGGGTGGCGGCCCGTCGCGCGCTCGCGCGCGCCGGCACCGGCCGGGCAGGGTAGTCCGCCCGCCGGCGTGTGCCGACTCGACTCAGCCGAGCGCCAGCTCGGGTCCCCCGGCGGGCGAGAGCGCCACCTCGGAGCGGTCGAACACGCCCTGCATGCGCTCGCGCACCTCCACGGCGTGCTGCGCCGAGGCGGCCAGCGCGACGACCGTCGGCCCCGAACCACTCACGACCGCGCCCAGCGCGCCGGCGTCGAGGAAGGCGTCACGGGCATCGCGCAGCTCCGGCCGCAACGAGAACGCGGCCACCTCCAGGTCGTTGTGCAGGGCCGCGCCGAGCGCCTCCGCGTCACCGGTCCGCAGCGCCTGGAGCACCGCGTCGGGCTCGGCCTCGCCGGGGGTACCGACCTCGTCGAACGCCCGGTAGACGGCCGGGGTCGACAGGGGCTGCTCGCTGATGCCCACGACCCAGTGGTAACGCCCGCGGCACAGCACCTGCGCGATGGCCGTCCCGGTGCCGGTGGCGAGCGCGGTGCCACCCGTGACGCAGAAGGGTACGTCGGCACCGAGTTCGGCGGCCACGTCGCGCAGCTCGTTGCGGTCGAGCTCGGTACCCCAGAGCTCGTTGAGGGCCAGCAGCGCGGCCGCGGCATCGGCCGACCCACCAGCCATCCCGGCGGCGACCGGGATGCGCTTGGTCAGGTGCAGCCGGGTCACCGGCACCATCGCCTCGCCGTCGCGCTGCGCGGTACCGACCCCGACCAGGCCCATCAGTTGACGCGCCGCCCGAACCGCGAGGTTGTCCCCGCCGGGCGGCACCTCCGGACCGGCCTCCTGCGTGAAGGCCAGGTCCATGAACCTCCGGGCCGCCGGGTGCGCCGCCGAGGCCGAACCGTCGAGCCGGGCGGAGACGGTGTCGTGGATCGAGACGGTCTGCATGACGGTCACCAGCTCGTGGTACCCGTCGGGACGCCGACCACGCACCGACAGGAACAGGTTGACCTTGGAGGGCACGCGGACGCGGACACACGACGTCCCCGTCCTGTCTGCGCCGACCACGGCGGCCTCCCCGACTCGACTGCAGCTCCCCTGCGAGCCGGGTGCATCCTAGGGATCTGCCGGCACCGGCCCGATTCCGACCCTCCCGGCGTGGGGCGACCGCACGACCCGGACGACCGGCACGACACCCCGTCGGAGGTTCAGATCACCACGCCGGCGTCGGCGAGGGCCGCGTCGAGCCGTGCGACGTCGGCGGGCGAGAGCCGCTCCGCTCGCGCCGTGAGGTCGATGTCGGCACGTCCGGCCGCCCGCTCGAGCACGGTCACCTCGGCCAGCGCACGCAGGTTGTTGCGCAGGGTCTTGCGCCGCTGTCGGAACGCGGCCTCGATCAGCCGGAAGCGACGCTCGCGCTCGGGTCCCCGTGGCGCGTCGTCGCGGCGGACGATGCGGACCATCACGCTGTCGACGTTGGGCACCGGGTGGAAGACGGCGCGCGGGACGGCGAGCGCCACCTGCGCCCGGGCGACGGTGCCCAGCTTGCAGCTCACCCCGGCGTAGAGCGGATCCCCCGGCGCCGCCGCCCATCGCTCACCGACCTCGCGCTGCACCATGACGAACAGGTCGTGCACCGCCGGGTCCTCCAGCGCGTGCATCACCAGCGGGGTCGCGACGTTGTAGGGCAGGTTCGCCACCAGCCGGACCGGGCCGCCGTCGACCAGGTCGCCGAGCCGCACGCGCAACGCGTCGGCATGGACGACCGTCACGTCCTCGCGTCCGTCGAGCACCTCGGCCAACGCGCCGACCAGGCCGGCGTCGATCTCGACCGCCACGACCCGTCGGACCGCGCCAGCCAGACCGAGCGTCAGCGACCCGAGGCCGGGCCCGATCTCGAGCACCACGTCGTCGGCCCGCAACCCGGCGGCGTCGACGATCCGCCGCACGGTGTTCGGGTCGACGACGAAGTTCTGCCCGGCCGCCTTGCGTGGGGCCAATCCGCGCTCGGCGAGCAAGCGGCGGACCTCGCGGGGTGTCAGCAGCTCACCGATGGGACGTCCTCGCACCTCGGACACGTCGACGGGCGCGGCTGGTGTGCCGCGCCCGTCCACGATAGGCGGTCGTCAGCGCAGGCCGAGCTTGCGCGAGCAGGCCGGCCAGGCGCCCCAACCCTGCGACTGCCGCACCCGTTCGCCGACCGCGATCTGCTGCTCCCGCGAGGCCTGGTAGGCGTAGGTCGGGTACCCGGACGGCTTGTGACGCGTCCAGGTGTCGGGGTGGAACTGCAGGCCACCGTGGTACCGCCCGCCGCTGTGCGACCAGTTGCCGCCGGCCTCACAGCGCGCGAGCCGGTCCCAGACCCCGTCCGACGACGAGGACGACGAGGACGACGAGGACGACGAGGAGCTCGACGACGACGTGCTCGACGAAGCGGAGCTCGACGACGAGTTCGACGACGACTTCGACGACGACCCGCTCGACGACGAGTTCGACGACCCGCCCGACGACGACTTCGACGACGACCCGCTCGACGACGCCGCCCGGGGGGCGGGGGCCGGCGCCTTGGTGCCGACGACCACGACGCGGTCGCGGGGCTCGCGAACGACCTCCTGCTCGACGAGTTCGCGCTCGGACTCCTCGCCGTCCACGGTCGTCACCGCGTAGGTGTCGACCCGCAGCCCGTCCTGGGGCTGCTGGGCGACCCGGGTGGTGCCGCGCGGCAGGTCGGCGTCCTCGCGGCGCCGCTCCCCCGCCTCGAGCACGACCTCGACGGTGTCCTCGACGGTCTCGACCCGCTCGACGACGATCTCGGTCGGACCGTCGATGGAGCTCGTCAACGCCGGCGTGACCCGGTCGTCCTCACCGACCTCCACCTCGAGCTCCGACAGGACGCCGTAGACCGTGCCGAGCAGCGTGTCGGCTTCGTGGGTCGTCCCGTCGACCACGACCTCCACCGGCTTGGGGAGGGTGACGTGCACGACCGCACCGTCGGCGAGTCGCGCGGCCGGGCCGGGCACGACCCGAGCGCCCTCCTGCCGCACGTGCGTCAGCTCGGCGGCTGCGAGCGCGTCGGCGACCGACTCGACGGGCGCGACGACCTCGTGCACGCGGTCGTCGACGACCACGTCGACGGTGATCGCCCGTGCGATCTCGATCTCGAGCCCGTCGGTGACCTCGGTGGCCGGTGCCGGCACGACGAGGTCCTCGGGGCCGACCTCGACCTCGAGTTCGTCGAGGACGTCGGCCACCGTGCCGGCGGAGGTCCGCACGTCGTGGACCTCGCCGTCGACCGCGACGACCACGGCGTCGGACCAGCCGATCAGTGGCAGCGCGAGAGCACCGACGAGGGTGAGGGATGCTGCCATGCGGGCACGCCGCGACATGGCAGAGAGGGGGGTTCGCCAAGACATGGGGGCGGACGGTAGGACAGGGGGCCGTGTCCGGCCGTGGCCGTCCGGACAGGTTGTGGAAGCACGGTCGGCCGGGAGCGGCCATGCTGAACCATCGCCGCGCCGCCGTGCGGAATGCGCGCGAGGACTGCCCCGCTGCAGGTCAGCGGGGGTGTTCGCCTGCGTCGACCGGCAGCGCGAAGGCCCGGACGGCGTTGCGCTCGACCGCCGCCTCGACCTCGTCGACCGGCCGCAACTGGACTTCGGCCAGTGTGCGCAGCGTGTACGGAACGTAGGACGGATCGTTGGGCTTGCCGCGGTGCGGGTGGGGGGTCAGGAACGGCGAGTCGGTCTCGGTGAGCAGCAGTTCGAGGGGCGCCGCGGCGGCCGCGTCCCGCAGTTCCTGGGCATTGCGGAACGTCAGGTTGCCGGCGAACGACAGGAACCATCCCCGGTCGGCGCAGCGCTTGGTGACCGCGAGATCGCCACTGAAGCAGTGCATCACCACCCGCTCGGGTGCGCCCTCGTCCTCGAGGACGTCGAGACAGTCGTCCCACGCCTCGCGGCAGTGGATGACCAGGGCCCGGTCGCGCTCGCGGGCGATCTGGATCTGTGCCCGGAAGCTGGCCTCCTGCTGCGCCGGCGTCGTGTACTCGCGGTAGTAGTCCATACCCGTCTCGCCCACCGCGACCACCCGCTCGTCCTGCGCGAGTCGGTCGATCACGTCGAGCACCGGTGGGGTGGCCTCCATCGCGTCGTTGGGGTGCACCCCGACGGCCGCCCACACGCCGTCGAACCGGGCCGCG
This sequence comes from Egicoccus halophilus, assembly GCF_004300825.1. Lineage (NCBI taxonomy): Bacteria > Bacillati > Actinomycetota > Nitriliruptoria > Egicoccales > Egicoccaceae > Egicoccus > Egicoccus halophilus. The sequence goes on from NZ_CP036250.1 coordinate 3,725,528, forward strand.
GTGCGCACCGCCTGGGTGGACGACGCCATGTCGGTGCCCACGGTGATCATGGTGCGCACACCGGCCGCGCGGGCCCGTTCGACCTGCTCGGCGGGTGACAGGCCCTCGTGGTGGTCGAGGTGGCAATGGGTGTCGACGTACGGCACGAGAGGGCAGCCTCCGGCGAGGTCAGGACGACGCGGCGTGACCGGGCGGCCGGCGACTCCCCGGACGGCCGGCGGCGGGCACGCGCACGGCCCGCCATGGTGACGGGCCGTACGACGACGGTACCAGTCCGCTCCCGCGAACGACCGGGACGAGCGCCGACGGGACCGGCCGAACGGGCCGTCCGGACGGGGAACTCGCGGGGTTCACCGGATGACGTCGCCGTCCAGGATCCCGTCGCCACCCACCCGCGAGATCTCACCGTCGCCGGTGACGTGGTAGGCCGTCCCGGTGTTCGACATGCCCACGAGCACGCCGTCACCGAGTGCGCGCATCCACGGGTCGGGGATGCCCTCGGCCGCGAAGAACGCCGGCGGCAGCGGCACGACGACACTGCGGTCGACGAGCGACCGCACCGCACCGTCCTGGAGCACCCAGCGCGGCCCGTCGGCCGAGGAGCCGGCGAGGCCGCCGACCGCGCCCTGCCCGCCGGAGGCCAGGCTGTGGAACTCGGGCCGTCCCGACCGTGCCGCGGCGTCGTCGCCCTGGATCTCGATCGGGAGCGTGATCCACGAACTCGCCCCGTCACCGGTCACCGCGCGGATCTCGGTACGTCCCTCACCGAGGTCGACCCAGTCGACCGGCTCGGGCTCCATCCCGACGAGCTCGTCGAGCGAGAACGAGGCGTGGTCGTCGGCGGTGTCGCCCGTCCCCACCCCGGCCTCGGTCCAGCCGACGACGCGCAGCACCGGCGTGCCGGAGGTTCCGGTCTCCACCCAGGCCAGCTTGTCGCCCGACGGGTGCCACACCGGGCCGTAGGCGGCGACGGCGTCGCCGGCCTCGCCCCCGAAGCCGACCTGGTACTGCTGCGGCCAGTAGTCGACCGACAGCTCCCCGTCGACCAGGCGGTAGGTGCGCAGGTCCTGCATCCCCTCCGCGAGGTGCAGGGCGACGACGGTCAGCTCGTCGGGTGACGAGCCGGGCCGGACGGCGACCGACAGGAAGCTCGACTCGCCCTCGGCGGGCAGCGAGGTGAGCACCTGCTCGCCGTCGGGGCCGTGCAGCACCAGGTCGGTCACGCCGACCGTGACGAGCGGAGCCGGCAGGGCGGGCGCGGGTAGCGGGGACGGGGAAGGTGCCGCGTCGTCGGTCGCGGGTGCGGCGGCCGACGTTCGCGGATCGGACGTGTCGCCCGGCACCGGCTCGGTCGTCGTGGAGGTCGGCGGCGCGGGGTCCGGCTCGTCCGTCGTCGGCGCGGCGCCGGGTCGCGAACGGTCGAACAGTGCAGCGCGGCCACCGGTGCCGAGCTCGACCGGTGCGAGGAACTCGCCGTCGCCGTCGTGCGCGACCAGCCACGTCGCCGACCCGTTGCCGACCAGCGCCGCGTCCTGCTTGGCGTCGAGCCACGGCTCGCCATCGGTGCCGAGGCCGTCGGGCAGGGTCGTGGTCGTGTGACGGTCGCCGTCGGCGGACCAGGCGAGTTCCCAGGTGTCCCCGGAGCGGGCCAGGGTGTACTCCGCTGCGGCCAGCGTGCCGGGGACGGCGTGCGAGCTCGCGACGTCCGTGCCCGAGGGCAGCTCCCGGGTCTCGCCCGGCGCGAGGGTGCCGTCGCCCTGCACCTCGATGGTCTGGGCGACCAACCGCCCCTGAGCATCGCGCAACACCAGGACGCTCTCGTCCCCACGCACGCTGGTCGCCCCGACCCAGTCCAGCAGCTCGACATCGCGATCGAGCACGATCGGGCCGGCCTCCGGCCAGTCCCCCTCACCCTGCAGGTCCTCGGCGCTCGGCGTGTCCCACCAGCGCAGGACGGTGCCGTCGTCGCCGGTCGCAGGAGCGGTGACGATCGCGGCGTCCTGGTCGGGGGCCCACACCACACTGGTGAGGAAGGACGGTTCGTCCTCGGCGCCGGGCGCGAGCGCCGTGGCCACCGACGCTCCGCGGCGGACGCCCTCGGTCCCGCCGGCCGGGTCGCCGCCGTCGAGCAGCTCGACCCGCGAGGCGCCGTCGCCGACCCCGCCCCGGACCGCCAGCACGGCGTAGTCGTCGCGCGTCGAGCCGGGTCGCACCTCGAGCTCGCGAGCCGGCGCCTCGGTGGCGCCCATCGCCTCCAGCGCTTCCACGGGGATCGGATCCCCACTGCGCAGGTCACGCAGCTCCAGCTGCCCGTCGACGTCCACCACGTAGGTGTCGGGCACCGCACCGGCGACGGGCACCGGCGCCAGCGGGGGGATCTCGAGGTCGGGACCGGTGCCTCCCACCTGGTCGGCGACCAGGGGCACGACCAGGATCCCGGCGAGGGCGGCGGCGGCGCCTGCCAGCGACCAGGTCAACACCTGGTAGCGCCTGCGGGCGACCACGCGCCGGTCGACCTCACGCCAGAGCGCGGGCGTCGGTTCGACGTCCAGGGCGCGGGTCTGCAGGCTCTCGCGGATCAACTCTTCGACGCGATCCATCAGCTGACACCTCCCTCGGTCGACGCGGCCAGTCCGGATGCGGACAACAGCTCCTGCATCCGTGCCAGGCCGCGCGAGACCTGGGACTTCACCGTGCCGACCGAGCAGCCGAGGATCTCGGCGGTCTCGGCCTCGGTGAGGTCCTCGTAGTAGCGCAGCACGACCGCCTGCCGCTGCCGGTCGGGCAGCCGCTGGATCGCCTGCCACACCACGTCGTGGTCCGCGGCGACGTCGTCCACGAGCCGCACGCCCCGGTCGTCGCCCGAGCGCTTGGCCGCCTCGCGGCGCTCGAGGTAGCGCCGCCGCAACTTCGAGTTGGCCTCGTTGGCCACCGCCCGTCGCAGGTAGGCACCGACATCGCGGACCTCGCCCTTCTGCCAGCGGACGTACACCTTGGTGAAGGCATCGGCGACGATGTCCTCCGCCTGGTGGGGATCGCTGGTCAGCAGGTAGGCGAGCCGGACGGCCTGTCGGTGATGGGCGTTGAAGACCGCCGCGAACGAGTCGCGTTCGGTCGCGGTGCGCACCATCGCGAGCACGTCGCCTCCCCTTCCCCCACGCCGGCCGTGGCTCGTGGACCTGGTCGTACGGTGCTCGCCGCGACCTGTCGTCGAGGGCCGGCACCGGCTCCACCCGCACTCGACGCCGAACTGCCGCGGGAGGTTGCATCGGATCGGCGACCCCATCGCCGTCCGGTACCACCACCGTACGGCCCGGGACTTCAGTCGGCGTTCAGCCAGGGCGATTCGGCGGCCCATCCGTCACCCGACCCGTCGTGGGCGCGCGGGCCGCGCGGCGCGGGCCGACGCGGATGGGCGAGGTCGACACGGCGGCAGGTGACCGACCGGGTCAGGACCCGGCGTCGACGACGGCCTGGTAGACGACCTTCTTCGGCACCCCCGCCGAGGTGGCCACCTCGGCGATGGCGGCCTTCTTGGCCATGCCCGTGGCCAGCAGCGCCTGCACCCGGGCGACCAGGGCGTCCTCGCCGACCGGCTCGGGCACCGACGCCGGCGCCCCGGCGACGACCAGCGTCACCTCTCCACGCACCCCGTCGTCGGCGACCCGCTCGGCGAGCACTCCCAGCGGGGCGCGAACGACCTGCTCGTGCAACTTGGTCAGCTCGCGGGTCAGCGCGGCGGGACGCTGCGGACCGAGCGCACCGGCGAGGTCGGCGAGGTCGGCGGCCGCCCGGTGGGGGGAGACGAACAGCACCATCGTGCGCGGCTCACCCGTCAACTCGGCGAGGCGACCCCGCCGGGCCGCTCCCTTGCGGGGCAGGAAGCCCTCGAAGGCGACCCGATCGGTGGGCAGGGCGGCCAGGACCAGCGCGGCGAGGGCCGCGGAAGGACCGGGGACCACCTCGATGGCCAGCTCCGCCTCGGCACACGCGGCCAGCAGCCGGTAGCCGGGGTCGGACACCGTCGGGGTGCCCGCGTCGGACACCAGGGCGATGCGCGCGCCGGCCCGCAACTGCTCGAGCACGTCACCGATCCGCTCGCGCTCGTTGTGCTCGTGCAGCGAGCGCTGCGGCGCGCCGCTGCCGACGTGCTGCAGCAGGCGGCCGGTGCGGCGGGTGTCCTCGGCGAGCACCAGGTCGGCGGAGCACAGCGCCTCGGCCGCCCGCGGCGAGAGGTCGCCGAGGTTGCCGATCGGGGTCGCCACGACCACGAGCGTGCCACTCACGCCAGACCTCCGCCGCCGCCCACGCGCGTCGCGGCCGGCCCGAGGAGCGTAGGCGGCACGACCCCGACCCCCTCGCCTACCCTGCCGACGATGCGACGTGTGCGACCGCCCTGGCTGGTCCCGACGGCGGTCCTGCTGGCCGGCACCGTCCTGCTGCTCGTCGGACTCGGGCAGCCGGCCACGATCGTCTTCGACGAGGTCTACTACGTCACCGACGCCCGGTCGATGCTCGCGACCGGCGTGGAACACGGCTTCGCGGTCCATCCACCGCTGGGCAAGTGGGCGATCGCCGCCGGGATGGCGGTGGCCGGCGACCACCCGGCCGGCTGGCGGGTCGCCGGCGCTCTGGCAGGGGCGGCGACCGCCGCGCTGGTGGCACTGGTCGTGCGGCGGCTGACCGGCCGGGACGCGCTCGGCGGGGTCGCCGGTCTGCTCGTGCTGCTCGACGGCGTGCTGCTGGTCCAGGCCCGCACGGCCATGCTCGACGTCCATCTCGTGCTGTTGGTCGTGCTCGGGACCTGGCTCCTGCTCGTCGACCGCGACCGCGCCGACGCCCGCAGCGGCGGGCCCAGCGACGCTCCCACCGACGGCGACGCTCCCACCGACGGCGACGCTCCCACCGACGGCGACGCTCCCCCCGACCGTGCGGGACCACGGTGGTGGCTGGTGGCCGCCGGTGCGGCGTTCGGCGCCGCGGTCGCGGTCAAGTGGTCCGGAGCGCTGGCCCTGCTCGCCGCCGGGGTGCTGCTCGCCATCTGGGAGCACGCCCGCGCGCGCCGCCGGGGCCGGGTGCGGGGCGCGGCCGCACGCCGGTCGCTGGCCACCGTGACGGTCTTCCTCGGCCTGGTGCCGCTGCTGGTGTACGCGCTGTCCTGGACTCCGTGGCTGGTGGGATTCGAACGCACCCCGGCCGCGGCCGAGGCGCGGGCGGCCGGCGACATCACGCTCGCGGACCGCCTGTCGGGGCTCGTGGACCACCACCGGCAGGTCGCCGACTTCCACCTGCACCTCGACGCCGATCATCCCTACCGGGCCACCGCCGCGACCTGGCCGCTGCAACAGCGACCCGTCGTCTACCACTACGAGGCCTGCGGTCCCGACGGGCGCGACGGCGACGGCGAGCGCTGCACCGGCCCACCGGGCCGGACCTCGGAGGTGATCGCGCTGGGCAACCTGGCGTTGTGGTGGGGGTTCCTGCCGGCGCTGCCGCTGCTGGTGGTCGCCGCGATCCGCCACGACCGGCGGGCGAGTGTCCCCGCGGCGTTCCTCGCGGCGCAGTACCTGCCGTGGCTGGTCGTGGCGCGACCGGTGTTCGCCTTCTACGCCGCGCCGCTGGTGCCCTACCTGGCGATCGGCATCGCCCTGGTCGCCGACCGGCTCGACCGGCCCGCACCCGACGGCCCGCCGCGTGGTGGTCGGACGGGATCGGTGCTGCTCGCCGTCGTGATGCTGGCGGCCGCCGCCCTGTTCGTCTACTTCGCCCCCGTCTGGTACGGCATCCCGCTGCCCGACGACGCCATCCGGGCCCGTTGGTGGTTCGACGGCTGGGTGTGAGGGCCGGCGGCCGACCGTCGCGTGGCTGCAGCGGAGCGGCAGCAGGGCCGGATCCCGGCGCTCGACGACGGGAGCGCGTAGGCTCCCGCCCGTGAAGCGCACCCTGCTCTCCGGCACGCGCCTCGTGGCCGACACGGTCCTGGGCCATCTCTTGCTGGTCGCCGGCCTGGTGATGCTGGCGACTCCGGGGCCGGGACTGGTCACCGTCGTCGCCGGACTGGCGGTACTCGGGCGACACTACCGCTGGGCGTCACGCCTGCGAACGATCGTGCTTCGCCGCATCCGGGACGCCGGGACGGCGGTGCGGGCGCGGATGGGGCGTCGCCGGGCGGACGGACACGTGGTGCCCGTCGAGGAACCCCACGTGGACCGCGACGCGGCCTGACGCGCGGTGGGGTCCGACGCGTTCCCTGAGCCCGGGCGTTCGTCCCGGCACCGCCCGGTTTTCGGTCCGGCCCGGACGGACTAGTCTCCCAGCGTCCGCAACGCGGGAGACGGACCACGACCGGCTCGGACGACGATCGACGGACGCCGACCGGCCCGGCGCTGCCGAGCCGGTCGCCGTCCGTGCTGGAGACGGCGGCCGACCAGCGCGCCTCCACGCGCGCCGTCGCACTCGCCGCCACGGTCGCGCTCGTCGCGCACCTGGCCGCCTGGCTCCGGCTCGAGTCCGGCGCCACGACGAGCCTGTTGGCCGTCCCCGTCGTCTACACGCTCGCGGTCGTCGCCGCCCTGCTGCTCGCCCACCTGCTCGCCGGTCGCGCCCGCATCGTCGCCAACGACGCCCACCGGTGGCTCTCGGCCGGCTTCCTGGTGACCGGCGGGCTCGTGCTCGCCCAGGGCATCGCGGTCGCTGCGGCCGTCCGGGGTCCCGTGGTGACCCCGATCGACGGGGCCGTCGGCCTCTACCTGCTCTCCCAGGCGGCGATGCCCGTCTTCGTCGCCGGCGCCCTGGTCGTCCCCCGACGTGCACGTTGGCGGTGGGGCGTCGCGGCCGGCTTCGCCCTCGCGCTCGTGGTCGCCGTCCGTGCGCCCGCACCGCTGGACCTGCCGCGCCTGGTCGACCCGGCAGGATCGGTCACCCCGCTGGTGCCGGGGCTGCTGGCCGGGCTGTTGCTGGCACAGGTCGCTGCCCTGGCCGGCTGGCTGTGGCGGACGGGCGCCCGCGCGAGCCGGACCGAACTGTGGATCGGCGTGGGGCTGCTGTTGATGGTCCTCGACCTGGCCGTGGCGATGGGCAGCAGCCGACTGCCCGAGGCCGCGTGGTGGTCGTGGGCGGTGTTGCGCATCGCCCAGTTCGCGGTCCCGGCCGTCGGTCTGCTGGCCGACGACCGGCGCCTGTTGCGACTGCTGCATCACCACGAGGGCCGCCTCGAGGAGCAGTTCGGGGAGGAGTTGCGCCCGACCGCCCCGTCGGCGGCGGCCGTACCGTCGCTCGGTCGTGACCGTCTCGTCGACATCCTCGGCGCGCAGCGGTTCTCCCCCGTCTTCCAGCCGATCTGGTCGCTGACGACCGGTGAGGTCGTCGCGCTCGAGGCGCTCGTCCGGTTCGACTTCGATCCCGCGGCACCGCCCGACCGGGTCCTGGCCGGCGCCGGGCGACTCGGCCTGCGCGTCGAGTTGGAACTGTCGGTCACCGCGCGTGCCCTGGCCACGGCCGCCGGGCTCGCCGCACCGATCGAGGTGTCGGTCAACGTCTCCCCCGACACGGTGGTCGACGACCGGTTCGCCGCCCTGGTCGAGGACCATCCGCGGCTCATCGTCGAGGTGACCGAGCACGACGTGGTCGAGGACTACGGCCGGCTGCGCGAAGCGCTGGAGGGGCTGCGGGCCGGCGGGTGCCGTATCGCGATCGACGATGCAGGGGCGGGGTTCTCGACCCTGCGTCACATCGTGCGGCTGGAACCGGACCTGATCAAGCTCGACCGGAGCCTGACCCGGGACGTCGACGCCGACCCGATGCGTCGCGCGCTGGCGCGCTGCCTGGTCGACTTCGCCGACGAGACCGGCACGGTGCTCGTCGCCGAGGGGGTGGAGCGCATCGACGAGCTGCTGGCCTTGCAGGAACTGGGCGCCCACGCCGTCCAGGGCTACCTGCTCGGCCGGCCGGTGCCGCTGTCCGACGCCGCTCCCGCCGGTGACACGCTCCCGGCCGCCGTGCGGGCGGCCCTGCATCCGCATCCGGTCGGTCGGAGCTGATCCGGAGGTCGTCCGTCCGACCGTACGCGCCGGTGACGAGCGGACCCGCGGCACGGAAGAGTGTCCCTGGACGGACGTCGCTGCTGCCCGCTCTCCGGTGCGTCGTCCCGCGCCTCCCCCCCGCACCGCACCCTGCACGAGGAGTCCGTCGCATGAGCGATGCCCGCCGCCCCGAAGGTCGCGAGCACGAACCGGCGCCGCCGGAACAGGACCTTCCGCAGCAGGAGCTCGAGCGCAGCGAACGCGACGCCGGGGGCGACGCTCCCGCCGCCGGCACGACCGAGGAACGCGAGGCGGTCGCCGAGGACGCCGACGAGCTGTTCGGCGGGGACGGGGACTGACGATGCCAGCCGCCGAACCCACCGGGATCGGGCCGGACCGGGCCCTGGTCGAGACGCTGGCCGACGGCCGCGCCGTGCTGCTCGTCGGCCCCGGACGTACGCCGTTGCACCTGGGCGCCGACGAGCTCCCCGACGACGCCGTCGAGGGCACCTGGGTCGTGCTCGACACCCAGTGCGTTCCCCCGCTGGTCCTCTCCGTCGACCGCGAGCTGACCGACGCCGGACCGTCGACCGCGACCTGACCACGCCCGTGCGGGCGCCCTCGCACGGACCACGGCCGTGCGCGCCGTCGCACGGAGCGGGCACGTCGCTACTCAGTCGGTCAGCCGACGGCGTCGGGCGAGCTCGGCCCCGAGCGTGGCCAGTCCCAGCAGCGCGACCGCGAGGGCCGGGGCGGTGACCGGCGTGGCCGGCGCGGTGGCGAACACGAACCGCAGGTCCCCGTCCTCGTCCCCGTCGGCCGCCAGCAACGACGCCTCGTCCGCCCGCTCGTCGAGGGCGTCGAGCACGGCGAGGTCGCGCTGGGCCTCGACGTTGTCGTCGTCGAGCTGGTCGACCAGCTGCGCGAGCCCCTCGTCGGCCACCTGTTCGAGGCCGTCCACCAGCGCGTCGGCGCCGTCGGCGAGCTCACCGATCCCGGCCAGGGCCTGGTCGAAACCGTCGGTGAGCTCCTCGAGCTCGTCGAAGCCGAGGTCGTCGAGGAACGCGTCGGCGTCGAGGTCGACGGCGTCGAGCAGCCCTGCGCCGTCGGGCAGCTCCACGGCCTCGAGCAGCTCGGCCGGGTCGGGCGCCGCCTCGTCCAGCAGGCCCTCCAGGTCGAGGTCGAGATCCTCGAGCAGCGCGTCGAGGTCCGGCAGGGCGAGCGCGTCGAGCGCCGCGAGGTCGTCGAGGTCGAGCGTGTCGAGCAGGGCCTCGAGGTCCGGCGTGGGCAGTCCCCCGAGCAGCGCGGCGAGGTCGAGGTCGAGGTCGAGCCGGTCGAGCAGGTCGGCCAGGCCCAACTCGGCCAGGCCCAGCTCGGCCGGGCCCAGCGCGCTCAGGCCCAGGTCGCCCACCTGCACGCCCGCGAGCGCGTCGGCGAGGGCGGTCTCCACGCGCGCCGCCACCGGAGCGAGGTCCACGGTCCGGCCGCGTAGCGCCGCCAGCAGCAGGTCCTCGAGCGGCGCGCGTCCGTCGACCTGCTCGGCGAACGCGGCCAACTCCTCGGCCAGGACGGCCACTCCGGCGCGGAGCTCGGACAGGCCGGCGCGGAGCTCGTCGGGGTCGGGCAGGGCCGGCAGGGCCGCCGGGTCGGCGAGTCGTTCGGACAGCCCGCCGGTGCGCTCGGCCACCTCGCCGACGACTCGCGCGGCCTTCACCAGGTGGACGGCGACCGCGTCGGCGACCTGCTCACGCACCTCCTCGGCGTCGTCGAGGGAGACCAGTGCGCGCTCGATCGCGGCGACGACCCCGTCGAGCCCGTCGGCGTGCTCCTCCGGCAGGTGCTCGCGGGCGGCACGCGCGGTGGCCAGCGCATGGTCGAGGTGTCCACGAGCGGCGTCCAACGCGTCGGTCAGCAGCTGCCACGGCAGGTCGGGGTCGGCCAGCTCCCCCGCGAGTTCGTGCAGCGCGGTGGCGAGTTCTCCGGCGAGGGCCGCGAGGGCCGCACGGTCGACGACCGGTGCGTGCGCGGGCGGCGGTTCGAGCGCGTCGACGTGCGCCACGAGGGAGTCGACGACGGCCAGCAACCCGGTGAGCTCGGTCACCAGCCGGTCGACGTCGAGCTCGACGTCGGGCAGGTCGACGTCGAGCTCGTCGAGCAGCAACGTCGCCAACGTGGCCAGATCGAACGCGAGGTCGTCGACCTCCAGGAGCTGGCGCAGCAACAGGACGAGGTCCAGATCGTCGAAGAGGGTCGCGAGCGGCACCTCGCCGACCTCGTCGAGCAGGCCCTGCGCCAGCGCGGCGAGGTCGACGTCCTCGAGCGCCCCGTCCAGAGCGTCGCCGGCCACCCCGGCCAGCAGGGCCTCGAGGTCCGCCGCGTCGAGTCGGCCGACGACGTCCGCGAGGACGTCGTCGAGCAGGGTCGCCGGGTCGGGCAGGTCCGCACCGAGGTCGGGGTCGCCGAGCAGGTCCTGCAGGTCGAGCCCGGCGAGCAACGCGTCGGTGTCGAAGGCGTCGTCGAACAGCGTCTCGAGATCCACCGCGTCGTCGAGCAGTGCCTGCGGGTCGATCTCGTCGGCGAGGCCGGCCAGCGCCTGGTCGATCGCCGCCTGCGGGGCGAGGTCGTCGAACCCGTCCGCCGCCTGGGCGAACTCCTCGGCCAGCGTGTCGAGACCTCCGGCGAACTCCTGCGCGCCACCGGCGATGCCGGTCACGGCGTCCACGAGCGCCGACGCGAGCACGGCCGCGACGGCGTCGAGGGTCGCCCGCTCGGTGAGCAGCGCTCCGGCCGCGTCGAGGACGGCCGCCTCGGCCGACGACACCGGCGTGGCCTCGACCGCGAGCACCGGCGGCGGACCCCCGTCGAGTTCGGCGTCGACACGCAGGTCGGCGCGCTGCGTCCCGAACGGCGGGAACAGCGACGCACTCCACGTCACCTCGGTGCCGCCGCCGAGCGCCGCGCTGCGCCGCGCACCCGACGCGTGCACCCGGGTCCAGGCCGGATCGAGGGTGACCGACACCTCGGCGTGCAGCGGGACGACCACGTCCAGCGTCTCGCGCTGCTCACCGTCGACGCTGGCATAGACGATCTCGCGCGGCGCGGCGGTGAGATTGCGCAAGCGCACGTACATGCTCACGGGCCCGCGGTGACTGCGCAGGTCGGCGGCCGTCAGCGGGGCACCGTCGGCCACGTAGCGGACCTCGACGGTCAGCGGCAGCTCGTCGGTCGGGAGGTCGACCGTGCGGTCGTCGACCCCACCCGGCGCCCCGACGCCCTCCCGGCGGGTGTGGGCCGTGGCCCGCTGCGGCGTGCCCATCTCGTTGAGCTCCACCTCCACCGTCCGCAGCACCTGCCGCTCGATCGGCTCGGTTGCCAGCACCCCGGGGCCTGCTGCCGACGCCAGCAGGACCGCGGCCAGCGGGATCGTGGCGAACGCCGCCCGCGTCCGCCGCATCACGCGCCGTCCGTCGCGTCGTCGTCGGGCGATGCGCCGGGACGACCCGTCCCCCGCACCGGGGCGTCGCGCCCCGCGACCACGGCCTCGCCCAGCACCGCCGGGCCCGCCCCACCCAGTACGACCGCCGCGGCCGACAACACCGACGGCAGGTCGGGGGACCGGCCGTCGGTGAGCACCAGCACCACCACGCCACCGAGCGGCACCGTCCAGCCCGCGACCCACCCCTCGGAGGTCACCGGGCCGAGCAGGGCGCCCCCGCTGAGCACCGCCAGGATCAGCAGCGCCGGGACGACGGCCGGGGGCGAGAGCCAGCCCAGCGCCGCCAGCACCAGCAACGTCGCGCCCCCGCCCAGCGCGGCGCCGACCAACCGGCGCAGCGCCGGACCCGGCGTCCCCAGGCCCAACGCGGCACCGACCGCGACCGCCGACAGCGGCGCGATCCCGGTGGCCACCAACGCCGCACCGATGCCGACCACCAGCACGGCCGGGAGCAGCACGGCCTCGACGTCCGGTCCGCCCGGCCGCTCGGGCCCGCGCCACGACCGGACGTCAGTGGTGGCGGCCGTCGGCACGCTCGGTTCCTCGGTCATGCTGTCCAGCGTGCCAGGCCGGCCCCTGCGCTGGCCGGTGGCCAACGTGTCCGGACGCCCACGCGACGGGGAGGTCCGGCGTCCCTTCTCCGTCGGTTGCCGGGTCGTGCCGCGACCGGCACGCCGGACCGAGAGGAGCGCGTGCAACGCCTGGTCGACGCCATGAGCCGCCTGGTGGAGCGGCGTCCCGGGTGGACGCTGCTCGCGCTCGCGCTCGTCACCGCCGTGCTCGGCGTGTTCGGCGTGCGGCTCGAGGTCGAGACCGACATCGCGGAGTTCGCCGGTGACGCCGAACTCGCCCAGGCGTTCGAGGCCGTCGACGAACGCTTCGGTGTCCGCGGCGGCGGACTGCAGGTCGTCGTCGACGCCGGGATCGGCGGCAACGTCCTCGACGGCGAGGGCCTGCGCGTCGGTGAACGGCTCGAGGAGCTCACCGAACGCACGCTCGGCGACGTGCTGGCCGAGGAGACGCCGCAGCAACCGGCGGTGGTCTCCTACGCGCTTCCGGTGCTCGAGGGCGCCGAGCAACTCGACCTGCCGGTCGAGGAACTGACCGACACGTTCGTCGCGGCGCTGCTGCAGCAGTCGCTGGCCGAGGACGGCGACGAACTGCGCGGTCTGCTCTCGGGAGACCTCGACGTCGAGCGCGCCCGGGCACGCGGCGGGCTGGTGGTCGTCGACCTCGACCCGGAGCTCGACGAGGAGCAACGACTCGAGGCCGGCCTGGCGCTGCAGGAAGCGCTGGACGCCGAGGACACCGGGTTCCTCGACGCCGAACCGTTCAGCTTCGAGCTGTTCAGCCACGAGCTCGAGGAGAGCATGCTGACCGAGCTCCCGGTGCTGCTCGGGCTGTCGGTCCTGTTGATCATGGCGGTGCTGTGGGTGCTGTTCCGCCGACTCGGCGACGTGCTGCTGTCGTTGACCGGGCTGCTGCTGGTGCAGGTGTGGCTGGCGGGCAGTGCGGTCCTGCTCGGTCCGCAGTTCCTCGGCCTGACCGGGCAGTTCAGCCAGATCGCCGTGGCGGTCCCGGTGATGCTCGTCGGCCTCGGGGTCGACTACTCGGTGCACCTCGTCGCCCGCTACCGCGAGGAACAGGCCGCGGGTCGGGATGCGCCCACGGCCGCCGGCGGGGCCGTGCGCACCGTCGGTGTCGCCCTGCTGCTGGTGACCGTCACCACGATGGTCGGCTTCCTCAGCAACGTCACGAGCCCACTGCCGCCGATCGCGGACTTCGGCATCTTCACGGCGGCCGGCATGCTCGGCGCGTTCCTGGTCATGGGTCTGCTGATCCCCTCCGCGCGGCAGCTGCTGGACCGCCGCCGCAGCGCCGACGGCCCGATCGGCGGGGCGGTCGGCGGCGGTGAGGGCCGCCTCGAGCAGGCGATGGCGTCGGTGGCGGAGCTCGCGGTGCGCTTCCCCGTCCCGGTGATCGTCGCCGGGCTCGTCGCGGGGGTGCTGGGCACGCTCGCCGCGATCGATCTCGACACCGAGTTCAGTCAGGAGGAGTTCGTTCCCGACGACGCACGGGTCGGCGGACTGCTCGACCGCATGGACGAGCTGTTCGGTGGTGACGTCACCGAGGAGACGTTCCTGCTCGTGGAGGGCGACTTCACCGACCCGGCCGTGGTGCAGGCGCTGCACGACACCGAGGCGTCGTTGCCCGACATCGACGACGTCCGCACCGTCGAGGGTGGCGGCGTGGACGTGGTCTCCCCGCGCACCCTGGTCAACGAGCTCCGGGAAGGCGCGGAGGTCACCCGCGAGCGGTTGGTCGAACAGGCCCGCGTCGCCGTCGGCGAGCAACCGGTCGAGGACCTGCTGCCGCTGCCCGACGCGATCGGTCGCGAGGAACTGCCCGACGAGGGCGGGTTCGGCACCGACGGGATCGACGACGGGGAGTACGACCTCGGCGGGGACGGCGTCGACGCCCCGACCGGTGACACCCGTGCCGGCGGGGGCATCGACGAGGACGAGCTGCAACGGCGGCTCCCTCCCGGCGTCGACGAGTCGGACGCGCTGCTCGGACTCCTCGACGACGAGGAGGTCGCGCAGGCGCTCGAACAGGGCGCCGAGGAGGAGTTGCGCGAGGACCTGCTGGGCACGCTCGGCGAGGACACCGCCACCGCACTGGCCGCCACCGAGCCGGGCGAGGTCGATCTCGCCCTGCTCGAGGCGATCGGCTACCCGCTCGAGGAGCTCGAGGAGAGCAGCCGGGAGCTGCTCGCCCTGGCCGTCGACCTCGAGGCCGCCGGCTGGTCCGGCGAGGCCCCCGACGACGACGCCGACCTCGACACGGTCTACGACCGGGTGACCGACCTCGCCCACGACGCCCTCGACCAGGTGCTCGACGAGGGTCGCACGCTCGCGCTCGTGATGGTGCCCACCGAGGCCGGCGAGGAGGACGCCGAACCGCTGGCGGACGCCCTCGAGCAGGCGGCCGCGCCGCTCGCCGAGGTCGCCGACGACGTGCTGGTCGTCAGTGAACAGCTCGTCGTGCAGGAGACGCTGGACCTGCTGATCGAGGCGCAGACGGAGAAGATCCTCTACAGCCTCGGCACGGCGCTGCTGCTGCTGGTCGTCTACGAGACCGTGCGCAGCCGACGGCCGATGCTCGGCGTGATCACGATGGTGCCGACCGTCTTCGCCGTGCCGATCGTGCTCGGCGTCATGTGGTTGATCGGGCTGCCGTTCAACGCGCTGACGGCGACGATCGCCTCGGTGGCCATCGGCTTCGGGGTGGACTACGGCATCCACCTCAGCAACCGGTTCCAGGAGGAGTCGGCGCGGGCCGGGAGCTCCGAGCAGGCGGTGCGCGAGACGGTCCGGCACACCGGGGCGGCGCTGGCGGGCTCGGCGATCACGACGACGCTCGCGTTCGGGGTGTTGATGCTGAGCGACCTCGAGCCGATCGTGCAGTTCGGCGGCATCACCGCCCTGACGATGGCCGCGGCACTGGTCACGACCCTGGTGGCCCAGTCGAGCTGCCTGCTGCTGTGGGACCGTCACCACCGCGCCCGGGCCTGAAGGTCGTCACCGGCGCGGGGGCTCCCGTTCTGGTCGGCCAGCGGCCGGGGCGTCGGGTCGAACCGGGCCGGTCGGCGCGACGTGCCGTGCGGTGGACCGGCCGAGGCCCCGCCCCTCGACGGGGGCGGGGCCTCGTGTGGTGTTGCCGCAGCGGTCTCGCCGTGCCGGTCTCAGGAACGGCCGGGGCTCGTCGGCGCGATCGTGTAGGTGCGCGAGGTCGTGCCGTCCTCGCTGACGATCGTGACGGTGGCCGGGACCCGCGCCCGCGTCGGCTGGTCGACCGTGACGGTCGCGTACGGGTCGGCCGCGACCGCCGTCACGTGACCGACGCGCACGCCGCCGACGGTGTACTCGGTGACCTCGGGTGCGAACCCGGGCACCGCGACCCCGTCGACCGCGATCGTGGCGGCCTCGGCCACGTCCGAGACGCCCGGTGCGGCCGCCAGCACCTGGATGGCGCTGACCGTCATGTGCGTGTTCGGACGGGCCGCCAGCACGACGCGCACGTCGTCGGTGACGACCGGGTCGAACCCGACCGACACGACCGGGGCGCCACCGTCGTCGGCGGTCACCGGCACGACGCCGGAGACGTCCTGCCACGTGCCGTCCGCGTCGCGGGCCTCGACCCGCAGCGACTCGGCCCAGCTCTGGTGCGAGCCGTCGGCGTAGAAGTGCGTCACGACCTCGCCCACGGTGTGCGGTTCGGGCAGGGTCACGGTCAGCGTGTCGCTGGCGTTCTTCGTGCCCGAGCGCCAGTTCGACCACGCCTTGTCGTCGAGGACGCCGTTGATCAGCCGGGCCGCGCTGTAGCCGGGCTCGGTGAAGCTCGCCGACGCGGTCGTGCCGGGCGTCAGCGCCGCGTCCTCGGTGAAGACCGGCTCGGTCACCTGCACCCGCACGGTGGCGGGCAGCTGACGACCGTCGCCGGCGTCCGCGACGCCCTCGACCGTCACCACACCGGGCGACGAAAACCGGCTCGCGTCGACGTCCTCCCACACCACCGGGCGCGGGACGGGCCGGTCGAGCCGGCCGACGGCGTCGACGGTGTCGGGCAGGTCCGGCACACCGCCGACGAACGCCTTGGCTCGGGCCGGGAGGGTGTCGGTCAGGGTGTCGACGACCACGGTGGCCTCGACGCGGTGCTGGCGTCCGGTGAGATCGGTCGCCACGCCCCGCACCGTGTGGGTACGGATGGTGCGCCACACGCCGTCGCCCGGCAGGTTCCAGTCGACGTCGATCGGGGCACCGGTGCTGCCGTCGCGGCGGAGCGGCACGACCGTGTCCGGCATCGTCGGACGCGTATCCGGTGTGGTGAAGACCTCGACCGGCTCGACGTCGACGACGGTCTCGTCGACGATCCGCCAGCGCTGGTTGTTCCCGGAGTTGGCGAGCCAGACGCCCACACCGGCGCCCTCGGCCGTGGACTGGCCACCGACCTCGAGGAGCCGCTTGGACGCGACGTTGACGAGCGTGTAGGTGCCGTCACCGGTGGTGGACAGGATCCACTGGGCCGTCGGGTCGTCGGCGGCGTCGACGGCCACCAGTCGCACCCCGCCGTCGTGGACGGCCAGCTGTCGACCGTCGGTGACGCTGGACACGGCGTAGCGGCTGCGGGCACCACGGTCCTCGCCGATCCGCTCGATGGCGAACAGCTGCGAGGCGTCCGCCTCGGTCCGGCTGCGGATGACGACGGCGTCGCCGGACGGGGTGAGCGAGCGGCCGCTCTGCACGCCCTCGAGCCGGTAGACGTGACCGGACTGGATCAGCGCGGCGTCGTCGGCCACGCCGGAGACCCCGTCGACCACGAGCGTGGTCACGGACTGGGCGGGAACGCGCACCACGGCGGTGCCGTCGGCGACGGCCACGGGTGCGTGCTCGACCAGCGAACCGTCGGCGTCGGTCACCACGGGGGTGACCGTGGCGTCGGCCGCGACGTCGGCGAAGCCGGACAGGTCGAGCTCGACGGCCCGGGCACCGGCGGTCGCGTTGACGTGCACGAGGTTCACGCCGGTGTCGTTGACGGCCGCGACCGAGTTGGCGTCGTTCGTGCCGACGAAGACGTCCCCGGGACGCAGGAAGTGGGTGAAGTTGCGGGCCGAGTCGAACTTGCGGTTGACCTCGATCTGGCAGGTCTCGAGCGTGTCGTCCTCGGTGCAGTCGAACGGGACGTGGATCTTGCCCCAGTTCATCCCGGCGGCCGACTCGCCGCCCGGCGCCATGTTGTCGTAGTCCTCGACCGGCTGCCAGAACACCCACGCGGACGGCTCGAGCTCGCGCATGTCCGACACCATGTGCTGGGCCAGACCGAGCGCGGGCACCATGCTCTCGAAGTCGCGGTAGTTGAGCCACGACCCGCCGACCTCGCTCATCCACAGCCGCTTGTCCTCGCCCTTGGCGATGTCGCGGACGGCGGTGCGCTGGCCGGTGCCGTAGGTGTGGACGTTGAGCTGCTCGACGTGCTCGCGGACGTCCTCGGCGTAGGCGTTCCAGTTGGTGAGGAACGTGCCGGGGTTGGTCTCGTCCATCGCGGCGATGACCGCGTCGGTGTCGGCGTCGGCGAGTTCGTCCGCGAGCGCACGGATCACCTGCTGCTGACGACCCGGTCCGACGTGGGCGCCCTCCTGGCGCCCGCCGACCGGTTCACCGGAGGCGTCGAGGGTGGTGGACCAGTAGTTGGTGTTGGGCTCGTTGAACGGGTCGATCGTGTCGACCTCGATGCCGTGGGCGTCCTCGAGCCGCTCGACCACACCGACCAGGTAGGCCACGAAGTCGTCGATGGTGTCGGGGCGGATCTGCTCGGCGGTGGCGTTGAACCCGCCGGAGACGTAGCCGCTGACGGTCTGGAAGTACGGCGGCGAGTTGCTGAACGCCTCCCAGTGGTCGATGTCGTCCCTGATGCGATCGACCCACCAGCGCTGGGTGGCGTCGGCGTCGTCGTTCCAGTGGTCGGGGTCGTTCGGGTCCCACCAGTCCCGGTCGGTGCGCGTGGTGCCCTCGGGTGCCTGCCACCAGCCCTCGACGGCGCCGCCGGGGCGCAGGTAGTCCTCGACGTCGGGCGCGTTGCCGCCACCGACGTTGTACCGGGCGAGGTTGAGGCGCAGGCCTTCGTCGCCGAAGACGAGGTCGTAGAGGCGTTCGCGGATCTCGTCGGGGTAGTCCCCGGTCGCGTTGGCGAACCACACGAGGCTGGTCCCCCAGCCCTCGAAGGTCTCGCCGTGGTACGAGGGGTCCGGCCGGACCGTCACGGTGGAGGTGACGTCCTGCGCCGTGGCTGTCGCGGCATCGCCGACCTCGTTCGCGCCGGGTTCGGCCGCGGCCGGGAGGCCGAGTCCGGCGACCAATGCGGCCGCACCGAGCCCCGCCAGGCCGCGACGGCCGAGCGCCGTCCTGCCAGCTGACTGTCTCATGCTTCTCCCTGTCGTCCGACCCGCCCACCGACATCGTGCGGGGACGGGTGCCCACCGGATGCGTTCCCCCGGCGGCCGTGCTGCGCTCCCGCGACCCCCGTCCCGACGGAGGCGTCGCACCGACGGAGTCGCGCCCGCATCCTTGCAGCGACTTGCGGAATCGTCAAACAAATCCTTCGCTTGCTTTCGCATAAGAAAGCCGGATCGAGACACCCGGCCACCACCGCTACGGTGGCGGGTCGCCGTGCGCCGCCCGCGATCGAGGACGCCGTCACGACCGCGAACCCCTCCCCGCGCCCGGCCGCCGCCGGTTGGCATCCGACGTTGACACGTGCGGTCGACCGGATCGGTGCGCCCACCGCGGCCCTGGTCGGGCTGGTGGTGGCCGGCCTCGTCGTCCTGCCGGCCTACCGCTGGCACCTGACCCCCGACGGGGTCGCCTACCTCTCGATCGCCCGGCACCTGGCCGAGGGACGTTTCCTCGACGCGGTCAACCCGTACTGGTCACCGCTGCTGTCGTGGCTGCTCGCGCCGCTGCTCGCGGTCGGGATCCCGCCGCTGGTGGCCTTCAAGCTCGTCGGCATCCTGGCCGCGGTCGCCGCCCTGCTGGCCGTGGACCGGCTGTTGGTCACCACCGGCGCGGACCGGGTGGCCCGAGCCGTCACGCTGCTCGGAGCGGTGCCCCTGCTGGTGCACGCCGCCGTCACCTGGATGTCCCCGGACCTGCTGGTCGCCGTCCCGGTGCTGTGGCTGACCGACCGGGTCGTGCGACGACGGTGGCAGCGTTCGACGCCGGCGGCCTTCGGCACCGGCGCACTCGCCGGGGTCGCCTACCTCGCCAAGCTCTACGCGCTCCCGGTCGTCGCGGTGGTCCTCGCGGTCGCCGCCCTGCTCGCACTGCGGCGCGAGGGCCGCCGCACCGCCCGACGCGTCGTCGCGCTGGCCGCCGGGCTGGCCACCGTGCTCGCCACCTGGGGCGGGATCCTGTCGTTGGTGGTCGGCGCGCCGACCCTCGGCACGGCCGGCAGCGTCAACGTCGAGGTGCTCGGGCGCGGGACGCAGGGACAACCCGTGCTCACGCAGGGCCTGTTCGTCCCACCGACGCCCTTCGCCATCAGCGCCTGGGAGGACCCCTCGCAGCTGATCCCCAGCCCCTCCAGTGACGAGGAACGTGCCCCGCTCGAGCGGCCCGCCTCGCAGGGTGACGGCGCGTCGTCACCCGACGTCCCCGGGGCCGGGCGGTGGTACGGCCTGGTCGACAACGTGGCCGAGAACCTGCGACGGACCGCCGAGGTGGCCGGGACGTGGTGGCTGGCGGTCGGCGTCGTCCTGGTCGGTGCCGTCGCGGGCCTGGTGCGGCGGCGACACACCGTCGGCGGGCCCGCGGACGCGCGGCTGCTCGCCGTCGTCGGGGTCGCCGCGGTGTGGGCCGGGGGCCTGCTGCCGCTGGTCGTCCACGCCCGCTACCTGTGGGTGTCGATGCTCCTGCTGCTCCCCGTGATCGCGGCCGGGCTCACGCGTGCACGCGGTCGGGCCGTCCTCCCCGTGTTGGCCGCGGCGGCCCTGGTGGCCTGGGTCGGCCCGTCGGTCGCGGAGCTCGATCGGCAGCGGCAGTTCGGCCCGGGCATCGCCGCGTTGGCGCAGGAGTTGCGGGCGGCGGGCATCGCCCCGGGTGACCGTCTGAGCTCCGACCGCCACTGGGGCATCGGCGCGACGGTGTGCTTCCACCTCGACTGCCGCTACCACGGGGTGCCCCGGCAACCGACCGACGGACCGGCCCTGGCCGCCGAACTGGCCGAGCACGACATCGACTGGCACCTCGGCTGGGACTCGGTCGAGGCCCCGTCCCCGGCGTCGGCGGCGTCCCGCGCGGCCGTCGAGACCGGTGAGGGCGCGGTGCTCTACCGCCTCGACCACGCCCGAGCGCGAGCAGACGGGACCGGCTGACGTCGGCCCCGGACACGCGATCGCCGGTGCCCGCGGGCACCGGCGATCGACGGACGGAACGGGGTGGATCAGGCCTCGGGGTCGGCCGGGTCGGTCGGATCGGTCGGATCGGTCGGGTCCTCGGTGCCCGCACCGTCCGTGTCCGTGTCGGTGTCCGTGTCGGTGTCCGTGTCCGCGCCGTCGGTGGTGCCGGCGTCGCCGGTCGTGTCGGTCGTCTCGGTCGTGTCGGTGGTGTCGTCGTCACCACACCCGACCGCACCCAGGGCGAGTGCAGCGGCAGCGGCCAGACCGATCGGCTTGCGGAAGGACATGCAGAACTCCTTGGTTCGTCGGACCCGTCACGGTAGGACCCGGGGACGGGCGCGAGCCGGCCGTGCCGGCCGGTCGACCCCATATCGGGCGACGGTGGTCGGAGGTCCGCCGCTGGGTGTGGCGAGGGCTCACGCGCGACCGAGTTCCTCGCGGACGAACTCCTCGGGATCGACCGGCTCGAACATGGGCTTCTTCGTCTTCACGATGGTCTGCCAGGCGGCGAAGACCGCCACGATGCCGAGCATGCCGAAGAAGCGGACGAAGACGTCGGAGCGCTCGATGCCTGGCGGCGCGATGTACCAGATCGTGACGAGCATGCCGACCGTGGCGAGCACCTGCGGCACCGGGAAGAACGGGCTCCTGAACGGCCGCGCCAGGTCGGGGCGTCGCGAGCGCAGCACCATCACGGAGATGTTCACCAGGATGTAGGCGAACAGCCACGCGCACACCGCCGCCAGGATCAGCACGATGATGGAGTCGATGTCCCCCTGGATGACGATGGCGTGCACGGCGGGGATGACCACCGCCAGTGCGATGCCGGCCCACGGCGTCTTGAAACGCGGGTGCAGCCAGGCGAAGACCGGCGGGAACGCGTTGTCCTTCGCCATGCCGTACAGGATCCGAGGGATGCCGGCCAGCAGGGTGTTGATGGTGGCGGCGGCAGCGAACAGCACCGCGATCGCGAGCCACCAGCGGCCGAAGGTGCCGAGGACCGACTCGGCGAAGATCGGGATCGGGACCGGCGTGTCGAACATCAGCACGCCCGGCTCGAGTTCGACGTTCTCCACGTGACGGAGGACCCCGACGCCGTAGAGCACCATCGACGCGGCGACCGCGGTCAGGCCGATGAACATCGCCCGCGGGATGGAGCGGGCGGGTTCGCGCAGTTCGGACGCCAGCGGCGTGACGAACTCGACGCCGACGAACAGGAACATGGCGAGTCCGACCATGGACAGGATCGCCGTCAGGTCGGTGCCGACGAAGGACTCGCCGAAGAAGCCGCTGGTCGCCACCGTGGCGGCGCGCAACACGCCGAGCAGCCCGAACACGACCAGCGTCAGCCACATCACGGCCGTCAACACGACCTCGACCGCCCCGTAGACGCGCACGCCCACGGCGTTGATCACCCCGAAGATCAGCAACAGCCCGACCCCGACGACCCAACTGTTCTCCGGGCTGAGGCCCTCGAGGAACGGGAAGTTGACGCTGGCGAACAGTCCCGCCGAGGCCGTCTCGGCGGTCCCGGCGAAGATGTGCACGACGAGGTAGGCGACCAGCGTGCCCGTGACTCCGAGGAACCGCCCGAGCCCGGCCGAGATGTAGTCGTAGACCGACCCCGCCAGCGGCATCATGCCCGCCGCTTCGGAGAAGCTCATCGACTGGAACACCATCAGCACGTAGGCGATGAGGATCGCGAACGCGAACACCCACCCACCCGCGCCGAAGCCCGTCGTGGCGGTCAGCAGCACCGACGACGCGATGATCAGTCCGACCGCCGTGGCGAGCGCGGTCGGGAACCCGACGGCATCGTGCAGCAGCTTGTCCGGTGACGATGCCGTGGCGCCATGCGAATCCGCGGGGTTGTTCACGGGTCCCTCTCCTCGTTCGAGCGAGCCGTACCACGTCTCCCTCGTGGCCGGCCGCACGCGAGCCTAGATCACATCGTTCGGATACCAACGATGTTCCGGCATCTGATCGGATCCGGTGACGGCCCCGCATCCGAGCCCCGCCGACCTCGACGGCACCACCGGCCGGCAGCGGTAGCGGCGCCGGCCGCACGCCGTTCGCTCACGGCGGCGGCTCGATCACCCGGTCAACCCCTCGACGCGACGGACGACGTACTGGCAGAAGCCCGGCAACGCATCGGCGTTGTCGATGAACTGCGAAGGTTTGATGCAAATCGAGCCGAACCCGCGACTGACTTGCACCGGTACCTGTTCGAGCGCCTCGTCGAGGTCTGCGGGCGAATGGTCGTCCGGGAACCTGCCTCGCACTCCACCGATCCATTCGAGCGCCGCGGGGTCGCGTCCGGCGAGCCGCAACTGCTCGTGCAGCCGTGCCAGGTCCTCGTCGCTGGGCTGTCCCAGAGGGTGGAAACCGTCGCCGTACTCGACCAGGCGGCGCACCACCGCGGGGTGGACGGAGCTGCCTCCGATCCACGTGTGCGGACCGTCTGGACGCACCGGCTTGGGTTCGAGGTAGACGTCGGAGAATTGGTAGTGGCGCCCCTCGAACGTCGTGGGCGACATCCGCCAGAGCGCCCGCCAGGCGGCGAGATGCTCGTCGAGCCTCGCCCCGCGTTCGCGGAAGGGAACCTGCAGCGCCGAGTACTCGTCCTCGTGCCAGCTCACGGTCGGCTGGACCACCAGTCGTCCTTCGCTGAGGCGGTCGAGGGTCGCCAGTTGCTTGGCCAACAGCAGCGGGTGGCGCAGCGGCGCGATGATCGCCGCCAGGGCGATACGCAGGGAGGTCGTCGCGGCGGCGATGCCGCTGGCGACCACGAGCGAGTCCGGCCACGGCGTCTCCGGGTCCTGGTTGCCGGGCATCGCGTAGTCGCGGGGGTTCGCCATGACACCGTCCGCCCCGGCGGACGGACCGAGCACCACGTGCTCCGACAGCATCACCGTGTCGATGCCCGCGTCCTCGGCGATGCGGGCGGACTCCACCAGCTCGCCCGGGCGCCGGGGGTCGAGGAAGGTCCAGTTCTCCGAGAGCACCAACACCAGGCGGGGCGACTTCGACATGATGACCTCGTCCGCGGTGAGTCAGGCGCGCAGAACCGACTGGAGTCGGGCACCCTTCTCGTCGTGATCGCGCAGCAGTGACTCTGTCCGGGATGCTGACGCCGATGACTTCAGTCCTGCCCAGCCGGCAGGACCGCCTGCCTGCCCAAGCCCGGATGATCTGGGCAGAACGACCCGGACTTGAGCACACGACCCGCGGGGTCGGCAACCGTTTCGGCGCGCATCCACGCACGCTCCGACAAGGTCAGCGAGGGGACGATGCGCGCCGTCTGCTACGACCGCCAAGGCGCTGCCGGCGAGGTTCTCCGGGTACGTGAGGTGCCGACTCCCGAGCCCGCGACTGGCGAGGTGCGTGTTCGCATCCGCTACTCGGGGGTCAACCCCGGCGACATCAAGAAGCGAAGCGGATGGCTCGGTTCGACGATGCCCTACCCGCGTGTCATTCCACACAGCGACGGCGCCGGCGTCATCGACGCGGCCGGTGAGGGTGTCGACCCTGGCCGCATCGGGCAGCGCGTCTGGGTGTACGGCGCGCAGTCCTACCGACCATTCGGCACGGCGGCGGAGTGGACCGTGGTTCCCTCCGCGCTCGCGGTCCGTCTGCCCGATCAGGTGAGCGACGAGGTGGGTGCCTGCCTCGGCATCCCTGGCATCACGGCGCATCGAGCGGTCCTCGGTGACGGTCCGGTCGATGGTGCGACCGTGCTGGTGCACGGCGTTCTCGGCGGTGTGGGCAACCTCGCCGCGCAATTGGCGCATCGAGCAGGCGCGACGGTGATCGGCACCACGCGTCGTCGCGCGGATCTGCAGGCGCGCCCGCCTCGCGGCGTCGATCACCTCGTAGCACTCGATGTCGACGACCCCGTCGACGCGATCCTGGGCCTCGCCCCCGATGGCGTGAACCGCATCGTGGAGGTCGCGTTCTCCGACAACGTCGATCTCGACGCGGCGGTTCTCCGCAACGACGGGATCATCGCCGCCTATGCCACACGTGACGGCCGGCCGGCCCTTCCGTTCTGGCCGATGCTGTTCGGCAACGCCACCATCCGCCTGCTCGGCAGCGACGACTTCCCGGCGCAGGCCAAGCAGCAGGCGGCACGGGACCTCACCAGCGCGGCGTCCGACGGCTCGCTGACCATCGACATCTCCACGCCGATGCCGCTGGAGCAGGCTGCCGACGCGCATGAACGCGTCACGGCGGGCACGCGCGCTCGCGTCCTGCTCCACACCCGGTACGTTTCTCTTGAAGCTTCAACCAGTTCGGACTGCCGACGACGGGGCGGCTGACTCTCCCACCCGGGGCGGCAGGAGCCGGTCTGGTCGACCGGCCCCCTCACCACCGTCCCAGACAGCGAAGGGATCCGACGATGGTGTTCTCGCCCGTTCGTCTCAACCACGCGGTGCTGTTCGTCGCCGACCTCGAACGCTCGGTGGAGTTCTACACCGGCACCTTCGGCATGCAGGTCGTCGCGCGTGAGCCACGGGCCGACGCCGCCTTCCTGCGCCTGCCCCGCTCCGGCAACCACCACGACCTGGGGCTGTTCGGTGTCGGCACCGACGGGGGACCCAAGCGCCGCGGCGCCATCGGGCTCTACCACCTGGCCTGGCAGCTCGACACCGTCGACGAGCTCGCCGACGCCCGCCGCAGCCTCGCGGAGGCCGGCGCGTTCACCGGCGAGTCGAGCCACGGCGCCACGCTGAGCGTCTACGGCGCCGACCCCGACGGCAACGAGTTCGAGATCATGTGGATGCTGCCGCGCGAGCAGTGGGGCGCCTACGAGGACCAGGCGCCGGTCGAACGGCTCGACCTCGACGCCGAGATCGTCAGGTGGTCCGGGATCCGCACCGCCTGGCACCTGCCCGACGATGCCGTGTCGGACGCCTCGTGACGGCGACCGCCGATGCCTGACGACACCCCGGCGACCTCGGTCACCGCCGACGACCAGCAGCAAGGCGACCGGCGGGAACCGCTCTGGCTGGACGCCGCCGAGCAACGTGCCTGGCGGCAGTTGGCCGCCGTCATCCTCAAGCTGCCCAGCGAACTCGAAGCACGGTTGCAGCGCGACGCCGGGATGAGCCACTTCGAGTACTGGGTGATCGCGTTGCTCAGCGAGACTCCCGACCGCACGCTCCGCATGAGCCAGCTCGCCGCGCGAGCCAACGCGTCGCTGTCGAGGCTCTCCCACGTCATGTCCCGGCTCGAAAAGCGTGGTTGGGCCACGCGGCGCCCCTGCCCCGACGACGCACGCGCCACCTTGGCCGTACTCACCGACACCGGCTGGGACGAGGTCGTTGCCGCCGCTCCCGGCCACGTCGCCACCGTCCGCCAGCTCGTCTTCGATGGGCTGGACCCCGAGGACGTCGACGAACTGGCCCGCGTCTGCGGAGCGATCCTCGAACGTCTCGACGGCGCCTGACGACCTTCGCCCTCTTTGCCGCAACGCCCCGTTCTCGGCGACGCGCCCACAGTGCACGGAGCTCTTCGACGGTCACCTGCGGATCGCCGCCGAGCAGTCATCTCGACGAGAGCGCCACGGAACGTCCCGGCCCGACGACCTCCACGGTCCCCCGCGATCCGGACTCCGCACCCGGGACCTCAGCGAGCGTCGTCGGCCGATGCCTCGTCGAGCGCAACGGCGAAGACGATGACGTTGTCGCGATAGCTGCCGGCGTCGCGGTCGAACGGACCCCCGCAGGTGATCAGCCGCAGCTCGGCGCGATCGACCGCGTCGTAGACGTCGCCGGTCGGGAAGTCGTCCTTCGGGACGACCTGCACGCGCTCGACCTCGAAGGCGACCCGCGTGACGCTTTCGTCGGTCACCTCGATGCGGTCACCAGCTTCGACACGGTCGAGCCCGTGGAAGACCGCAGGTCCCTCGCGCGAGTCGACGTGACCGACGAGCACGGCCGGCCCGCGCTGTCCAGGTACGGCACGGCCCTCGAACCAGCCGGCCAACTCCGGAGGTGGCACGACGAGGCGACGATCATCGTCGGCACCGACCGGTTCGATCTCGGCATCGATCGAGACGGAGGGGACGGTGACCTGTACCGGCAGGGTGAGTGGCCGGTGGTCGGCACCCGCGTCGCGGCGCTCGGGGTCTCGCGCACCGGATGCCAGGTCGTCGCTCGGGCCAGGAGCATCCGGCGAGAAGATGACGCCGTCCTGGCGATGAGCCGGATCCTCCGAGGCATCCGGCCCCGTGGGCGCGTCTTCCCACGCGACGGCGGTGACGCCGAAGACGAGCGCCACCAGGCCGAGGAGCCCCGCGGCACACAGCCGGGAGCCCCTCGAGCGCTGACCCTGCGTCATGCGGTGACGTTCCTCAGCGACGGATCGAGCGCACGGCGGGCCACGCCGCGACGGCGAGCGCGAGCAGCGCGAACAGGACCATCCCGGCGAACAGCACCGTGGTGGTGCTCATCCCAGCGGCAGCAACGCCACCGAAGCCGGCATCGACGCCGCCGACCGGCGCATCGTCGTGATCGTGATCGTGATCGTGGTCGTCGTCGTGAGCGTGGCCGTGATCGTCGTCGTGGGAGTGACCGTGATCGTCGTCGTGGCCGTGACCATGGTCATCGCCACGGTCACCCTCGACATCGGCGCTGACGGTGACCGTCATCGACGGGGTCTCGTACGCGACGTCGCCGTCGTCGAGCAGCTGGAAGACGACCGAGGTCTCGCCCTCGGACTCACCGCGCAGGTACACGTGGTCGCCGTGCATGACGAGGTCGAGGACGCCGTCCTCGGCACCGGTCGCCAGGGCGACGCCGAGCTCGTAGGGCGAGCCGTCGAGGGAGATCTCCTCGCCGTCGTCGTCGAGGATCGTCGCACCGAGCGACAACCGGCCGTCGAGCGGTACGGCCGGCAGGCTGCCGTGCCAGTGGTCGCCGTGGACGTAGGCGATCCGGCTGTCGTCGCTCCGGTCGATCAGCGAGAACCGCTCGTCTTCGCTGAAGTCTGCGTGGGCGGCGGTCGGCGCCACGGCTGGCGGGCCGGGGCCCGCGCTGGCCACCCCACGCATCTGCCGATCGGCAGCGAACAGATGACCCCAGTACCGAGCGCTCCGACCGACTGGCCCTGGTTGGTTCGACGGCTGGGAGTCGTACTTGGCGGCGGTAGTCCCCCACCGTGAGGCCGTGCTCGAGCTCATCGGCGAGCTGTGCGCGAAGGTCCTCGGCGCGTCCTCCACGCTCCTCGAACTCGGGAGCGGCGCCGCCGGCTTCGCCGAGGTGGTCGAGCAGGGACGCACCGCCTCCGGCGCGGCGATGGCCCCGGGAGCCTGGAGCCCGCCCGTGCGTGCTTCTTGCGGACTCGATACGCACCGGTTCGAGAGGTACTCACCGGAAACGGCGAGAACCGCCCCGTAGGGCGGTTCTCGAGGTGGAGGTGATCGGATTTGAACCGACGGCCCCTTCGTTGCGAACGAAGTGCTCTGCCGAACTGAGCTACACCCCCGGGAAAGTCCAGGCGCGCGCCCCGCGAGGCGCAGCGGGCGGAAGGGTAGCGCGGCGCCGGCGCGCCGTCAGATCGGCGACCGGTCGGCGTGCGGCGCGGCGGACGGGGTGAGGGCGCCGGGCGGGGCCGGCGACTCACTCGGGGCGGTCGAGCATCCGCTGCAACGCCTCGCGGTGGGCGTCGAGGGCGCGGCGCAGCTCGCGCTGACCGGCCGCGGTGGTGAGATCCCCGCGGGTCCGCTCGGTGATGGCGCGCGCCGCATCCGTCGCCCGGCGCAGTCCGCGGCTCAGTCCGTCAGGCACGTCGATGGTCACCAGCGCGGCGAGGATCTCCTGCATCAGCCCGAGCGCCGCCTCGGCCTCGTCGACCCGGCCACCGCGGACGTGGTCGAGGCTCGCGCGCCGCAGTTCGCCGACCGTCTCCGCCAGCCCGTGCAGCCACGACACGTCGTCGACGCCGACCTGGTCCGGTGACGGCAGCGGCTCGCCGCGCACGGCGGCACGGGTCAGCACCGCCTCGGCGACCTCCTTGGCCGCGTCCTGCACGAACCCGGCGTGCAGGACGTCCGGGAAGGACCCACACGCGGTGTACGCCTCCGCCAGCGCGGACCGCGCCTCGTCGATCAGTGTCGCGGCCCGCTCGTGCTCGGCGCGGTGGGTGGCCCGGATGGCGTTCGCCGCCGCACGGATCGCGTCGCGTCCCGCGTCGAGGCCGACCTCACGCGCCTCGTGGCGGGCGACCAACCGACCCCGGACCGGTTCGGTCAGCGCCGCCAGTGCTGCCGGCGCGTCGCTCACGCCTCCCAGCGGCGCAGACGCACCCCGCCGCTGACGCCCCACACCTCGTCGACCTCGGCGGCCGGTGTCGTCGGCTCGTCCGGCCGGTGCAGGTCCAGTTCGGCCACGACCCGGCGGGCCTCGTCGCGCTGGAGCTTGAGCTGACGCAGCAGCACGGTGTACCCGGCCGTGCCCAGCACGACCAGGACGGTGGGGAACCACAACCAGCCCCCGAAGGCGACGGCGAGCACCAGCGAGACACCGCTCGCGACCAGCGCACGCAGGAACCACAGCCGCCGCGTCGCGACGACCGGGTCCTCGGGGCGATCCACCCCCGAGCTGCGGTCGGTCTCGTCGACGTCACGACCAACGATGCGGTCGGCGTCGCCCGGCACCAGCAGTTGCCGGGTCGTGCTGCGGTTGTCGCGGAGCACGGTCATGGCCCGTTCGAATCCTCCCACGGTCACGAGGGGTGACGACGCACGGGAGCGGCGCACCGCTCCCGGGACCAGCAGTACGGCCCACAGCAGGACCAACACCACGAACGATCCCGTCACCACGTCCCCGCACCGGTCCTCGTCGTCTTCCGAACGCCACCGTTCTCGGGGCGTTGCCGGACCGTAACCGACGCCGACGCCGACACGAAGCAGGTGCGACGGCGCTAGGGCAGCTCGACGTCTCCGGAGCGCCCCCCGGTCTTGCGGCGCAGTCGGACGTCGGTGATCACGACGTCGCGCTGGACCGCCTTGACCAGGTCGTAGAGGGTCAGGGCGGCGACGCTGACGGCGGTCATCGCCTCCATCTCGACGCCGGTGCGGTCCGCGGCCCGGGCCGTACCCGTGACCCTGGCGGTGCCTGCCTCGGCATCGACGTCGATCTCGACCTCGACCGCCGTCAGGGCGATGCCGTGGCACAGCGGGATCAGCTCGGGTGTGCGCTTGGCCGCCTGGATGCCGGCGATCCGGGCGACCGGCAGCGCGTCGCCCTTGGGCAGGTCGCCGGCGACCAGTCGGGCCGCCACGTCCGGGCGCATCCGCACCCGCGCCTCGGCGACCGCGGTACGACCGGTGACCGGCTTGTCGCCGACGTCGACCATCCGGGCCCGGCCACGGGCGTCGAGGTGGGTGAGTCCGGTCGGGTCCTGCTCGGGCACGGTCATCCCTCGATGAGCAACTGGACGGGAACGCTCTCGCCGACCTCGAGGCGGTCGCGGTCCTCGGGCACGACGGCGAGTCCGTCCGCCGAGGAGATCGAACTGATGACGTGGGAGCCCTGGGCGCCGGTCGGGGTCGCCGACCACCCGCTGCCGGTCCGCGTGAGGCGCACCCGCACGTAGTGCCGCTTGCGCGACGCCCCCACCAGCGGTTCGGCGACCCGTGCCGTGACCACCGGCCGGGTGACGTCCCGCCGGCCCTGGAGGAGTCGGATCGCCGGCCGGACGAACACCTCGAACGAGACGAACGCCGACACGGGGTTGCCGGGCAGGCCGATCACCGGCGTGCCGCCGATACGGCCTCGGATCTGCGGCATACCCGGCTTCATCGCGACCTTGGCGGTGGCGACCTCCCCCATCGCCCCGATGACGTCGGGCAGCAGGTCCCGGGTACCGGCACTCGCCCCCCCGGTGCACACGAACAGGTCGGCGTGCCCGAGGTTGGTGTCGAAGGCGTACATCAGGGCCTTGCGATCGTCCGGCACGACCCCGGTCGTGAACGGGATGCCGCCGGCGGCGCGGACCATCGCCGCCAGCATCGGCCCGTTCGAGTCGCGGATCTGCCCCGGTCCCGGTTCGCGGTTGGCCGGGACCAGTTCGTCGCCGCTGGAGAGCACGACCACCCGCGGCGGCGGGACGCACAGCACCCGTGCGACCCCGGCGGCGGTCAGCAACCCGACGTCGGCGGGCTGGACCCGGCGCCCCGAGCGCAGCAGCACCTGCCCCGGCTGGAGGTCCTCGCCGGGCCGGCGGATGTGGTCGCCCGCGGCGACCGGCCGGTGGAAGGCGGCCGTCGCGGCACCGCCCGAGGTGGTCTCGACCGGCACGACCGCGTCGGTGCCGGCCGGGACGGGAGCACCGGTCATGATCCGTACCGACTTGCCGGGCGGGACCCCCGCCGGTGCGCCCGCTCCCGCGGCCACCTCGCCGATCACCGGCAGCTCGACGGGCTGGTCGAGGCTGGCGCCGGCGATGTCGGCGGCGACCACCGCGTAGCCGTCCATCGCCGCGTTGGCGAAGGCCGGCAGCATCGCCTGACCGACCACGTCCTCGGCGAGCACCAACCCGAGCGCGTCGAAGACGGTCAGTCCGATCGCGTCGGGCGTGGGCAGGGCGTCGAGGATCGCCTGCAGGTGCTCGTCGACCGGGGTCAGCTCCTCGGCGGCGGTGACCTCCGTGCGTCCGTGCCCGACGAAACGGGTCACGCGTCCTGCTCCGCGAGCCAGTCGCGCAGCCAGGCGACGAACTCGTCGCCGAGGTCGTCCCGCTTGGCCGCGAGCTGCACGGTGGCCTTCAGGAAGCCGAGCTTGTCGCCGGTGTCGTAGCGTTCGTCGTCGAGGCGGATCCCGACGATGGGTTCCTCGGCGGCCATGGTCTCCAGGGCGTCCGTGAGCTGGATCTCGCCTCCGCTGCCCGGCGGGGTGTCGCGCAGGACGTCGAAGATGCTGCCCGGCAGCACGTAGCGGCCGACCACGATCAGGTTCGAGGGAGCGTCGGCCGGATCGGGCTTCTCCACCAGGCGTCGGATCGTGAACTCCCCGTCGCGTTCGCCCGCCTCCACGTCGGCGACGCCGTAGAGGTGCACCTGGTCGTGCGGCACCTCCATCAGGGCCACCACGGGACGACCGGTGCGCTCATGGGCCTCGACCATGCGCTCGAGGAAGGGGACCGCGGGATCGACGATGTCGTCACCGAGCAGCACCGCGAAGCTCTCGTCGGCCTCCACGTGCCCGGCCGCCATCAACACCGCGTGGCCCAGTCCGAGCTGTTCGCCCTGCCGGATGCTGTGCATCTGGGCGAGCTCCGCCAACTGACGGACGACGGCCAGTTCCTCGTCCTTGCCCTTCGCCTCGAGCGCCTGCTCGAGGTCGAGCCGTCGGTCGAAGTGGTCCGGGATGGCGGACTTGCCGGTCGAGGTGACCAGCAGCACGTCGTCGAGACCGGCCCGCACGCACTCCTCGACCACGTACTGGATGGCCGGCCGGTCGACGAGTGGCATCATCTCCTTCGGCACGGCCTTGGTGGCGGGCAGGAAGCGGGTTCCGAGTCCGGCGACGGGCAGGACGGCCTTGCGGACCATGGGTGCTCCTGGAGCAGACGACACGCGTTGGATCGGCGCGTCCCGAGCCTAATCCTCTCGGGCGCGGCCGACCGACCGTAGGCTGGCCACCGGCGCACCGGCAGCGACCGGCGGCCGAGGAGCGGGCAGGCGCGTGGAGGGCACCCCGAAGGCCGCGCTGCGATCCTGCGCCCGCGCGGCACGCGCAGCCCTGTCCGGTCCCGAACGCGCGGCGGCCAACGCCCGGCTGGTCGGCCGGTTGACACGCCTACCGGAACTGCGTCGCGCGTCGGGGGTGCTGCTGTACGCCGCGTCCGAGTTCGAGGCGGACCCGGCGGGGCTGCTGCCGCGGTTGCTGGCCCGTGAGGTGCGGACCTACTTCCCCCGGGTCGACGGCGAGGTCCTCGAGGTGGTGGCGGCCGCCGACCTGCGCACGCTCCAGCTGGGCTACCGCGGCATCCGCGAGCCGGCCGGAGCGGCGGCCGAGCTCACCGACATCGACGTGGCCCTGGTCCCCGGCGTCGCGTTCGACCCACTCGGGGGCCGCCTGGGCCAGGGTGGTGGACACTACGACCGTCTGCTGGCGTCCCTGCCCCGCACCACCACACGGGTGGGCATCGCGTTCGCGTGCCAGCTCGTGCCGCGGGTCCCGACCGAGCACCACGACGCGACGGTGGACCTGGTGGTCACCGACCGTGCCGTCCACCGCGCGCTGCACCGCACGCCCGACCGCTGAACGGGTGCATCGTTTGCGGGTCCGACCGACCTACGGCAGAATCAGCACTCGCCCCTGCCGAGTGCCAGTCGTCGCTCGCGCGCGAGTGTGGAAGAGAGCTGCCATGCCCACCTACGAGTACGCCTGCCGGGACTGCGGTGAGCACCTGGAGGTCGTGCAGTCGTTCCAGGACGATGCGCTGACCGAGTGCCCCACCTGCTCCGGCTCCCTGCGCAAGGTCTACAGCGCCGCCGGCCTGATCTTCAAGGGCTCCGGGTGGCACGTCAAGGACTACGCCGCCTCGTCGAAGCGTGGCGGGGGCAACCGGGGCGAGTCGTCGTCGGAGGGCTCGTCCTCGGAGGGCTCGTCGTCGGAGTCGTCCTCCGACACCGGCGCCGCCAAGGACAGCGGCACGAAGGGCGGCTCGTCGTCGGAGGGTTCGTCGTCGAACACGTCGTCGACGTCGAGCGAGGCGAAGAAGAGCGCCTGACCGCCCGACCCTGACGTTTTCCACCGCGCGCCTGCGTCCCGATCGGACGCAGGCGCGTTCGTGTGGTGGGGTGCGTCGCATGCGAACCCGATCCGATGCTCCCGTGCTCCCACGCCTGGACGGCGCCCCGGTGGTGCTGCCGCGGCCGCTCGACGCGCTCAGCGAACAGTGGTTCCGTGCCGGACCCCGGCTGCGGCTGGCCGTCGTCGTGGTGCTCCTGATCGGCGCCCTGGGAGCCTTCCTCGCGCGGCTGTCGACCTCACCGTGGGGCGGGCCGGTGCCGGTGCTGGTCGCCGGTGACGACCTGGCGGTCGGCAGCGAGCTGGCGGACGCCGCGGTGCGGGCCACCGACTGGCCGGCCGACCTCGTGCCCGGTGACGCCGTGCGGACGCCTCGCGACGCCCGCCTGACGATCGCGGTTCCGGCCGGCACGGTGCTCACCGAACGACACCTGGCCTCCACCGGGGTGGCCGGCGCACTGGCCGACACGCAGGCCGGGGTGGCCGTGCCGCGCGAGTTGCTGCCCGAGCTGCCCGCCGGCGCGCACATCGACCTCGTCGGCGCCGCGCACGACGGATCGGGCAGCGTGCTGGCCGCCGAGGTCGAGGTGGTGCGGGTCGACGAGGCGCGGGTGTGGATCGCCGTGGGACGCGACGAGGCCGCCGCGGTCGCCGGGGCGGCCGCCTCCGGCCAGCTGACCGCGGTGGTCCTACCGCCCTGAGGCGGGCTCGCCGGCGATGCGTTCCGCCTCCGCGGCGAGGCGGCGCGCCATGCGGGGGAAGATCAGGGCGTGGAAGGGCGTGAGGACCCACCAGTACAGGCGCCCGAACAGTCCGCGTGGGTGGAATCGGGCCAGTTGGTCCAGGCAGGCGCCGGTCCCGTCGGGTTCGACCCGGAACTCCAGCCAGGCCGTGCCCGGGACCTTCATCTCCGCCCGCAGGCGCAGCAGCCGGTCGGGAAGAAGCGCCTCGACCCGCCAGAAGTCGACCGGCTCACCGATGGCGAGCTCCACGGGATGGCGGCGTCCCCGGCGCAGCCCGACGCCGCCGACCACCTTGTCGAGCACACCACGGGTCTCCCACATCCAGCGGAAGCCGTGATAGCCGCGGTGGCCGCCGATGCCACTGACCGCCTGGAACACCGCCGCCGGTGGCGCCGTGGTCCGCACCCGACGTTCGTCGGTCATCACGGTGCCGCCCGACCAGTCGGGATCCTCGGGCTGGGGGGCCTCGGGGCCGTGACGGACGGCCGAGCGGGAGGGCGTGCCCCCGGCGCCGGCCCAGGTCGTGGCGACCTCGAGATCCTGGACCCGTTCGAGCGCCAGACGCAGCACCTCACGGATGGGGAGCAGCTGCCGCGGCAGCAGCCGCTGCGCGGTGTCGTCGCGCACCACCACCTCGTTGACGAGGCTCTCCACGAGCGGCCGCGCGAGGCCGGTCGGCAGCGGGGTCACCAGGCCGATCCACAGCGACGACAGCGACGGGGTCAGCACCGGCACCGGCAGGATGACGCGTCGGCGCAGGCCGGCCACCTCGGCGTAGGTCTGCATCAGCTCGCGATAGGTCAGCACGTCGGGCCCACCGATCTCGAGCACCCGGCCGGCGGTCTCCTCGACGTCGAGGACCTCGGTCAGCAGCGCCAGCACGTCGCGGACGGCGATCGGCTGACACCGCGTCTCCACCCACCGCGGGGTGGTCATCACGGGCAGCACCTCGACGAGGTGGCGCAGCATCTCGAACGAGGCGCTGCCCGAGCCGATGATGATCGCGGCGCGAAGCTCGGTGACCGGGACGGGCCCCTCGGCGAGGATGCGCCCCACCTCCTGCCGCGAGCGCAGGTGCGGCGAGAGGCCGGTGCCGTGGCCCAGCCCGCCGAGGTAGACCAGCCGGCGCACCCCGGCGTCGGCGACCGCGTCACGGACGTTGGTCGCCGCCTCGCGGTCGCGCTGCTCGAAGCTGCCCGCGCCGTCCATGGAGTGCACGAGCAGGTACACCGCGTCACAGCCCTCGGCCGCTGCCCGGATCTCGTCGGGCTCGGCGACGTCGACGCGGGCGATCTCCACCCGGTCCCGCCACGGACGGCCGTCGAGCTTGGCCGGGGTCCGGGCCCCGCAGCGGACCTCGTGCCCCCGCTCGAGCAGTTCGGGAACCAGCCGGCCACCGATGTAGCCGGTCGCACCGATGACCAGCACGCGCACGCCGTCGCCCTCTCCGTCGTCGGGCATGGACGCGACCGCGTCCAGCCGTCGCCCCATGTTCGCGGCGCGCCACGGCCTCGGACCGGGCCGGCGCCCCGTCGTCGGACCCCGACCGTCGGGAGTATTCTTCGCCGGCTCGCCGTGTGGTCCCCCGCTCCGCCGGCCTGCGCCTTCCCGTGCTGCTGATCCAGGCGATCGTGCTCGGCCTGCTCCAGGGCCTGACCGAGTTCCTCCCCGTGTCCTCCTCCGGTCACCTGCAGGGGGTGCCGTACCTGCTCGGCTGGCCGTCGGGCAGCCTGACGTTCGACGTCATGGTGCACGCCGGGACGCTGGCGGCGGTGGTGGTCTACTTCCGCGGCGACCTGGCGTTCCTGGCCACCCGGGTGACCGGCCTGGGGGGCGACCATCCCGTGACCGAGCGACGCCTCGCGCGACGCACGCTCGTGCTGCTGGCCGTCGGATCGGTCCCCGCCGCGCTGGCCGGACTGCTGTTCGAGGACGTGTTCGCGGCCGCGTTCGGCTCGGTCCGGGCCGTGTCCGGCTTCCTGCTGGTGACCGCCTTCCTGCTGTGGTTCGGGGAGCGGTTGCGCACCGACCGCGCCGCGGCACAGCTGGGCAAGTCCGTCGACGAGCTCGACGACGCCGAGCGGCGCCTCGACCCGGGCCGGGGCGAGGACACCACCACGCTGCGCGACGCCGGCGTCATCGGGGTCGCGCAGGCCCTGGCGATCTTCCCCGGCATCTCCCGCTCCGGTTCGACGATCGCCGCCGGCATGGCCCTGGGACTCTCGCGCGCGGCGGCCGCCCGGTTCTCGTTCCTGCTGTCGATCCCGGTCATCGTCGGGGCGGTCGTCTTCAAGCTGCCCGACCTCGGCACGGCCGAGCCCGGCACCCTGGCGTTCGGCCCGCTGCAGATCGCCGTCGGCGTGCTCGTGGCCGCCGCAAGCGGCTACCTCGCGATCTCGTTCCTGCTGCGGCTGGTGCAGAGCGAGACGTTGCTCGGTTTCGCGCGCTACGTCGTCGTCTTCGCCGCGGTGCTGTTCGGGGCCACCTTCGTGCTCGGCTGACCCGGTTCCCCCGAGCAGGCGCGCACGCCCCGGGGTCGCACGAGGTCAGTCGCCGAGGACCTCGTGCAGGAACGCGACGACCTTCGGGTAGCAGTCGATGCGGTTGGCGAGCTTGCTCAGCCCGTGTCCCTCGTCCTTGTAGACCAGCAGCTCGCTGCGCACGCCCCGCTCCTCGAGCACGGCGTGCAGCTGCTCGGCCTCGGACAGCGGCACGCGCGGGTCGTTGGCGCCGTGGACGACGAACAGCGGCGCACGCAACCGGTCGACGTAGGTGATCGGCGACGCCTCGAGCAGGACGTCGCGGTCGTGCTCGAGCGAGCCGTACTCGCGCTCACGGAAGGCCCGCCGCCACGCCGAGGTGTTCTCCAGGAACGTGACCAGGTTCGACATCCCGACCACGTCCACACCGGCCGCCCACCGCTCGGGTTGGGTGACCAGGCCCATCAGCGTCATGTAGCCGCCGTAGGACCCGCCGTAGAGGGCGGCGCGGGACGCGTCGAGGTCGTCCTGCGTCTGCAGCCAGTCGTGCAGTGCCGCGAGGTCGGCGACCGAGTCCAGCCGCTTGTCGACGTCGTCGAGGTGCTGGTAGCGCCGGCCGTACCCGGTCGAGCCGCGCACGTTGGGTGCGACCACCGCGAACCCCTGCGCGACGAGGTACTGCGTCAGCGCCGGGAAGCTCGGCCGGTACTGGCTCTCGGGGCCACCGTGGATCACCACCACCACGGGTGCCGGGCCCCGCTCGGGTGCCCGCTGGGGGCGATAGACGAAGGCGGGCACCTCGAGGCCGTCGAACGACGGGAAGCGCACCAGTTCCGGCGTCACGAACGTCGCGGGGTCGACCTCGCACGGCGAGACGGTGACACGCTGCAGGTGCCGCTCGTCGGTGTCGTAGCGCCACACGTCACCCGGGACCGTCGCGGAGGTGAACGCGAACACGAGCCAGCGACCGTCACGGGTGAAGCGGAACCCCCCGGCCACGCCCTCGCCGGGCAGCGGCACCTCGTCGGTGACCGCCAGCGTGGCGGGATCCCGCAACTGGACCCGGGTGCGACCGTCGTCGTTCCAGGCCACCAGCAGGTGCCGGCCGGACCAGTCGACACCGCAGCCGGTGTCCCATCCGGTCTCGACGACGATCTCGTGGTCGCCGGCGGGGGTGCCCCGCGCGATGGCGCTGTGGTCGCGGCCGACGTCGGTGGAGAAGAAGAACGCCGACGCGTCCGGCAGCCAGGAGGGCGTCCCCACGCTCGACTCGCGTTCGGGGTGCGGCGCGAGCTCCACGACGCCCGGGTCGCCGGCCGACAGGGGGGTGTCGCCGACCTGCTCGAGGTCGACGAGATGGACCACGTTGTCGCCGGGGCGGGTGGTCATCTCCGTGACGGCCAGGTAGCGGCCGTCCGGCGAGAAGCCGCCGGGACCGGTCCACCCACCGGTCGCGAACACGCACCGCTCGCTGCCGTCGGTCAGGTCCCGCACCCAGGTGTCGAACGCGACGCCGTTCCCCCGGTTGGTCGCGTAGGCCAGCAACCGACCGTCGCGGGTCACGCCACCGGGGCGGTGGATGTACTCGTCGTCGACGACGAGCGCATCGAGTTCGTCCGGTCCGGTGAACGCCGATGCCGGCGCGTGCGGCGCGGTGAACAGCTGATGGCGCTCGTTGCCGCCGCGGTCGGTGGCGAGCAGCAGTCGGTGCCCGTTCGCGCCGGTCGGGTCGGCCGGCAGGTAGCCGGCCCCGATCGGCTCCTCGAAGCGGGTGACCGGTACGAGGTCGTGCGCCGGCACCGGCAGCACCGCGTCGGCGAGGTCGAGGCGGTGCACCTGGGCACTGCCGGGCAGATCCGAGGAGACGAGCAGGCTCGCCCCGTCGGGAGACCAACCGCTGGGCGACGCGGTGCGGATCTCGAGGTAGGCACGGATGTCGGACGGCGCGGGAGTGGACATACCCCGCAGGCTAGGGCCGAGCCGGCCCGCGCGGGAACGCGGGCGCGCCTCGCCGGGGTGGACCGGGTCCCAGGTCGGACCTCCGGCGGACACACCCTGTCCGCACGGACATGATCGCTTGGTCAACGGACGTGTGCAGGAGTCGGGGGTCCTCCGTACCGTGCTCGGTCGCGTCGGACCGAGCGGCCCTGGACGGCCCCGCGGCGCCTTCTGACTCCCTCCTCCCGATCATTGGAGATCTGTGCGTTCCTTTGGCATGCGCGTGTTCACCGCCGCGGCAGCGACCGTCGGCCTCGTCGGCTTCGGTGCCGGTGCAGCAGCGGCGGCCGAGACCTACGAGGTCCAGCCCGGCGACACGCTGTCGGGCATCGCCCGTAGCCTCGACACGGTGGACACCTGGCAGCAGTTGCACGCTGCCAACCCCAAGCTCAGCGACCCCAACCTGATCTTCCCGGGCCAGGTCCTGCAGGTCGCC
The DNA here is from genome assembly GCF_004300825.1 of Egicoccus halophilus. NCBI lineage: Bacteria > Bacillati > Actinomycetota > Nitriliruptoria > Egicoccales > Egicoccaceae > Egicoccus > Egicoccus halophilus. The sequence goes on from NZ_CP036250.1 coordinate 3,764,416, forward strand.
ACCGGTGGCGCTGCCGCCCCGGCGGCCAGCGAGCCCGCCAGCGAGCCCACGTCCGAGCCGGCGTCCGCGCCGGCCGCCACCACCGACACCGGTGTGTGGGACCGCCTCGCCCAGTGCGAGTCCAGCGGCGACTGGTCGATCAACACCGGCAACGGCTACTACGGCGGGCTGCAGTTCGCGCTCAGCTCGTGGGAGTGGGTCGGTGGCCAGGGCTACCCGCACGAGGCCTCGCGCGCGGAGCAGATCCACCGCGCCGAGATCCTCCTCGAGCGTCAGGGCTGGAACGCGTGGCCCTCGTGCTCGCGTCAGCTCGGCCTGCGCTGAACGGCGTAGGACGACCATCGGTGACGGCCGACCCCCCGCGGGTCGGCCGTCGTCGTGCGTGCTCCTACGCTCTGCCGTCGTGGTCGGGCAGGAGACGGTGGTGACGGGATCGACGACGGTGCCCGGCGGACAGGCGTCCCCGCAGGTGCTGGCGGCCGTGCTCGCCGGGGGCCGCTCGCGGCGCATGGGTGAGGACAAGCGCCGGTTGTCCGTCGACGGCACGCCGTTGCTCGAGCGGGCCGTGGCCGCCGTCACCGGCATCGCCCCGGTGCTCGTCGTGGTCGGCCGGACGCCGTCCCCCGTCGCCGCCTCGGTCGACCCGCCGGTGGCCGTGGTCGTCGACGACCATCCCGGCGAAGGGCCGTTGGGGGGACTCGTCACCGCGTTGCGCGTCGCCGACGACGTCGCCGACGGCGTCCACGTCGAGGGGCTGCCTCCTGGCGAGGTCGACGTCGTGCTCGTGGTCGCCGGCGACCACCCCGATCTCGTACCGGCCGTGCTGCTGGCCCTGACGGAGCACCTGGCCAGCACGCCGTCCGCCGACGCGGTGCTGCTCGGTGACCCCGACGGTGCGGTCCAGCCCCTGATCGGGGCCTATCGGCGTCGGGTCCACCCGCGTCTGCGGGCCGCCTTCGCGGCCGGTGAGCGGCGGGCCGGGGCGGTCCGCGACCACCTCGACGTCGAGGTGCTGCCGTTCGAGCGCTGGCGGGCGCACGACCCCGCCGCGACCACGGCGGTGGATCTCGACACCCCCGACGACCTGCGCCGACGTGGCGAACGCGGGACCGCCGACGACGAGGCGGCCCGGTCGCGCGGGGCCGACGGGCCGGCGCGTGTCCCGGCCCCCCGCCGACTCCCGGTGTGGCGGCTGCGACGATCGCCCGACGGTGTCGGAGCGCGCGCCGACGAGGACGCCGTGGCGACCGAGGAACCACTGCGACTGCTCGCCGCGGGACCCGGAGCGCCGCCGGTCGACGTGGTGACGACCATGCGCACCCCCGGGCACGACGCCGATCTCGCGGTCGGGTGGCTGTTCACCGAAGGCCTCTACGACCCTGCGGCGGGCGTCGCCGAGGTGGCGTTCGGCGACCCGCTGCTGCTGTCCCGCCCGGAGGACACGGTGACGGTGCGGTTGCCGCACCGACTGGACCTCGACGTCGGTGCCCGCCGCTTCGCGGCGGCCACCGCGTCGTGCGGCGTGTGCGGTCGGGCGTCGATCGACGAGCTCGCGGCACGCTGCACCCCCCAGTCGCCCGCGGACTCGGCAGGTGCGCTGTCGGCCGCGGTGCTGCTGGAGCTCCCGTCCCGGTTGCGGGCAGCCCAGTCGTTGTTCGCCACGACCGGCGGGGTGCACGCCACCGGGCTGTTCAGCTTCGCCGGGGAGCCGCAGGTGGTGCGTGAGGACATCGGCCGCCACAACGCCCTGGACGCCGCGATCGGCGCCCGCGTCCGTGCCGGGGAGCGGGACTTCGGGCGCCTCGTGGCGGTGCTCTCGGGCCGGGTCGGGTTCGAGCTCGTCGCCAAGGCCGCCGCGGCCGGCATCCCGGTGCTCGTCGCCGTCGGCGCCCCGACCGACCTGGCCGTGCGCACCGCCGACCGGCTGGGCATCACGCTGGCCGGGTTCGTGCGCGACGGGCGCGGCAACCTCCACACCCATCGCGCACGGGTCCGGACCTGACGGTCACCGGGTCCCGGGCACCACCGTCAGCAGCGCGAGCAGGTCCTCCTCCGCCGACACGGCGTGACGATCGAGCGGTACCGGCGCCCACGAGCCCGGGGTGAGTCGCAGTTCGTCGCCACCGGAGGTGAGGGTGCCCACGCCGGTCAGGACCTGGATCGTGGCCGGTCCGGGCGAGGGGTGTTCGGCCAGGCCCTGTCCGGCGCACAACGCCAGCAGTGTCTGCTTCAGCGGCCCTCCGCCGGTCGGCGTGAGGGTCAGCGCGGCGCGACCGCTGTCGTGACCCCGCGCCTCCTCCATCAGCTGGGTCCCGACCTCCTGGAGGTCCACCGGCGGCGTCGGGGTGCGCTCGTCGACGTTCGGGTTGCTGCTGGCCTGCTCGTTCATGTGCGCTCCGCTCTGTCGGGTGCCGTCCCGGTCGGAGCCGCGGAACGGCACGGTCCGGCGTCGAGCACCGGGCGCTGCCGTCGTCGGCGGCGGGACGTATCCCCGAGTCTGCGCCGCGCCGCGCCCCGGCGGGCCCCGCGGTGCGGCCACGTAGGCACCGCACCTCGGACGGGCGCCACCCGTCCGTCACGCGCACGATCCCGGTCCCAGGTGACCGGATCGCCGGAAACGCCCGGAACGGGCACGGGCGAGGCAGCCCCGCCGCGAACGGCGACTCGTTCACTGCCGCGGCGGAACGTCGGCGTCGTGCTCGGCCCGCACACGGCCTCACGGCCCCGCCCGAACGCCCTAGCCTCTTCGGACATTCCGGTCGTGCCCTCCGCACGACCGGTACGACAGAGGGGATGAGCATGAGAGGGAGCCGAAAGCTGGTCGGCCCCGCGGCCCTCGTCGGCGCGCTCGTGGCGGCTGCGGCCGCACCGGCGAGCGCGACCGGGGACCGCATCCAGCCAGCCGAGCCGACGCCGTGGGAGCTCGCGGCGGCCAACGAGGCCGAGTTCGTCGACGACCTGTGGTTCGTCGAGTTCGCCGCGCCGTCGACCAGTCGTGGCGGTCAACGCGCCGCGCAGAACGCCGAGCGTGCGGCGTTCCGCAGCCAGGCGCGTGCCGAGGGCGTGCAGGTCCGGGAGCAGAAGGACTTCCGGGAGCTGTGGAACGGCGTCACCGTCCGCGCCAGTCTGGACGAGATCCCGCAGATCCACGACCTGCGCACCGTCCGTGCCGTGCACCCGGTCGCCGTCGTCGAGCGTCCCGAGCCCTCGGACGTCAGTCCCGAGCTGGCCACCGCGCTGTCGATGACCGGCGCCGACGTCGCCCAGTCCGAGCTCGGTTACACCGGTGAGGGGCTGAGCGTGGCCATCATCGACACCGGCATCGACTACAACCACCCGGACCTGGGTGGCGACGGGAACAACGACCAGCGACTCGCGGCGGACCCGAACACCCGCGAGCTGGACCACCCGCGCGTCACGCACGGTTGGGACTACGTCGGTGAGGCGTTCAACCCGGCCGACCCCGACGCCCCGCAGGTGCCCCAGCCCGACCCGGACCCGCGCGACACCGAGGGTCACGGGACCCACGTCGCCGGCATCGTCGGCGCCGACGCGGCCACCGACACCGGCGTGACCGGCGTCGCCCCGGGCGTCACCTTCGGTGCCTACAAGGTGTTCGGCCCCGGGTCGACCACCTCGGACGTCATCGTCGAGGCCCTCGAGGACGCCTACGCCGACGGCATGGACATCGTCAACATGTCGCTGGGCGCCACGCTGGCCTGGGGCGAGGACTACCCGACCACCCGGGTCAGCAACGAGCTGGCCGCCAACGGCGTCGTGGTCGTCAACTCCGCCGGCAACGACGGCTCACTGGGGACCTGGGCCCTGTCGGCCCCGGCCAACGCCCACGACATCATCAGCGTCGCGAGCGCCGACAACACCGAGCAGCAGACCAGCGTCTTCGCCGTCGACGAGCTCGACGAGCTCGTGCCGTACCTGCCGCTGACCGGCGCCGAGCTGCCGCCGACCGAGGGCGAGTCGGCTCCGCTGTGGTTGCCCGCGGTGACCACCGTCGGCAACACCACCGGCCCGATCGGCTGCGCCCCCGGCGACTTCGCCGGCCTGCCGGACGGTGCGGTGGCCCTCGTCATGCGTGGCGAGTGCCCGTTCGCGGACAAGTACGTCAACGCGGCCAACGCCGGTGCCAGTGGCGTGGTGATCTTCAACAACGTGGCCGGGCTGTTCGCCGGCACGGTCGCCGACGCCGGCATCGACGGGGTCTGGGGCGCGGGCATCAGCCGCAGCTCCGGTCTCGCGCTCGCCGAGCTGGTCGCCGCCGGTGAACAGGTCACGCTGACCTTCACCGACGAGACGGCCACCACGCCGAACCCGACCGGCGGTCTCGCGTCGTCGTTCACCTCCTACGGCCAGAACGTCGAGCTCGAGTTCGGCCCCAGCGTCATGGCGCCGGGCGGGCTCATCGTCTCGACCTACCCGCTCGGTTCGGGCGCGTACGCGATGCTGTCGGGCACCTCGATGGCCGCGCCGCACGTCGCCGGTGCCGCCGCCCTGCTCCTCGAGGCGGAGCCGGACCTCGACCCGATCGCGGTCCGCAGCCGACTGCAGAACACCGCCGAGCCGGCCGCCTGGTCGCTCAACGCGGCCGCGGGCCTGCTCGACCACACCTTCCGTCAGGGCGCCGGTCTGATCCAGGTCGACGCGGCGATCCTCGCCGACCAGCACGTCGTGCCCGGCCAGGTGTCGCTGTACGACGCCGGCGAGTCGACCGTGACGGTCACGGTGACCAACCGCGCCGACGAGGCCGTCACCTACGACGTCAGCCACGTCGACGGCATCCAGGTCGTGGCGAGCACCTTCGCGCCGGACTTCTGGCTCACGCCGGTGCCGTTCACCGGTCCGTCGACGCTGACGGTCCCGGCCGGCGGCTCGACCGAGCTGACGTTCAGCGTCACCACGCCGTACGTCGGTCTGCCCAACCACCAGTACGGCGGCTGGGTCGTGCTCACGCCCGCCGAGGGCGAGGGCACGACGCTGCGCCTGCCGTACTCGGGCTACGCCGGCGACTACGTCGAGGAGATGGGTCTGCTCGGCTACTGGGACTGGCCGGCCGACTTCGACGAGCCGACGTTCGTCGAGGTCGACCCGGTGCTCGCCCGCTACACCGCGGACGGCAACCTGGTCGCGGCCGACCCGGGGCAGACCTACCGGGTCCGCAACGGCGAGTTCCCGGTCGTGGCCGCGTTCTTCGGCCACTTCCCCGAGCGCATGGAGCTGTGGGCGACCCGCGACCGCGGCAACCAGCGCTACCTGGTCGCCGAGGACGAGTACCTCTCGCGCAGCAGCGCGCCGGGTGTGCGCACCCCGATCCTGTGGGACGGGCGTGTCCGTGCCGGGCAGAGCGACAACACCCGTCCGGTGCCCCCGGGCAACTACACCCTGGAGCTGCGGGTGCTGCGCGCCAACGGCGACGCCAGCAACCCGGCCCACTGGGACACGTGGACCTCGCCGCAGTTCGAGCTGACCAACCAGCCCGCGCGCGGTCGCTGAGCCCACGCACGCACGCACCATCCGACGGCCCCGCCACTGGCGGGGCCGTCGCCCGTCTCCGCGGTTGACGGCCCCACCCACGCGAGGTACTTTGTGCCACAAAGCGGTCTGGCGTCGAGAGCGTTCGCCCGACCGGACCCGGAACAGGGGAACACCCACGCTGCCCGAGCTCGACCCCGTGGTCCATGCGCCCGTACGCCTGCGCATGGTCTCGCTGCTGCGAGCGCTGCCCGCGGGCAGGGAGCTCACGTTCGGGCAGTTGCAGGAGCTGCTGACCCTGTCCCCTGGAAATCTCTCGACGCATCTGCGCAAGCTGGAGGACGTCGGCTACGTCGCGGTGACCAAGGCCTTCCGGGACCGCACCCCGGTCACCTCGGTGTCACTGACCGACACCGGACGCGAGGCCCACGCCGCCTACGTCGACGCGATCACGACCTATCTCGACGGCTCGGCCGTCGAGGCCCTGTTGCCACTGGAGGGCTCGTCATGAGCACCGTCTCCTCGACCCGCACCGACCGCCCGCCCCGCGTGCAGCCCACGCTGGTGCTCGGCCTGCTGCTCATCGCCGCCGGCGGCGTGCTGCTGCTGGACCGGATGGGCCACCTCGACGCCTGGGCGCTGGTGGCCGACTGGTGGCCGGTGTCCCTGATCGGCCTCGGGCTGTGGTGGTTGCTGGTCGACCGGGCGCGGATCGCCGGCGGCGTGACCATCGTGGTCGGCGCGCTGGTGCTCGCGATGGTCCGGGGTGTGGTCGACCTGTCGCTGGCGAACCTGATCGCGCCGATCGTCCTCGCCGGCATCGGCATCGGCGCGCTGAGCTCCGGCGCACGCCTACGGCGGGCGGTCGCCGTGCCGGCCGGTGGCCCGGCGTCGACGTCCGTCCCGACGGCTCAGGAGCGCTGGCAGCGTGCACCGACCGCCACCGCGGTCTTCGGTGACGCACGCATCGCCATCGGCGACGTCGACGGCGCCGACCACGCGGTGGTCACCGCCGTCTCGGTGTTCGGCGACGTCGAGGTGGCCGTCCCCGCCGGCTGGCGGGTGGTCGACCGCACGACGGCCCTGCTGGGAACCGTCCGCATCCCCCGCGACCAACCCACCTACGCCGAGGCGCCGGTGGTGGAGCTGCACGGCCTGGCGATCTTCGGCGACGCGAAGGTCCGCTATCTCGACGACGACCCGCGGAGCGAGGCATGAACCACCACGCCACCACCGATCCCTCGACCGTGCCACCGTCCGGCCGCGACGCCGTGCGCGCCGCCGGCGACGGCCTGACCGCCCTGGGGCTCGTCCTGGTCGCCTCCGGGCTGTGGGCCGGCCTCGCCGCGCTCGAGGTCCTGCCACCGGGCACCGGCTCGTGGTGGCCGGTGCTGCTGCTGGCCGCGGCCGGCTGGCTGGCGGGCCGCGGCCGACGGAGCGCGGCCGGGACCATGGCCGTCGTCGGCACGGTCCTGCTGGTGGTCACCAACGTCCCCGGCGAGTACCTCTGGCCGGCGTCGCTGATCGCACTGGGCGTCCTGGTCATCGCGGGCGCCGCCCGCGGACGACGCCTGCTGCACGACTTCCCCGGCGTGTCCGGCATCGCCCTGTTCGACGACCGCGAGGTCGAGGTCGCCGACGGCGCGCCCCTGCAGCCGCTGGTGGCCGTCTTCGGCGAGACCTCGGCCGACCTGCACGGCCTGCCTGCCGGCGACGAGGTCGTCAACTGCGTCGCGGTGTTCGGCAGCACGACGCTGACCGTGCCGCGCGACGTCGACGTGGAGGTCCGACCGCTGGCGGTGTTCGGCGACGTGCGTACGCCGGTCCCCACCACGGGCACCCCGGCGCGCGGCGTGGTCCGGGTCCGCGGAACGGCCGTGTTCGGCGACGTCAGGATCCGACGCGCCTGACGCCGTCGCGGTCCGGGGTTTCCCGCGTCTGGCCGGGAAACCCCGTCGACGGCCCTGCGTCAGCTGCTGCGGCGGGTGAGCGGGCGGTACTTGATGCGGGTGGGGTTGAGCGCGTCCTCGCCCTTGCGCTTGCGCAGGTCCTGCTCGTACTCGGAGTAGCCGCCCGGGAACCAGGTGACCTGCGAGTCGCCCTCGAACGCGAGGATGTGGGTGGCGACGCGGTCGAGGAACCAGCGGTCGTGGCTGGTGATGACCGCACAGCCCGGGAACTCGAGCAGTGCCTCCTCGAGCGAGCGGAGCGTGTCGACGTCGAGGTCGTTGGTCGGCTCGTCGAGCAGCAGCAGGTTCGCCTCGTTCTGCAGCAGCTTGGCGAGGTGGATCCGGTTGCGCTCACCGCCCGAGCACGAGCCGACGTTCTTCTGCTGCTCGCCGCCCTTGAACCCGAACGCGGCGACGTAGGCCCGCGAGGACATCTCGGTCTTGCCCAGCTGCACCCAGTCACCGCCGCCGGTGATCTCCTCGAACACCGTCTTGTCGGACGCGAGGGCTTGCCGCGACTGGTCGACGTAGGACAGCTGGACCGTGTCCCCGACGCGCAGCTCGCCCTCGTCGGGCGACTCCTCGCCGTCGGGCAGAAGTGAAGCGAACCCCGCAGCCGAAACGATCATGCGGAACAGGGTGGTCTTGCCGGCGCCGTTGGGGCCGATGATGCCGACGATGCCGCCCGGCGGCAGCTCGAAGGTCAGGTCCTCGTAGAGCAGCTTGTCGCCGAAGCCCTTGAGCACGCCATTGGCGTCGACCACGACGTCGCCGAGACGCGGGCCCTCGGGGATCATGATGATCGGCTTGGTGACCTGCTTCGGCCGCTCCTGGTTGAGCAGCGCCTCGTAGGCCTGGATGCGGGCGCGTGCCTTCGTGCGTCGGCCCTGTGGCGAGGCCTTGACCCAGTCGGCCTCCTCTGCGAGCTGGCGCTGACGGGCCGACTCCTCCTTCTCCTCCTGGCGCAGGCGCTCCTGCTTCTGCTCGAGCCAGCCCGAGTAGTTGCCCTCGAAGGGATGGCCCTTGCCACGGTCGAGCTCGAGGATCCACTCGGCGACCTGGTCGAGGAAGTAGCGGTCGTGGGTGATCGCCACGACCATGCCCGGGTAGTCGGCGAGGTGACGCTGCAGCCAGGCGACCGTGTCGGCGTCGAGGTGGTTGGTCGGCTCGTCGAGCAGCAGGATGTCGGGCCGGCTCAGCAGCAGCTTGCACAGCGCGGCACGGCGCTTCTCCCCGCCGGAGAGCACGGTGACGTCGTCGGCGTCCGGGACGCGCAGGGCGTCCATGGCGATCTCGATCTTGCGGTCGAGGTCCCAGGCGTCGGCCGCGTCGATCTTGTCCTGGACGTCGCCCATCTCCTCGTAGACGCGCTGCATCTCGTCGTCGTCCATCGGCTCGGCGAGCTTCGCGGTGAGCTCGTTGAACCGGCCGACGAGCTGGGCGGTCTCGCCGAGCCCGTCGAGGACGTTCTCGCGCACCGACTTGGACCCGTCGAGCTCCGGTTCCTGTGGCAGGTAGCCGACGGAGTACCCCCGGGCGGCCCAGGCCTCGCCCTCGAACTGCGTGTCGACCCCGGCCATGATCTTGAGCAGGGTCGACTTCCCGGCGCCGTTCGGGCCGATGACGCCGATCTTGACGCCCGGCAGGAACGACAGCCAGATGTTGGACAGGACCTCCTTGCCGCCCGGGACGGTCTTGGTCAGGCCCTTCATCACATAGCAGTACTCGGCCACGCGGCAGCCTCCAGCGGGTGCGTCGGGTTGAGGGAATGCGTTGCCACGCAGGGTAGAGGGCGCGCAGCGGCTGTCGCGGCGGCCGCCCGGCGTCAGGAGGTGCCGAGGCGGGCGTCGGGATGCAGGTCGGGGTCCAGGCGAGCGTCGAGCGCGGCCCCGGCCAGCGCCTCACCGAGCGCCGGCGCCTGCTTGAACAGGTTGTGCCCGGCGAGCAGCGACACGCCATCGACCTGCCACACCGCCACGCCGTCGTCGCTCCAGGGCAGCGCGGTCACCCAGCAGTGCTTGACCTCGGTCGGGTCGGGGTCGAGACCCGGCAACGCCCGGCGGACGTAGTCGCGGACCCGCTCGTCGTGTGCGGCGAGCTCGGCCGGATCCACCACGCTGAGGTCCTCGCGGACGGCGGCGGTCTCCCCGAGCCCGACCGCGTAGGCGCGGTTGCCCGGGGCCGCCGCCGCGTACACGCCGGTCTCCCCGAAGGCGCCGCTGGAGTCCTGCAGGCAGGCGAGGTGCGTCGGCGGCTCGCCGCGCACGGCGAACGTCGAGCGGACGTGGACCTGTAGGTCGACCGGGATGCTGACGCCGAGTTGCCGGGCCAGGGGTGCCGTGCCGGCACCGGCGCACACCACGACGGCGTCGAAGCGCGCGGTCGTCTCGGCCGCGCGGACCTCGGCACCCCCCGCGACCGATCGCAGCGTCAGCACCTCCTCGCGGACGAGCTCGTCCCGCAGCTCGTGCGCCAACGCGCCGATGGTCTCGCGCGTGCGGATCGCGCCACCCTCGGCGTCGAACATGGCCGGTCCCAGCTCCCCGTCGGGCGCCGCAGTCAACAGCGGCAGGCGCCGGGCCACCTCGTCGGCGTCGACCGGGCGGGCGTCGACGCCGGCCTGCTCGAGCAGCGGCAGGCGATGCTCGACCGCCGGTCCGAGTGCGACGGCACCGTCCCGCGAGATGCACTCGATCCCGAAGCGCTCCTCCCAGGCGGCGTACACCGCGCGGCTGCGCCGGGCCCAGGCCACCAGGCGGGGATCGTCGTGCCCGTGACGGAACAGTCGCGACCGGCCGCCGGACTGGCCCTGCCCCGGGTCGCCGAGCTCGAAGACGCGCACCTCGGCCCCGCGGTCGCGCAGCGCCAGCGCGGCCGACAACCCGACGATGCCCGCACCGACCACTGCCACCCGTGCCACGCGCGCTCCTCTCCCTCGACGGCGGTCGACGGTAGGCGCGGTGACGGCCGACCGGCGCCGGCCGGCCCGTCCGTCAGTGCTCGAAGACGGCGCCGAGGAAGTCCTTGGTGCGCTGCTCCTGCGGATCACGCAGGACCTGGCTCGGCGGCCCGGACTCCAGGATCCGGCCCTGGTCGAACATCACGACCCGGTCGGCGACCTCGCTCGCGAACCCCATCTCGTGGGTCACGAGCATCATGGTCGTGCTGCCCTCCTCGGCGATGTCGCGCAGGACGTTGAGCACCTCGCCGACCAGCTCCGGGTCGAGCGCGGAGGTCACCTCGTCGAACAGCATCACGGCCGGCTCGGTCGCCAGCGAGCGCGCGATCGCCACCCGCTGCTTCTGCCCACCCGAGAGTTGCCCCGGGGTCTGGTTGGCGGCATGGGCCAGGCCGACCTTGTCGAGCAGCGCCATCGCCCGCTCCCGTGCCTCGTCCTTGGAGCGGCCGTGGACCTTGACGGGCGCCAGCATGATGTTCTCGAGCGCACTCATGTGCGGGAACAGGTTGAAGTGCTGGAACACCATGCCGATGTCGGAGCGCACGGAGCGGATGTGCTTCTCCCCCGCGGGTCGCAGCTGCCCCCCGCGCTCGTCGTGGTAGAGCTGACGATCGCCGACCTGCACCGTGCCGTCGTCGGGGCGTTCCAGGGTCATGCAGACCCGCAGGATCGTGGTCTTGCCGGATCCGCTGGGCCCGATGATCACGACCCGCTCGCCCGGCTCGACGTCGAGGTCGAGGTCGTCGAGCACGACGTTGTCGCCGAAGGCCTTGCGCACGCCACGCATGCGGACGGCCGCGGCTCCCTTGTCAGACACGTTCGTAGCCAATGCGGCGCTCCAGACGTCGGACCAGCCAGGCGGCCGGGATGCTGACCAGCAGGAAGCACAGCCCGATGATCAGGTAGGGCTCGACGGGCCGGAAGTCCCGGCCGGCGGTGGTGTTGGCGAAGAACAGCACGCCCGTGACCTGGATCGCGGACCCCAGGGGGGCGTCCTTGAACCCGGCCACGAGGAAGTTGCCCAGGGCCGGGAGCACGTTGGGGATCGCCTGGGGCAGCACGACCCGCATCCAGGTGACCGCGGGGCTCAGGCTCAGCGCGGTCGCGGCCTCCCACTGCCCCTTGGGCACGCTGTTGATACCGGCCCGGTAGGCCTCCGAGCAGTAGGTCGCGTAGTGCACTCCGAGACCGAGCACGATGGTCTGCATCGGCGAGAGCGTCACGCCGAGCTCGGGGAGGGCGAAGAACAGGAAGAACAACTGCACCAGCAGCGGCGTGCTGCGGACGAACTCGATGAAGGCGGCGAACGGCCAGCTCAGCAACCGGCTGCGGGCACGCCGGCCGAGCGCCAGCACCAGGCCCAGGACGGCGGCGAAGGCGAAACCCGTCACGGCGCTGAACGCGGTGACCGTCAGCGCATTGAGGGCGTCGGGGACCAGCGACCAGGCGTAGGCCGGGTCGAAGGCGAGGTCCGGGTCACCGAGGACGTCACCGCCCCGGAACCGCAGGCGCCGGGTCCCCAGTCGCGCCAGCACGAGGTAGAGCCCGGCCGCGAGCAGCAGGCCGACGACCAACCTCGGTCGCTGGTACCACCGTCGCGGGCCACCGGTCGCGGCATCGGTCGAGCCCGACGGCGGCGTCGGCGGCGTCGAGGTGGAGGTGGTCGTGGAGCTCATGTGACCGCCTTCAGGGTGTCGGCCTGGTCGGGACCCGCCGCACGCGACTCGAAGCGCCGGTCCACGCGGGACTCGGCGAGACGGAACAGGCCGTTGATGAGCTGGGAGAGCACGAAGTAGGCGATCAGCACGTTGAGGAACAACACGACCGTGTCGACCCGCTGACGCATCTGGTTCGCGATCGCCAACAGGTCACCGAGCCCGATCAGCGACACGAGCGCCGTCCCCTTGAGGATCTCGATGGTGAGATTGCCCATCGGCGGCAGGATCACCCGGAGCGCCTGCGGCAGGATCACGTGGCGCAGGCGCTGCGTCTCGCTGAGATTGAGCGCGATCGAGGCCTCGGTCTGCCCGCGCGGGACGGCGAGGATCGCCCCGCGGATGATCTCGGCCCCGTAACCGCCCATGTTGATGCCGAGTGCGATCGAACCCAGCACCAGCAGGTTGCGCTGCTCGACCCCGAACAGGATGGGGATGGCGTACGCCATGACGAACAGCAGGATGATCGAGGAGATCCCACGCGCGAACTCCACGAACACCAGGGCGGCGCCACGGACCCAGGGGCGTTGCGACAGGCGAGCCACGCCGACGAGCAGCGACAGCACGATGCCGAGCGCGAACGAGGCACCCAGGATGCGCACCGTCATCAGGAAGCCGGCGAACAGGCGCTCGTACTGGCCGGGGGTGAGCAGGAAGTCGTCCACGGCAGCCCCTCGGGTCGGCCGGACGGGGCGGCGTACCCGGCGCGCGACCTTCCGGTCACACGCCGGGCACGACCGGTGTCAGCCGGCGAGGTCCTCGACGGTCAGTTCCTGCGCCCGCTCGATGTCCTCCTCGGCGAAGCCGAAGTCGGTGATGATCGGGAGCAGTTCACCCTCGTCCTGCAGGCGGTTGAGCTCGTCGTTGAACGCGTCGCGGAACTCCTGGTCGTCGTTGCGGAAGCCGTAGCCACCGCAGCCCAGGATCTCCTCACCGTCCTCGTCGAGCGGGAAGAACGACTCGGTCGCCTCGAAGCCGTCCATGTCCTCGACCTGCGTCAGCACGGTCAGCGTCGTGCCGATGACGGCGTCGACGCGGCCGGCCTGCAACGCCTCGTACTGGGCGTTGACGTCGGAGAAGAACTCGATCTGGTCGTCGGGCACCCCGGCGGTGTCGGCATAGCCCTCCTCGACGGCCCCGGACAGGATCGCCAGCGTCACGTCGGGGTTGTCGGCGACCGACTGCAGGTCCGAGATGTCCTGCGGATTGCCCTCCGGCACCGCGAACGCCTCACCGACGCAGTAATCGGGGTCGGAGAACAGGATCTGCTGGGCACGGTCCGGGTTGATGTACATCCCGGCGGTGATCATGTCGAACTGCCCGGCCTGGAGCCCGGCGATCAGGGACTCGAAGGCGACGACCTGGGCGTCGATCTCCTCGATGCCGAGCTCCTCCAGGACCCGGCGAGCGACCTCCGGGGCCTGCCCGGTGACGTTGCCGTCGTCGTCGACGTAGCCGTAGGGCTCCTCGTCGGCGATCCCGACGCGGACGACGCCGGCCTCCTGCAGTTCGGCGAGCAGGTCACCGCCCGCGGTGGTCTCCCCCGTCGCGCCGTCGTCGGCCCCGTCGTCCGTACCGTCGGTGGTCTCGTCGGTGGTGGTGTCCTCGGTGCCCTCGTCACCGCCGACCTGTGGGGTGTCGTCGGTGACGTCGTCGCCACCGCAGGCGGTGACGACCAGCGCCAGTGCGGCGACGGAGGCGAACACGCGCCTTCGGAACGTCTTGCTCGCGTACGACATGGTTGTGCTCCTCGTCGGGGACGTCCACGCCGGTGCGGCACCGTCCCGACCGGCGACCGCGTCCCCCGAAGTCTCCGCGTCCCCGCCGCCGTGCCGCCACCAGCTCTGGTCCGACGATAGGAGCCTGTCGGGTGCCGATCGCACGACCACCTGTCCGATCGGGAAGTTGCGCTTCCGCCCGCACGTCTGCGGCCTGCCGTCACCCGGTGCACGGCTCGGGCGCGACAGGCCGTACCCTCCGCCCCCATGCCTGCTCTCGCCGCCGCCCTGTTGGTCTTCCTCTCCTCCGCCGCCGTGCTGGTCCTCGAGATCCTCGCGGCGCGGCTCCTCGCGCCCTACGTCGGGGACACGCTGGAGGTCTACACCGCGATCATCGGCACCATCCTGGCCGGGATCGCCTTCGGTTCGTGGTGGGGCGGCCGGTGGGCCGACCGACGCGACCCCAACACCCTGATCGGACCGCTGCTGATCGCCGGCGGTGGGCTGTCGTTCCTCACCATCCCGCTCGTCGACCTGCTCGGCACGGGCATGCGGGGCGCGAACGCGCTCACCACGGTCGTCCTGACGTTCACGGCCTTCTTCGCGCCGGCGGCCGTGCTGACCGCCGTCACGCCGGCCGTCATCAAGTTGCAGCTCGCCGACCTCGACGAGACGGGGCGCGTCGTCGGACGGCTGTCGGCGATCGGTACGGCCGGCGCGATCATCGGCACGTTCTTCACCGGGTTCCTGCTGGTCGCGGCCGCGCCGACGCGGCCCTCGATCCGGTTCGTCGGGGTGTTCCTGGTCCTGCTCGGCATCGGGACGCTGGTGTGGCTGCGCGGCACCCGCAGCGCGGTGAGTGCCACCATGGTGGTCGCGATCGTCGCCGCCGGCGCGCTGTCGTTCGCCGCCCGTCACCCCTGTGACCACGAGTCGGCCTACTACTGCGCGCGGGTCGAGGTGGATCCCGAACGCCCCACCGGTCGGGCACTGTGGCTGGACACGTTGCGACACAGCTACGTCGACGTCGAGGACCCGACGCACCTCGAGTTCACCTACACCCAGTGGTTCGGGGACGCGATCACGGCCGTGGCGCCCGACGGCGAGGCGCTGCGCACCCTGCACGTCGGTGGCGGCGGGTTCACGATGCCGCAGTACCTGCGCGTCAGCAATCCGGGCTCGACCTCCACGGTGCTCGAGGTCGACCCGCTGCTCGTGGAGCTGTCGCGTGACGAGCTCGGCCTCGAACTGCGCGACGACATCGAGGTCCTCACCGGTGACGCGCGGCTGACCGCGCCACGGGTCGACGCCGGCGCCTACGACCTGGTGATCAACGACGCCTTCGGTGGCGTGTCGGTCCCCTGGCACCTCGCGACCGTCGAGTTCCTCACCCAGGTCGAGGGCGCGCTGGACGACGAGGGCGTCGTCGTCACCAACGTGATCGACTACGCCGACCGCGACTTCCTGCGCGCCTACCTCGCCACGACCGCCGCCGTGTTCGACTCCGTCGCGATCATCGGGCGCGAGGACGCGCTCGGCCCCACGGTCCCGGGGCTGGGCGGCAACTTCGTCGTGCTCGCCTCCGACGCCGCACTGCCGGTGGACGAGCTGCTGGCCGCCAACCGCGCGCGCGGGCAGGTCGACGACGTGCTGCACGGCACGGACCTGCGCGACTTCGTCGGCGACGCGCCGGTCCTGACCGACGACTTCGCACCGGTCGACCAGCTGCTCACGCCGTTGCCGCAGTAGCCGCCGGACGCTTCAGACCTGCAGGACCTTCAGCAGCTCGCCGACGCGCGAGTCGGCCTCGAGCTCGTGACGCAGCGGTCGGTCGTGGTTGACCTCGTAGCGGTTGCGCCGGCCGATGCGCTGCCGGTTGACGTAGCCGGCCTCGACGAGGTCGGCGACGATCGACTGCGCGGCGCGCTCGGTGATGCCCACCAGCTCCGCGATGTCGCGGATGCGTACGTCGGGATCGCGGGAGATGCAGACCAGCGCATGACCGTGATTGGTCAGGAAGGTCCAGTGGCGTTCGTTGGACGGCACGGGCCCGGCTCCGGCGTGGGATCAGGTGGACGGACCAACGCTAGCTGTTGTGCCGCGGTCGCGGGACGGACCTCGACGTCGACGGCGGCGTCGGCGCCGCGCCGTTCCGGCGGCGCGGCGAGCAGGTGGCGGGGCAGGGACACGACGAACGCGGCTCCTCGCTCGCGGGGCTCCAGCCCGACCTCGCCGCCGTAGTGCTCGACGATGCGACGGACCATGCCCAGACCGACGCCGGAGCCAGCAGCGCCCGCGCTGCGTCCGCGCTGGAACAGCCCGAAGATGCGTTCGGCGTCCTCCGTCGCCACGCCACGGCCGTCGTCGGTGACCCGCAGCTCGACCGCGTCGGCGGTCAACCGGGACGTGACCTGCACCCGCAGATCGTCGCGCCCGCCGTGCTTGACCGCGTTGGTGACCAGGTTGTCCAGCACCTGTTCCGCGCGGACGGGGTCGAGCCGGAGCACCGGCAGGTCGGGGGTCGAGGTCGATCCGGGACCGGGGAGCGGTGACGGCGACCCGCTCCCGCACCGTGCGCGCGACGCGCGAGAGGTCGACCGGTTCGCTGACCGCCGCGTCCCGACCGAGACGCGCGAGGTCGAGCAGCGCGTCGACCAGGCCGTTGAGGTACGCACTGCTGGCGGCGATGCCGTCGAGCAGCGGCGCCCGTTCCTCGTCGGTGGCGACGCTGCGCAGCAGGGCGCTGTACCCGCCGATGGCGACGGCCGGGCTGCGCAGGTCGTGCGACAGGCCCAGCAGCGTCGCCTCGAGCTCCCGGTTGGCGCGCTCCACCTGCGCGAGCGCGGCGAGGTGCTTGGCCGCGAGCTCGCTGCGCTCGAGCGCGAGCTGCAACTGCCAGGCGTACGCCGTGGTCAGTTCCCGTTCGTAGTCACCGAAGAACGGGCTGTACGGCGTCAGGCGAACCACCAGCGTGGCGTTGGTGAGCGGGACGACCTGCGTGCCGACGTGCGGGGAGTCGCCCGCGGCGAGCCGCGCGGCGATCGCCTCGGCTTCGTCCCGGGACAGCTCCGCGGAGGCGAGCACGTCACCGTCGATGCCGAACACCGCGGTGCCGGCACCGATCTGGCTCGCGAGGATGGGCGCCATCGCCCGCGCCGCCTCGCCGGGGGTGACGGCCGCGATCAGCTGCTGCTGCATCAACTGGAAGTGGTGCGCGCCCTGCCGCCGCCACCACATGCGAAGCGGCAACGGCGGTGCGAAGGCCGCGGCCGACAGCGCAGCTGCGGCCAGGCACAGGGCGTTGACGGCCACCTGCGCCGCGGGGCGGGCCGAGCCGACTCCCACCGTGGCGACCACGGCCGTCGAGAGCAGGATGAGGCTGACCGCGAGCAGGTGCATCCGCGCCCGCACGACCCGCGACGTCCCCCCCGCACCGAGCAACCGGGCCGCCGCCGCGGCCGACGGCAGCAGCCAGGCCCCCAGGAACAGCCCGTAGAACACCAGGTCGTTCCCGTCCCGCACCCCGCCGCCGTCGGGCGCAGCGAGCACGAACGCCGCCGAGACCGTGAGCACCACCGCGGGCCCGAGACGCAGCCAGCGCGGCAGTGGCCCGTCGTCGAAGGACCAGGCGAAGGCCGCCATCAACCACGGGAAGGCCGCCACCGCGGCGACGGCGAGCCCCTGCGCCACCCAGACGGCGTCGACCACCACGCTGACCCGACCGACGAACAGGCCGACGGCGAGGGCACCGAAGGCGGTCGCGAGGTGGGCCGCCGGGAGCTGCCGCCGGCGCACGAACTGCCAGGCGGCCGTCACCGCCAGCAGCACGTAAGCCACCGACAGCAGGTCGCGGGACGTCGTCGCGAGGGCCTCCACCGACTCCACCGATCCATGGCTGCGCGGACGCGGACCCCGACCCGGCGAGCCGCCCGTGCGCAACGTTTCCGTAACCCCGCGGCAGGAGCCTGAACAGCCGGATGGAGACCGACCGGTATCCCGATGCCGGACGGCCGGTGGCCGAGAGGTCGGCTAGAGTGCCGCAGCACCAGACCGGCGGTCCGGCTCGCGGCACGTCCGTGGGCTCGGCTACCTTCTGGTCGTCCGACCGCCGTTCAGACCACGAGCGCGCCCACACCATCTCGTCACTGGGTCCCTTCGTGCACGCATCCTCCGAGCTGCCGCGACTCGTCGTGGTCGACGACGATCGCACCATCCGCGACGTCGTCAGTCTGACCCTGCGCAGCAGCGGTCAGATCGAGGTGGTCGGTCTGGCCGCCGACGGCGCCGAGGCGATGCAGATGGTCGCCGACGAACAGCCCGACGTCGTCCTGCTCGACCTCATGCTGGGTGCGGAGCGTGGCACCGACCTCATCGCGCCGCTGCTGCGCTCGGCCCCACGGTCCATGATCGCCATGATGACCTCGGTACCGGCCGAGCTCGAGGAGCTCAACTCCCTGCGGGCCGGCGCCTTCGTGTACTACGAGAAGACGATGCTCAGCGCCCTGGCGCGCTTCATCGCCGACGACCTGTCGCTGTTCCGGCGCGCCCTGGGTGGCGAGGACGTCGTCGCCCCGTCGTCGCTGCGTCGGCGCTCGGAGCCGACCGGCACCTGAGCCGTCCCGGCTCAGCGGTCCTCGGTGACGGCGGCCACCAGGTCGACGGGTCGTGCCGGGACCAGCGGCGCCAGCGCGTCCACGGCCTCCCAAGCCGACCGGAAGCGTGTCCGCGGGTCGGACCGGGTCAGCCGGTGCACCACCGCACTGAGGGGATGGGACGGGAACGCGGTCAGCTCGGCGAGCTCGGGCACCTCGGCGGTCAGCCGCGCGAGCGCGATCGCCGTACTGGTGTCGCCGCTGAACGGGCGGCGACCGGCGGCCGCCTCCCACAGGATCAGCCCGAGGGCGTACAGGTCGGTGCGCTGGTCGCCGAGCCGGCCCTCGACCTGCTCGGGTGCGAGGTAGGCCGGGCTGCCGGCGACCTGCCCGGCCGTCGCCGGCGTCAGCTCGCCCGCGAGGTGCCGAGCCGTGCCGAAGTCGACGATCTTGAGCGTGCCGCGCTCGGTCAGCACGACGTTGCGGGGCTTGAGGTCGCGGTGCACGATCCCCTGGGCATGGATGGCGGCGACCCCGGTCCCCAACTGCACCCCGAGCGCCGCCACCACGTCGGGCGAGAACGGCGCATGCCGGGCCATCAGCGATCGCAGGCTCATCCCACCCACGTGCTCGGCGATGAGGCACAGCTGGTGTCCGCGCACGTGCACGTCGAGCAGACGCATGACGTGTTCGTGTTCGACGCTGGCCAGCAGCTCGGCCTCCCGCCGGAAGCGGCGCATCGCGAGGCCGTCGTCGAGCAGGTCGGTGCGCAACAGCTTCACGGCCACCGGCCGTTGCAACCGCAGGTCGGTGGCACGCCAGACGGTGCCGGCGCCGCCGCGGGCGATCAGCTCCTCGATCCGCCACCGCTCGCCGATCAGCGAACCCGGTCGGACGTCACCGTCCAGCGCCCGGGTCACCTCACCCGGTGACGGGGTCCCGCTGTGGCGCGCCGCCTCGTCACGCGCGTCGGCACGCCGCTCGCGATCGTCGGCCCGCTGCTCCCGCGCCTGCAGATCCGCATGGCGGGTCGCGAGCTGACGTTCCCTCGCCGCCAGCGCCTGCTCGCGCTCCTCGGCGCCAACGTTGTCACTCACGTCCACCAGCCTACTCCGGTCCCGCTCGGTGGGCAGTCCGGGTGAGCACGCATCCGGAGGCCACCGTCGGACCTCCTGGGCCCGCGACCCCGGGCGCGGTAGGCTCGTGCCACGAGCTGGCCCCAGTCCACTCGGAACACGCGCTCCTCCGTCCGCCGCACGCGTTCGGTTCGGAGCAGTCCTGGCCCTCGGTCGGCCTGCGGCACACGCCGCACCCTCGATCGGCTGCGTGTTCGACACACGCACCGTGCGCCGGCACCGCCGGCTCCTCGCGTGCACGCGTCCGGGTCCCCGATCCGACGCGACGACGACGTGCCCGCGTACGGCGGGCTGCAAGGCATCTTCATGACGACCTCCACCTCCGAGCGCTCGTTCGCCGACCTCGGGGTTCCGTCCGCACTGGTGGCGCGACTGCGCGCCCTGGACATCCAGGCACCGTTCCCGATCCAGCAGTTGACGCTGCGTGACGCCGTCGACGGTCGGGACCTGTGCGGCAAGGCACCGACCGGCTCGGGCAAGACGCTCGCCTTCTCCCTGCCGGTCGCCATGCGCGTCGGTCGCGGCGCGGCCGGCCGACCCCGCGCCCTGCTGCTGGTCCCCACCCGCGAGCTCGCGGCACAGGTCCGCGACGTGCTCGCGCCGCTGCTCGAGGAGATGGGCCGCAACCTGGTGACCGTCTACGGCGGTACCAGCGTCAACCGCGACCGCCAGCGTCTGGGCCGCCGGGTCGACGTGCTCGTCGCGACGCCCGGGCGGCTCGAGGACCTGCTGCAGCAGCGCGCCCTGCACCTGGGTGACGTCGACCTGGTGGTGCTCGACGAAGCCGACCGCATGGCCGACATGGGCTTCCTGCCGGTCGTGCGGCGCCTGCTCGACCAGACCCGCGGTGACCGGCAGACGCTGCTGTTCAGCGCGACGCTCGATGGCGACGTCGACGTGCTGATCCGCCGCTACCAGCGCAACCCCGCCCGGCACGAGTTCGACACGCCGGCCGAGCGTCGCGGAGACGTACGCCACCTGTTCTGGCCCGCCGAGCGTCCCGAGCGTCGCTCCCTGACCGCCCAGATCGTCCGCCGTACCGGCGCCACGATCGTGTTCACCCGCACCAAGCACGGCGCCGACCGGCTTGCGAAGCAACTGGCCAAGGACGGCATCACGACCGCGGCGATCCACGGCAACCGCAGCCAGAACCAGCGCGAGTCGGCGTTGACCCGCTTCGCCGACGGCACCGTCCAGGCGCTGGTGGCCACCGACGTCGCGGCCCGCGGCATCCACGTCGACGACGTCGCCGCGGTCGTGCACTACGACCAGCCGGCGACGGACAAGGACTACGTGCACCGCTCGGGTCGCACCGGTCGTGCGGGCGCTGACGGCCTGGTCGTCTCGCTCGTCGGTGCCGAGGAGCGCGGTGACGTGCAGAAGCTCCAGCGCGACCTCGAGCTGCCGGTCGGCCTGCACGACGTCGAGTGGTCGCTGTTGTCGGCCGACACCCTCCCGTCCCCGCGTCCTGGCGCCACCACCGAGGCGCGCCCGCGCCAACGCTCGCGTGGCGGGCAGCGTTCCGGTGGCGGGCAGCGCTCCGGTGACGGGCAACGCTCCGGCGGCGGCCACCGCTCGGGTGGACCGCGCACCGGGGAGTCCGGCCGCTCCGGCGCATCGCACGCGTCCGGCAGCCAGCGGACGGGCGACGGGCAGCGCGCCGACGGCAGCCAGCGCACCGGCGGCGGACAGCGCACCGGCGGCGGACAGCGCGCCGGCGGTGACTCCCGCTCGTCGCAGGGTCAGCCGCGTCGACGGGCACGCCGGCGCTGACCGACCCCCTGTCGACACGACGGCGCCCGGGGCGAGTGCCCCGGGCGCCGTCGTGTCGGTCGTGTCAGCGGACGTCGAGCTCCGCCAGCACCCGCGTCGTGCCGTCGTCGAGGTCGGCGACCAGCGTCCAGCCGCCCGGCGTCACCCCCAGGCGCCGCAGCGGGAGCTGCGCGCCGTAGCGGTCCCCGTCGTAGCCCTCCGTCAGCTCGCCGGCGACCAACGCGGTCCCGTGGGCGCTGACGAGCCGCAACGACGCTGGCACGCCGGCCACGGGCTGTCCGGCGGCGTCACGGACCGACACGCGGACGGGCAGCATGGCGTTGCGCTGGATCTCGATCGGCCCGGTTCCTTCGAGCCGGTCCGACGCCACCGCGACGTCGTACACGACGCGGTAGCCCACCGTGGCCTCGGTGCGGTTGCCAGCGGCGTCGACGGCCGTGACCGTGAGCGTCCGCCGTCCGGCCGTGGTGGTGTCCAGGACGCCGTCCGCCTGGGACGGCTCGCAGGACGCCACACCGGAGCGGTCGTCGTCGCAGGCGACGCCGAACCCGGCCTCGGCCCCGAGGAGCACCTCGTCGCCGTCGTCGACCCCGGTCACGGTGACGGTCGGCGCCTGCCGGTCGAGCGACACCGCGTGCACCTCGCTCGCGGACACGTTGCCGTTGACGTCGATCGCCCGGGCCTCGACGAAGCTGGCGCCGTCCTGCTCGACCGTGACGAGCGCCCGGTCCCCGAAGGACGTCTGCCAGGTACCGACGCTGCCGTCCGGCGCGTGCACCCGGGACTCGATGCCGGCCACACCGGCCTCGTCGGTCGCGACGACCTCGACGTCCACGGCCGCGGCGTGCCAGCCGGCGGACGTCGGCGCCGTCGTCGTCGCCAGCGTCACCTGGGGCACCGCCTCGTCGGCGAAGTCGAACCCGGCCAGCCACGACACCTCGGCCAGCTTCACCTGTCCCCGGTAGGAGGGGTGGAAGTGGTCCTGGCTGGACACGTCGCTGTCGACGAACGTGGCCGGATCGTTGCTGAACCGCCAGGTGGCGTCGTCGTCGTAGCGGCAGCGCAGGTACCGGGCGCAGGCCTCGCGCAGCTGGTCGTTGTAGGCCAACCCGTGCGCACGGACCGCGTCGCGGCGGGCGACGTCGGCCGCGTCCTGCGAGGTGGGGTTCGCCAGCAGCGACTGACAGGGGATGAGCCCGAGGGACCAGAACGTCACCGCGACCGCGTTGGTGCGCCGCAGTTCCCACAGTCGGTAGATGTCGGGCACCGAGTTGACCTGCACCAGCGCCTCGGGTCGGTGCTCGGCGATCCACGCCAGCGTCGCGTCGATCTGCGCCCGGTACTCCTCGACGGGCGTCATGTCCTGCACCGTCGGCCGGCACAGGTCGTTGCCACCGATCTGGACCAGGATCAACCCCACGTCCACCGGTGCGCCCCGAACCTGTTGGGCGACGTCCGATCCCCGGGAGCCGTTGACCGCCAGGTTCGCCCGCGTGGTGCTCTGCCCCGGCCGCAGGGACCGCACCCGCTGGAACACGCTCTGCAGATCGGTGTACTGGTCGCCGGTCGCCCACGAACGGTTGGGCCGCTCGCTGCCCGGCAGCGGGATCAGCGAGTCACCGAAGCTGCGCCCGTCGGCACCGGTCCCGGCCGAGATCGAGTCACCGAGCACGGCGACCGACGCCGGCGGACCGGTCCGCGCCGCTGTCGTGGTGACCGATGAGGCAGCGTCGACGGCGACCGCGGTCGTCGCCGGCAACAGCAGGCCGGCGGCGGCCACCGCCCCCAGCACCGCACGAAGCGTTGTCTTCACGTCCAGGCTCCCGTGACCGCCGGGCGCGGTCACGCGATGCCGTGGGAGTCCTCCCGTGAACTCCCGTCGCGCCGCACCCGAGGCGGCGGGACCCTAGTCCGTTCGGGCTGCCTCGGTGCCCGCGTCTCGCGGGTCTTCAGCAACGCTCCAGATAGCCCTGGGCGATCAGGTCCTCGAACTCGGCGACGGCCTCCTCGCCGAGCACCTGGGCGACGACGTCGAGGTCCTGCTGGGTCACGCAGTCGAGCTCCACGTCGGCCGGGAACGGGTTGTCCGCCCCGAAGGCCTCCTCGAGCACGCCGCCCTCGCGGAACGCCGGCGGTTCGGTGGGGCGTGGGCGGGCAGCACCGGACGTCGACTCCCCCCGGCCCGCGCCGCCGGTGCCCTCGTCCACGCCACGGTCGGCAGCGCCGTTCGCGCCGGTGTCGTCCGCCGCGGCGGCATCCTCGGCGTCTCGCCCCGCGGCGGGCTGCCCGGCCGCGTCGGTCGTGCCGTCCTCGGCGTCCCCGGGTACGTCACCGGCTCCGGGAACGCTCTCGCCCGGGCCGTCACCGGCGGACGCCGCGTCGGCCGGGTCATCGTCGGCCGGGTCGTCGTCCGCCGGCTCGCGGTCGGCCGGGTCGTCGTCGGCCGGGTCCTGCGCCACCGGCGCGCCGTCGCGCACGCGGTCGGACACCCCGGTGTCGTCGGACGTGCAGCCG
Source organism: Egicoccus halophilus (assembly GCF_004300825.1). Taxonomy (NCBI): domain Bacteria; kingdom Bacillati; phylum Actinomycetota; class Nitriliruptoria; order Egicoccales; family Egicoccaceae; genus Egicoccus; species Egicoccus halophilus. Next base: position 3,788,259 of record NZ_CP036250.1, read on the forward strand.
CCGAGCAGCAGGCCGGTCGTGGCCAACGCCGTGGCGATCAGCCGGACGAGGCGGAAGTCGGACCGCATGGTTCCCCCTGGTGCGCGGCCGCGACCGTACTGGCGCGGAATGCCGGCGGCCACCCCGGCGTTGCCCACGTGGTTGCATGACGAACGAATCGGTGAGGAGCGCATGCGCGACGTCGAGGTGGTCGTCGTCGGCGCCGGACAGGCGGGACTGTCCGCGGCGCACTTCCTCGGTGCGCGCGGATTCTCGCCGGGGGACGAGTTCGTCCTGCTCGACGCCGACGACGGGCCCGGCGGCGCCTGGCGTCACCGTTGGCCCACGCTGACGATGCGGGCGGTCCACGGGGTGCACGACCTGCCGGGCCTGCCGTTGGGCGAGGTGGGCGACGACGAGCCCGCCAGCGAGGTGATGGCCGACTACTTCGCCCGGTACGAGCGCACCTTCGACCTCCCGGTGCACCGCCCCGTCGCCGTGCGCGCCGTCCGGGAGGTCCAGGCTCCCGACGACGGGCGCCTGGTGGTGGAGACCGACGGCGGCACCTGGCGCACCCGCGCGCTGATCAACGCGACCGGGACCTGGACCCGCCCGTTCTGGCCCGGCTACCCGGGTCGCGAGCGGTTCCGCGGCGAGCAGCTCCACACCGCCGACTACGCCGGGCCGCACGCCTTCGCCGGCCGGCACGTGGTGGTCGTCGGCGGCGGGCACTCCGCCGTGCAACACCTCGCCGAGATCTCGCGGGTGACGACCACGACGTGGGTGACCCGGCGCGAACCGGTGTGGCGCGACACCCCCTTCGACCACGACGCCGGCCGCGAGGCGATCGCGAAGGTGAAGCGCGCCGTCGCCGAGGGCCGACGGCCCGCGTCGGTCGTCCGCGTGACCGGCCTGGTCGCCACCCCACCGGTCGAGGAGGCCCGCCGCCGGGGCGCGCTCGAACGATCGCCGATGTTCGACCGCATCACCCCCGATGGCGTCGCGTGGGACGACGGCCGCTCCGTCCGCGCCGGCGTGATCCTGTGGGCGACCGGGTTCCGCCACGCACTCGACCACCTCGCGCCACTCGATCTGCGCGATGCCAGCGGCGGCATCCGCATGGAGGGCACGCACGTCGCGGACGACCCGCGCCTGCACCTGCTGGGCTACGGGCCCTCGGCGTCCACGATCGGGGCCAACCGCGCCGCCCGGATCGCCGTCCGCGACCTGCGCAGCGACCTCGGACGCACCGCCGCCTGAGCGCCACAGACCTGCCGGGCGTCGCGGGCGGCCCGCCGGGCGTCACGGCGGGCTGGCCGAGCGTCGTGTCCGCTCCCCGACCGCGAGCGACGTCGATCACTAGGGTCGGGACGGCCGATCGACGAGGAAGCCATCGTGTCCGACACCCCCGACGTCGCGTACCTCCCCGACATCTACCTCGGTATCCGCGACCGCTATCCGCAGGTCGCCGACGCCCTCGACGGCCTCGGGCGCGCCGGGGAACAGGCCGGACCGCTCGACGAGCGCGAGCAGCGGCTCACGACCCTGGGCATCGCCGTCGGCGCCCTGGCCAAGGGCGCGGTGCGCTCCAACGTCCGCAAGGCCCTGGGGGTCGGCTGCACGGCCGAGGAGATCCGCCACGTCGCCGTGCTCGCGATCACCACCGCCGGCTTCCCGTCCGCGGTCGCCGCCATGGGCTGGATCGACGACGTCCTGGCCGAGGAGGCCTGAGCGTCGCGCGGCAGGGCCGAACGGCCCCGAGGGAGCCCGGAGAGGTCCCGCGAAGTCGGGCCTTGTCGCGCTCACACGGACACCCGCGACGGCCGACCCTCCTGACCGAAGCCCACCGCGAACGTCGCGGCCGGGTACGACGCCAGGAGAGCCGCCGTGGTCGACACCGCCACGCCCCCCGCGACCCGGGACGACGGTCCGCACCGCCTGTTCGGCATGGACCGCCGCCGCTTCCTGCAGGTGACGGGGACGGCCGGTCTGGGGCTGACCGCCGCGAGTGCGGTTCCGCTCGGTGCCCGACTGCTCGCGCCGACGGCCGCCGCGGCCGCCGCGCTCACCCCCGCCGAGCGCGTGGAGCGGTGGACCACCTCCACCTGCCAGTTCTGCGCCACCGGTTGCGGCCTGCAGATCGGCACCACCGCCGGTGAGCCGGTGATGGTGCGCGGGAACCCGGACCACCCGGTCAACCAGGGTCTGCTGTGCCAGAAGTCGCTGCACCAGGCCGAGGTCGTGCGCGCCGAGGGTCGCCTGGGCGACCCGCAGCTGCGCGACGCCGACGGCGAGCTGTCTGCTGTCGGCTGGGACCGGGCGTTCGACGAACTCGTCGGGCGTCTGCGCGCGGTGATCGACGAGCACGGCCCGCAGGCGGTCGCGATCTACAACACCGGCCAGCTGCTGCAGGAGGAGTTCTACACGCTCAGCAAGCTCGCCCGCGGCGCGATCAAGACCCCCAACCTCGACGGCAACCCGCGGCTGTGCATGGCCAGCGCCGTCACCGGCTACCAACGCTCGTTCGGCTCCGACGGTCCGCCCAACGCCTACGCCGACCTCGCCGAGACCGACCTCGTCTACCTGACCGGCGCGAACCTGCACGAGGCGCACCCGATCCTCGGTGGCCGGCTGATGGCACGCCTGCAGGAAGGCGGCTGCAAGCTGATCGTCGCCGACCCGCGCGCGGTGCAGTTCACCCGGTTGGCGGACCTGTACCTGCCGATCCGTCCGGGTACCGACGTGGCGCTGCTCAACGCGATGCAGCACGTGGTGATCCGCGACGGGCTCGTCGACCGCGCCTACCTCGACGCGCACACCACCGGCTACGACGAGGTGGCCGCGCTGGTCGCCGACTGGACGCCGCAGCGTGCCGCCGAGGTGTGCGGGGTCCCGGCCGCCGACATCGAGACGGCCGGCCGCTGGTTCGGCGAGGCGAACGCCACCACGAGCCTGTGGACCATGGGCATCAACCAGCAGACCCAGGGCGTCGCCGCCGTCAACCAGATGTGCAACCTGCACCTGATGACCGGGCAGGTGGGACGCCCCGGTGCCGGTCCGTTCTCGCTGACCGGTCAGCCGTCCTCGATGGACTTCCGCCAGGCCGGTGGCGGCGGGTCGCTGCCCGGTTACCGCTCGCTGGCCAAGCCCGAGCACCGCCAGCAGATCGCCGACGCCTGGGGCATCGAACTCGAGGACCTGCCCGAGGCCCCGGTCGCGGCCCACAGGATCTGGGAGGGCATCGAAGCCGGTGACATCCGCTTCCTGTGGGTCATCGGCACCAACCCCGCCGTGACCTTCCCCGACACGCGTTGGGCCACCGAGGTGCTGCGCAACGTCGAGACGCTGGTCGTCCAGGACGTCTTCGAGACCGAGACGACCGAGTTGGCCGACCTCGTGCTGCCGGCGGCGATGTGGGGGGAGAAGGCCGGCACGTTCACCAACTCCGAGCGGCGGGTCAACGTCCTGCGCCAGGCGGTGCAGCCCTACGGCCGCGCCCGCTCCGACTTCGACATCTTCGTCGAGGTCGGCCGCCGCCTCGGGTTCGCCGAGATGTTCCCCTTCGCCACCACCGAGGACGCCTTCGACGAGTTCAAGGCGCTCACCGAGGGCCGCCCCTGCGACCTGCGTGGCATCACCTACGACCGGCTCGAGGCCGAGCACGGCCTGCAGTGGCCGGTGCCCGACACCGCCTCCCCCGGCACGCCCCGGCTGTACACCGAGGGCCGGTTCAACACCGAGGACGGCCGTGCGGTGCTGCACGCGATGGACTACGTGCCGCCGCTCGAGGCGCCCGACGCCAGCTACCCGTTCTGGCTCAACACCGGTCGGGTGCAGGAGCACTGGCACACCATGACCAAGACGGGCCGGATGCCCTCGGTGCTCAAGCGCTCCCCGGAGAACTACGTGGAGGTCAACCCCGACGACGCCCGTCGACTGGGCATCCGGTCCGGAGACCGGGTGCGTCTGCGATCGCGTCGCGGGCAGATGGAGGTCCCGGCACGGGTGACCGCGAAGGTCGCGCCCGGCTCGCTGTTCGTGCCGATGCACTTCGGCCCGAAGTTCGGCAGCCGGCCCGTCAACGACCTCACCGGGCGGTTCTTCGACGAGCTGAGCTTCCAGCCCGCGCTCAAGCACACGGCCGCCGCCCTCGAACTCCTCTGAGCTCCCCCACCCTCCCTGGCACCGGAAGACCTCACCATGACCGACCGTCTCGGCTTCTACGTCAACCTCGACAAGTGCGTCGGCTGCCGCACCTGCGAGGCCGCCTGCGACCAGACCTGGGAGACCCCCATCGACGTGTCCTTCCGCAAGGTCGGCACGCTCGAGGCCGGGGACTTCCCCGACGTCACCCAGCTGTTCATGTCGCTGTCGTGCAACCACTGCGACATGCCGGCCTGCGCCAGCGCGTGCCCGACCGGCGCCTACACCAAGCGCGACGACGGCATCGTGCTGGTGGACCAGGACGTGTGCATCGGGTGCAAGATGTGCACCTTCGCCTGCCCCTACGGCGCGCCGCAGTACGACAAGAAGCTCGGCAAGGTCAGCAAGTGCAACATGTGCGCCCCGATCGTCGACGAGGGCGGAATCCCGGCCTGCGTGGAGAGCTGCCCCTACGACGCACTCGACTGGGGGCCGATGGACGAGCTGTACCGCCGGCACCCCACCGCCCAGCGTGAGGCGCCGTTCTTCCCCGACATCGACATCACGCGCCCCAACATCCTGTTCGACCTGCCGGCCGAGCTGCCCGACGACCTGCGACGGGTCGACGGCACCGACCGCCTCGCCGAGTCCCGGGAGGGCTGAGCCATGCCTGCCTTCGACTGGCCGCTGACCGTCTTCACCCTGATCACCCAGCTGGTGCTCGGTGCCTTCGCCGTGCTGTGGGTCACCGACCTGCTGGCTCGCCAGCTCGCCGACACCGGGGAGCAGGAGGAGCTCACCAGCGTCGGGGTCTGGCTGCTCGGACCGCTGATGGCGCTCGGCTTCGTGGCGTCCACCCTGCACCTCGGGCAGCCGATGCACGCCTACCGGGCCCTGTTCAACCTCGGCAACTCGTGGCTCTCGCGCGAGATCCTCTTCCTCGGCGGGTTCTTCGCCCTCGGGGGCCTGTACGCCGCGCTGTGGTGGCGCTACCGCGACCGCTTCCCGCTGCGTGCCACGCTCGGTGCCGTTGCCGGGGTGGCCGGCGCACTGGGACTGGCGTCGATGACGATGCTCTACCTCGTCCCGGCGATGCCGAGCTGGTACCAGCTGTCCACACCGCTGTCCTTCGTGGCCTCCGCGCTGGTGCTCGGGCCACTGCTGGTCGCCGCGGTGTTCCTCACCATCTACGCACGGCGCCGCACGGCCGGGTCGCTGGAGCCGCTGCTGGGGCTGCACCTGCGGGCCATGGCGGTGACCGTGCTCGCCGGCGCGTTGCTGTCGGCCGCGTCGCTGCTGCTCAAGCTGGGCCGGCTCCCGGCGCTGGGGCTCGAGGGCGAGGCCAGCCTCGCGCTGTTCACCGTCGACCACCGGTGGCTGCTGGCGTTGCGGGCGGTCGGCTGGATCGTCGGGGTCGCCCTGGTCGTGGTGCTGCTCCAGCGGTTGCGCACCGACCGGCTCGTCTATCGCGCCAGCCCGCTGGTGTGGGGCATGCTGGTCGCCTTCGGCGCCTCGGAGCTGGTCGGGCGGCTGCTGTTCTACGCCACCGCCGTCCCGCTGCGCCCACCGGGTTCGATCGTCTGACCCCCGGTCCGGTGTTGCCGTCAGCGCAGTCCTGTGCGAGGCGGGCGCGAGACGTCGAAAGCCAGGTCGCTCGAGCCCTCCCCGCGCCCGACACCGACCCGATGGCTTAACCACGAGTGGTAGGTCCCGTCGGCGGCGCGCGCCAGCTGCCAGTGCAGCCGGGTCCGGCGACCCTCGCGGCCCACCTCCTCGGCCGCGACCCGCAATGGTGTCTCGAGGCTGAGCAGATGCCCCAGGGGTGCGCTGGCGTGGACCATCCCGTCGGCATCGACACGCTCGACGGTGCGCAGCTCGAGCTCCAGCGCACCGACGTCCGCCCCGCGCGGGACGACGGGCACCAGAGGATGCCAGTCTTCGGGGATCGCCGTGTGCAGGCGGTAGACCAGGTCGATGTCCGGCACGTCGACGTCGAGCCGCTGGCTGGTGCCCGGCACGAGGCCGCGGCGTCGGGCCTCTCGACGCTCGACCGCCCCACCCAGGATCCCCGGGGTGCGTTCCTCGACGGCCCAGACGAGGTTGGCCAGCTCGTCCCGGAACCAGGCCACCTCCTCGATCGCAGGTCCCTCCTGGCCGGCCGGCGCGACGGCCGGCAGGTGGAGCAGCCCGGCCACGCGCGGCGCCGCGCCGAGGCGCGTGGACGTCGCGTACATGCGCCAGCCATGACCATCACGGTCGGTCGGGGCGATCGTGGTCTCGACGCCGAACACGTCCCGAACGCGAAGTTCGCGCACCGCGGCGACCGAGCCGGTCGGTAGCGTCACGGGAACGACGAACCAGTCCGTTCCGTAGCCGAGCGCGAACTCGTCGAGCAGCAGGTGGGTGAGGTCCGTGCGTGCCACCGTGGTCGCCCCGAACCGGACGGTCGTCGGCTCGAACTCCCAGAACCGGTCGGCGGGCATCCCGCCGTAGTAGGCGGGAGTCGGGACGGCGTGGCGGACCAGGGTGCGACCGTCGGCACCGGCCCCGCCGAGGGACTGCCGATGATCGGCCTCGAACTCGAACCAATCGAGGCGTCCACCGCCGTAGTCGTCTGCATGCAGTACCACGTCACCGTCGGACAGACGGGCCTGGACCGCGAACGCGTACTCGAGCCGTCGCGTCTCCCACGCATCGCCGCCGGCGTCCGTGGCCGGCTCGTCGACGTCTGCTCGCCACCAGGTCAACCACCGGTCCGCGGCGGCGACGATGCGATCGAGCTGGCGGGCAGGCACCTCGAGTTCGTCGGGCAGATCGTCCGGCCGGCCGTCGTCGCGGAGCCGCTCGAGCGTGGCGGCGACCGCCTCGCCGTCGGGGACGCGCCCGACGGCGGCGTCCAGCCAGGCGGCACCGGCCGGGTCGTGGGGAACGAGATGGGCGATCGGGGTCGAGGCGAGATCGAGGGGGAAGGTCGCGACCCAGCGGGAGCGCTGCGCACGCGATGCACCAGCCGCAGCCAGCAACCGCAACAGGTGCTGGCCCCCGTCGACTCGGCGTCGAACGCCGGCCATCGTGCCTACGACCGGTCGCTGTTCGACCACCGCTTCGAGCGGGAGGTGCCGCGCATCCATGTCGCTCGCTCGCGACGCCGCCGTCCCGCCCGGACGGCCAGGGTGGTAGCGGGTCACCGGTGCCACCTCGACGGTCGTGGTCACGTCGATCGGCGTGCCGGCGTCCTCGCCGGCGAACTCACCGAACTGCCATTGTCGCGACAGCGACCACAGGGGGTCGGCGAGCTCGGCCCGCAACTGCGGTCGCATGTCGGACGAACGAGGAACCGGTTCGAGGCGGTTCCACGTGGTGATGCTCATCGGTCCACCTCCACCATGCCCCACGTCTTCACGGCATGCTCGACGAGACGTTGCATTCCGAACGAGGCCGTCTTGTTCTCGAGGTCGAAAGCAAGGTAGGTGGCGGGCAGCACGCGGCCGGCCAGCGGCAGGTCATCGATGTCGAGCGTGCGCATCCGGGCCAGCTCGATGGTGTCGCCCACGACGTCGAGCAGGACGTCGAGCCGCCAGTGCGCGGCATCAGGATCCGGTGGCACGGCGAGCAGGATCGCCTGTGGTGGGCGGGCGCCGGGGGCGTCGTGGTGCACGGCCACCCCCGTCGTCCGTTCGGTGCTCGGCACCAGTTCGTGCCACTGGTCGATCACCAGCGCGTGCAGGCGCTCCGGTAGCTCGTGACGGGCCCCTTCCTCGGCGCGGCGGTGAAGGAGCCAGGAGGTGGTCGGCAACGGCGCACCGTCGGCCGGGCCGAGCCGGCGACCGACCCAGGGTGTCCCCGGCCGGTGGGGTGTCTGCCCGATCACGAGCTGGGTCGCGTCGACACCGGTTCCGAACAGCTCGGCCTGTCCGAATACGTCCCAGAGCCGACCGACGGACGGGCGCACGCGGGCGTGGGCGAGCAGGAACTCGGTCGGAGCGAAGGGCTCGTCGTCGACGAGCGCCGGGTCCCCCGCCGCGAGGGCGAAGCGCCCGCGGGCCTCGCCCCTCGTCGTGACGGGGACGACGACCGGCACGTCGTCTCCGAGCAGCGTCTGGATGCGGGTCGTGTGGAACCGCACCTGTTCGAGCGCAGACACCTCGCCGCCGCCGGTGGCGACCTCGGCCTGGTGGGCGGTGAAGGTGGCGACCACCTCGTCGTGGCGGGCTTGCAACGATCGGGCGATCTCGACCGCGGCCTCCACCTGGGCGCGCAGGCCGTCACGGTCGTCCTCGAGGGCCTGGGTCTCACGGATGCCGAGCTCGACCCCTTGGCGGCGACGGCTCCGCAGCTGGCTGATGGTGAGACTGCCGACGTCGGTGACGCCGGCCAGATCGGCGACGAAGGCCGCGGCGACGTCGGCCCGCGTCTGCACCTCGGCGACGTCCTTGGCCTCCCAGCCGGCCGGGTCGTCGCCCGCATCCTGCCCGGCGAGGTCCTCCGGCGCGAGGGACCGTGCGCTGCCGAGCAGGTCGGCGAGGCGACGAGCGAGCAGGACGAGGTCGGTCAGTCCCATCGCGTCCGACGGGCCCCCCGGGGCGGGGCCGTCGTGGGCACGCAACCCGACTGCCCGCTCGTCGGTCACCGCCGTCGTGAGACGAGCTGCGAGGTGGCCCTGTAGTTCGCTGCCCTCCGGCCCACCGCGGACGGCGGCCAACACGGTGGACAAGGGGGACAGTCCGAGTTCCTCGAGCCCGACCGTGATGGTGGCGAGCACCTCACCGTCAGCGTCGAGCACGTCTGCGGCCAGGTGGTAGCGAGTCGGATCCCCGAGGGCATGGCCGACCCAAGCGTTCACGCGGGGAGCGACGCGGGCACGCAGGTCCGACAGGCCGCTCCAGCCCGCGGGTGGCGTGGTGTCGTCGAGCACGAGCAGGAGGTGGTGGTCGACTCCCGTGGCGGCCGACGGCGTACGCGCCACCTGGATGTCGGGGGGCAACTGCTGCCGGTCGAGTGCGGACATGGCTGCTGCGGCCCTGTCCGCGTTGCCGGCCACCATCTGGAACACCGACTCGCTGAGCAGCAGATCGCCGAGCGCGTCGAGTGCGTCACCGAGGCGGTCGATCTCCTCGATCAGGGCAGGCCGGTGCGCCGCGTCCACACCGGCCCGGTCGAGCAGGCGTTGCCGTCCCGCGTCGTCGAGTTCGGCGAGTTCCGCGCCGTTGACGACGTTGCGCACCGCCGTCGTGGCCACGGGTCCCCGGGGGGCCCGTGGGTCCGTGTCCGCACCGAGCGGGTGCTCCCGGCGGATGTCGAGCACATACTCGACCAGTTCGACGTCACGGTCCCGGAGGGCGCGTTCGAACTGGTAGCCGAGCAGCGCGCCGAGCGGCTGCCCCTGACGCAGCCCGTCGACGAGCTTCATCGCGGTGCGCACTCGTCGCGACGACAGGTCGATGGCCGTTGCCTCGGCTGCCGCCGGATCGCGACGGGCGAGGTGACCCGAACGCAGGACGGCTGCCGTCGCGGCGTGGGGCACCGACGGCGCGTGCACGAAGCCGTGACTGACGGGACCAGCGGCAGGGCGCAGGTTCTCGACCCAGCCGTACGCGCCCACGTGCAGCCCCGCGACGCCGGTGTCCCGCTGCGCGTGCAGGCGCCGGGTCGCCAGCGAGGTCTCCCAAGCGTCGAACCGGTGCGAGACCGCGTCCAGGACGTCGGCCGTGGTGTCGTGCAGGGCCTTCGTCGGCGCACCGACCAGTGCCTCGAGACTGCCGCGGAACTCCGCGATCTGGCCGCCCCCTGGCAGGCGAACGAGGTCGCGGTCGGTCCGGTGCAACAACCACTCGGCGACGCCCAGCCGCCCCGTCAGCTCCGGGATCGCCACGTGCGCGAGCTCGCCGACGTCGAGATTGAGGCGAGCCGACACCGTGCCGGCGTCCTCGACGTGCACCTGCGACAGCTTCTTGGCGACGGTGGCCGCCTTCGCCGTGGCCGTCTTCGCCGTCTCGGACGACGTGGGCAGCGCGATCTCGCGCTCACGCAGCGCCACCTGGAGCGGCGCATGGATCTGCAGGTGGTCGAGGATCGTGGTGGCCGAGGCGCGGGCCACCTCGAGCTTGGCCGCATGGACGAGCAGTGCCTCGAGGAGCGTGGTTGCTCTGCTCGGTTCGCCGACGGCCCGCGCGTAGTCGCCGGCCGAACGGAGGTCCCGCAGGATGCGCGCCACGTAGTCGTCCGTGAGAGGTGCGGTCGCCTCGGTGCCAGCGCCGGTGACGAGCGGGACCGGAAGGGGCACCTGGTCGTCCTGCAGGGTCCAGTCCACGACCGCGGGCCGCCCCTCGACCCCGAGGATGGCGAACAGCAGGTGGGCACTCGACTGCTGGACGTTGAACAATCCCGTCCATCCCGTGGTGTTGGCCACCGTGCCGGGGCCAAGGACCGAGCGCACCCGCCAATGGCTGGACCGGCTGGAGCGCTGGAGCAGATGGACCAGGTCGGCACCAGGGTCGTCGCCACTGCCGAGCTGCCGGCTGCTACGAGCGGCCAGCACCCACAGCGGTCGCAGACGGCGCAGCATGCTGGCCAGGATCGTTTCGGTCTCATCTCCCCGGTGGTGACGCAGGGAGGTGACCGGGAGGATCCCGTAGGGCTGTGCGCCGACGCGCAGCGGTGCGAAGGGCCCACGTGGCCGCACGTGGAGGCGGAAGTGGTCCCGGATCCGGCTGGCGAGCTCGTCGGGCACGAGCGGCTCGAGGACCTGCCGCAGGAAGTAGCCGAGCGTGGGCTCCCACAGTGCGGTCGCCATCGCCCCGGCCAGCGGGTCGTGACGGTGCTCGGCAGCTGGGACCCGGTTCAGGGTCGAGGAGCTGGGCAGGCCGAACGCGCCGGCGAGGCGCGCACCCGCGCCATCGGCACCGACGGCGACGGCTGGCCGGTCGGGCCGCCCCGGCCGCGGGCGGTCCGGGATCGCGTCGGCATCATCGGCGTTGGTCGGGGTCCCGGCCGGCACGTGGTCCACTCCGTCGGTGAAGTGGTGTGCCTCGAGCAGCCGCTCGAACTCCGCCGCTCGACCGGCAGGGGTGCCGGCGGCGACACCGACCGCGGTCAGGCGGTCGAAACCGGCAGCGAGGCCGCCATCGACGTCCCCGGCCCGGATGGTCACGGCCATGCCGGCCGCCACCGCGGCATCGAAGTCGACCAACCACCGGGTGGCCTCATCGATCGCGAGCTCGTCCTGGACGTCCGGCGGTGCGTCGACGTCGAGGTTCGCCGCGTCGGTGTCCGGATCACCCATGCCGGTCGCGAGCGGGTCGGTGACCAGCGCCGACCAGGCGCGGACCACCTCGGCGTCCCCGCGGCTGCCCACGACGAGCCAGCGGCTGGGCAGCAGCCGCGCTCGGGGCGGCGTGGTCACCGCGGCGTCACGTCGTGGCGCGCTGGCGAACAGCGGCTCGTCATGACCCAGCTGTTGGTGGTTCGTGGGCCGTGTCGCTCGCAGGACCCAGGCGACCCGGCCGGGTCGCCGGCCCTCCAGCGCTGACTCCCACAGAGCAGCCGCGACCTCGTCGGTCGCGTCCCACCGCTGGCGCCACCATGCTTCGCCGAACGCGGCTTCCTCGTCGGTGAGCAGCGGTTCGTGCTGGTCGACGTGCACCACGTCGGGGAAGATGCGCACCCGCAGCTCGTCACCGACGAACCGCGTCTCGAGCCGCACCGGCAGCAGCGCAATCGGCACGGAACCGTCGTGACCGGCGAGCGGGTCGGACTGCACGACAAGGCCGTCGAACCGGTTCCGTAGGTCGCGGTGGTGCTCGAGCAGGCCAGCGACTTCGCCGTGCACTCGCGCCTGCTCGCCCCGGACGCGGTCGAGCCTGCTCTGCAACCTCCGACCGGTGGCGGCAGTCGTTCCCGGATCCGCCAGCAGCCGCTCGAGCCGCTTGCGCTCGGAGACGAGTTCGGTGAGCCGAAGACGTTCGCTGTCGAGGTCGTGGTCGACCCGGTCGAGGTCCTGGCCGAGCGCGTCGAGCACACGCCGGTCAGGAGTGCGGCGGGGGTCGGGGTGGGTCGGCATCAGACCTGGTCCAGGATCGCGGAGCTGTGAACGGCGACCCGGAAGGGACGCTGGAAGGTGATGGCGGCCATGTCACCGGCGTCACGACCGAAGACGGCCGACGGTGAAGGAGGCGTGGCGAGCGGCCGGGACGGATCGGCGCGCAGTTCACTCGGAACTCGCTCGAGATCGAGGTGGGCTCCGGGTTGGACGCCGACGTGGTCCCAGGCGAGGTCCGACCACGTGGGCGGCATGTCGGTCGTGTCATCGGTCTCCCCGTCGAGACCGAAGCGCGGTTCACTCGGTTGCTCCTGGAGCACGAACATCGTCCCGTGTCCCGCGCGTGCCTCCGCGACGCCGAAGTCGAAGCCGACGAAGGTGATGTCCGGCTCCACCCTCCCGGCGAAGACGGGCGTTCTCGGCACCGCGACGGCATCGATGCGCTTGTCGGCCGTGGCCGCGATCGCGTAGATGACCGTCCTCGGAAATCGACGCAGCAGCGCACCTCGCACGAGCAGCACCAGGTTGCCGTCGGCGTCCCCCCCACTGTGCGAACCGAGTCCGCGGCGACCGTCCCACTCGTGGATGGGCGCGATGTCGTCGCCGTCGTCGAGACGGTCCCAGAACCGTCGGAACGGCGTCCCCCGCCGGTCGGTGGGATAGCGGCGCCACAGCAGTTCCCGGTTCATCTCGTGGTTGGCCCCGACCAGGAACGCCTCGACGAACCGCGGATTCGTTTCGAGCAGTGTGATCGTGTCGTCGGGGATGGCCCCGGCGCCGGGCAGGAACCGTCCCGGGTCGAGGCGGGCCAGGTCCAGGTAGAGCGGGCGGTCGAGCACCGGCCCGACCATCACCGGTGCCAGGTCGCGATCCTGACGCAGCAGATCCACCCGTCGCGTCCCGCCCGGGAACTGCGCGAAGCGGTGGCCGCCGATGCGCAGGCGCTCGTCGACTCGCGCCTGTGCCACCGGCGTCGGCCGGGTCGCTTCGACGACGACCGCGCCAACGGCCTCGAGATCCAGTTCGGCTCGCGGCGGGGGAAGCGGCACGACCGCCGTGGCGGATCTGGCCAACACCACCTGCAGGTCACGGGCGAACGCCGTCACCTGTTGCGCCTGTGCCAACGGCTTGTCGACCGTGGCCGACGACGGGTCGCCCGGCGCGACCACGTCGGGCAAGGCGCGCACCTTCGCGGCAGCATCCCGCACGTCCACGAGCGGTTGGTCGCGGCCGGTCGCGATGCGGAGCACCTCGTCTCTGGTGCCCTCGACCCGAACCACACCGAAGCGGTCGAGAGCCAACGGCTGCACGGCGTCGCCGACCTTCCGGACGCCGATCACGCGCTCGTCTCCACGTCCCGGCGCGGCATGGACGAGCGCGCGGAGTTGCTCGACCGCAAGCAGCAGGTCGGCGGTCGGGGAGGCCGTGAGGCGGAGCGCTGCCAGATGATGGTCGTCGAGGACGCCGACGTGACCGAGGTCGCGGCGCGGCCTCGGCGGCGACACGGGGCTGGACGTCAGCTCTTTGACCCGCGTCTGCAGGGTGCGGCTGACGTCGGCGAGTTGCTCGAGCAGCGAAGGGTTCGCGACCTCAGGAGCGAGGAGCTCCTGGAAGCTGCCGAGGTGAGCGGCGAGCACCGTGTCCACCAACCCATCGGGGACGACGGACACCCGCGGCGGCAGCTTGCCGACCGGAAGCAACGACAGGCCGTCGAGCGCCGCGTTGTCGACGCGGCTTCGCGTCCGTCCGGCGCGGGCCGAGGCCGCGCGCAGCTTCGGATGGCGCGGGCTGGCCAAGCGCTGGAACGAGCGGGTCTCGAGCCCGGCCGGTGCCGTCGAGGCGTCGAGGCTGGCCAGCAGCGTGGTGCCAGCGTGACGGATGCGCCCATGCGCGGCGTGGGTCAGCACGAGCCCGTCGAAGGCATCCCGGGCGGCAACGTGCCGCTGATGGAGCCGCTCGGCCACGAGGGTCATGGCATGGCTGGTCTCGAGCAGTCGGTTCGCCTCCACCACCTCACCGACCTGCGTCCAGGCCGCGTCGACGTATTCCTCCTGGTTGGCGCGCACGACCTCGCCGCCGAGGCCGGCGGCGGCACGGTGCCGCGGGTCGACGTTGAGCTCGCGCAACCAGGTGGGACCGCTGCGCGAGGCCGGGATGGTGGGGCATGCGGCGTGCCACGAGCCATACACCGGGGGCGCCACCACCTCGCCATCGGCGAGCGTGCCGCCGGTGACCGCGGCCGCCGGACCGTCGACGAGGTCGATGAGTCGGGTCACCCAGCCAGCGTGTCGAGGTCCGAGCTGGTCGCCCGAACCCGGTTCGGGAGCGCGCAGGGCCCCTTCCATGCCGACGGTCGCATCCTCGGCGGCGAGGTCTGGCAACGCGGGATGGGCAGCCCCGAGCCACATCCTGGCCGTCCCCACGCCTTCGGGCAGCGACGTCGCCTGCAGGCGCCTCGCCAGCGACTCGAAGTCACCGGGGGGACCGGTGGTGAACTCCCAGTGGTGGTACATGGGAAGCACCACCCGGTCTTCGCGCCCGGTCAATGTCCACGCCGGGCCGAGCACCTCACCCGTGAAGGGCACGCCGAGCCCTGCTGCCACACCCGCGTCGAAGGCGGGCACGAGCGCGGCGTGGTAGCGCACACCAGGCTCGAGCCGCCGCGGGCACAGCAGCCGGGAGACCGCCGACGGCGCCGCAGCAAGGGTGGACGCCGTCAGGGAGTCGCCGGCACCGGTGATCACCTGGGTGTGTGCCCATGCCCAGCTCTGCGTGAGGTTTGGCAGCTCCGCGTCAGGCACCGCTGGGGCCTCGATCACCATCCGCGGCAGGGGTGCCCGGGCCGAGAGCCCGAGGGACACCCCGGCGCCCGCTCGCACGACGACGAGCACCAGCCACGGCCGTAGCTGCTGGTCGCTCCCGGCGGCGGCGGGCGTGAACATCCACGGGAGGTCGGGCTCGTCGAACTCGACCGCGACGAACTCGTCGGGAGCCACGTCGACCGCCGAGCGCTCCGGAACGGTCCGCACGATCGTGTCGGCATCGAGCCCGGTCACGTCCCCAGGCCCGTAGGTGGCGACGTCCGCGGTGGCAGCAGTGCCATTGACCCGGACCGACACGGGCAGAGTGGCGCGCAGCGGCAGCGACCCGCCGGTGTCGACCTCGGTCAGCTGACCCGTCATTCCGCGACGGGTCCAGGGCAGGAACCGTGTCGTCATGCCAAGACCTCCGCCCGTTGGACGGCCAGCACCGGGCCGGCCACGGCCTCGGACCACTGCATCGCCTCGGTGAAGGTCATCGGACGGTCGCCGGTGACGGCGTGCTCGGGCAGCGTCACCGGTGCGAGCGTGACGGCATCGACGACCTCGTGACCGGGTTCTCGGACCTCGATGGCGAGCCGGTCGTGGCCGACGAGCCGGAGGTACCGGGCCCGTTCGGTGTACGCGGCCGCGCCCCAGTGGCTGAGCGTGACGAGCAGGTCACCCCGGAGCAGCGTGAGCTCGCTCACCTCCGAGGCCTGAAGGTACTTGGTCTCGTGCTCGGGCTCGAAGCCGACGTGCCGGTCGGGCAGCACGAACCCGTCGAGACCGATCGCGATCCCGGCGTCGAACCGCTCGAACGACGGCGCCGCGAGCTTGTCGTCCTCGGAGAGGTCGAGGTACTCGGCCCGGGCGAAGTGTTCCTGGACGAGCCGGACGTCGGTGGCCGGGACGCCGCCGACCTCGACGGTCGCGAGGTCGATCGTGTAACGAGGGCCATCGCTCGGCCGGCTGGCGCCGACGCGGGCGACGTCGATGCCCAGTGGGACCACCGTCTGGCGCGCCTGCAGTCGCCCCATCGGGTGGACGACGACCTCACCGAGGCCCGCCTCGACGGGGCGCAACGTGACGAGAGGTCCCGCCGGCAAGCTCGCCTGCCAGGCATCCGCGGACGTCAACGCCTGCACGACACGGGACAGGACGGCGACGTTCGGCAGCGGGGTTGCGGGGGCCGCGCCCCAGGCCTCGTTGACGTCGACGTCCTTGTCGAAGCCGAGGATGGTGACGGTCGCGTAGCCCGTGAGCTGCCAGCGTCCCGGTCCCGTGAGGTTCCCGCGGAAGCGCACCGAGGCGAAGTCCCACTTCTTGTACGAGATCGAGGCGCCGACCCGGAAGTCGATCGTGAAGTGGAAGCGTGGTTCGAACACGAACAGCGCGTCGAAGCCCAGGTATGCCTCGACACGAAAGCCCATGACCTCGGCGCGGACCGACACCTGCGCCCCGACTTGGAAGGTGTTCGAGGTGATCGCGAGATAGGCGGCGAGCTCCGCACGGAGCTTCCCTCGGACCAGGGCGAAACCGATGCGGTCCTGCGGCGGCAGCCCTGGTGGCAGATCGGTGAACGCGGGATGGAAGCCGCCGACGGCCATGACGAAGGTGGGTCGGTCACCGAAGCGGGCTCGGACCGTGAGTGAACCCGTCAGCGGCAATCCCGAGACGTGGGAGTCGCGCAAGCGCGCGTCGATACCGAGTTCGAGGTCGCTCACCTCGAACCAACCCACGATGTCGACCAGCAGCCGGACCAGCGCCGGGACGCCCTCGATCGGCGGCAACCGCACCTCGAGCTGGCCGATCAGGACGATCCGTGACAGCGTCGGTCCGGCGCCGCCACCGCCCAGGACGTCGTCGAACTGCACCACCAGTCCGAGTGACAACGTGACGATGCCGGTGCCCCAGCCGAGTTGGAGCACGGGTCCGAAGGTCAGTGCGCCTGGGACGATCGGAAACACCGCACGAAGGTCGTTGAGCAGCCCTGGCGCCCGGGCGACCGGATCGTCGGGGAACAGCACGTTGTCGAGCGCCCCGGTCCGCATGCCGGCGGTCAGCGCATCGAGGCTGACCCCGTGCTGGATGCCGAGGATGCCTCCGACACCGTTGAGCGTGAATCCGTATCCGAGCTGCACGGCCGGGAATTCCGCGTAGACGAGCAACAGCAGCGCGTAGCCGTCGGCGCCGCCGGGCAGGTCGGTGGTGAAGATCCCGACCGCCTTGAGCGAGAGCGACAGCGCCGGGATGCCGAGTTCCAGGATGCCGGCGTACTCACCACGTTCGGGGTCGAAGCTCAAGAACCCACCGCCGCGGACGACCCCGGCGTCGATCCGGACCCCGATCCCGGTCGGCAGCCTCGGCGCGAGCGCGAAGGGCGGGCCGTCACCGCTGCCGAGCGCTATCACGGCTGCCAGGCCGACGTCCTCGAACACCATCGCGACCGGTCCCAGCGCGATCCGCACGTCCGCGGTGGCCGCCACGGACAGCCCGTCACCGAGCTCGAGAGCGACGCGCATGCCGGACAGCGCGACGACCCCGCCGATGTCGATGCCCTCGGTGAACTCGAGCACGAGCGACGCGGCGCCCGACAGCCGCAGCCCGTCCCGGATCGACCAGGCCAGGCCGAGGTCGAACTCGATCGCGTTCTCGAAGTCGACGACGGCAGCGACGGCCGCACCGAGGTCGGCGGCGCTGAACACGATCCGGGCACCACGCGCGACCACCTCGAGTTCCACATCGAGGCCGGTGGCGGAGACCCCCGTCTCGAAGCGGAGCTCGATCGTCCCGAGTTCGATGCGGCTGCCCATGCCACCGACCAGGACGTCGAGGTCGAAACTCGCACCGACCGCTGCTTCGGCGGTCACGTGAGCGTCGAGGTGGACACCGTCGGCGTCCACGACGATCGCGGGCGCCGCCGTGCCCGCGTCGACGCCAGCGAGCAGCACCATCACCGCCAGATCGATCTCCCAGCCGTCGCGACTGAACCGATGCGAGTAACGGCCGTGCGGCGCGAGCTCGAGCCCCGGACCGGTGGTTCCGCGGCTGGAGACGTCCGATCCGGACAGCACCTCGTAGGTGGTGCCGACACTCGCGTTGCCGTCACCGTCGGCGACCGGGAAGGTCAGGTCGATGAAGCCCTTGCGGCCGAGGTCGAGCACACGGTCGGCGTCAGCGAGCGCGTCGGGATGCAACTCCCAGCGGCCACCGACAGCGCGCAGCGCCGGGTCGAACAACCTGGCCACGAACAGGTTGGTCGTCGCCGCCAGCGCACGCTCGTCGATGCCGTGAGGCGCGAGGATGTCGCGGACCGTGGCGACCGGGTCGTCGAGCAGATCGAGCAACGCGGCCGGACGGAGTCGTTCGGCCGTTCCCGCCCGTCGGACGAGCCACCCGCCGAAGGCCCGCTCGTCGACGTCGACCGTGGTGATCAGTCCCAGGGGCGAGGCGAGGTGACGCACGACGCGTCGGCGCCGCAACCAGCCGACCAACAGTCGGTGGACGACGTCCTCGCCGAGTGCCTCGCGCGTCGCCGAGTCGCCGCCGGGCCCGGCGGCCGTGAACGCGTCGATGAGGTCGCCGAGTTTGGCGACCACACCGAGCACGTCCACCGTGGCGCGGGTGAACTGGACCAGGTCCTTCGGATCGAGACCGTCCTTCGCTGCTTCCACGGCGGCGAGGACCGTCCCGGCCGTCGAGGTGATCGGCGCGACGTCGATCGTGCCGTGCAGGTGCCAACCCGCCGAGCGCAGGAAGCGTCGGGTCGCGAGCAGCGGGTCGTCGGCCTCGGTGATCTCGCGTATCGGTTGCAACAGGTCGGTGAACTGCTCGAGTGCGACCACGACGAGGTTGGTGGTCATGTCCCGACCTCCGCGGGCGCCCCTGGCAGCGAACCCCACCCGGCGCGATGCAGCGTCCCGTAGACGTCACCGCGGGGTACGGCGGACGCGGCGGCACCGCCGGCTGCGGGCTCGTCGAACGGATACCAACGCAACTCGTGCCGGACCTGGACGATCTCGATCCCCCGCTTCTCGACGCCCACGAAGCCGAGGTTGGCATGGCCAACGACCCGGCGGGCCAGGGCTTCGGCCCGGTCCGTGCGCGAGCCGGTGGGCAGGCGTTCCGCGAGGGCGGGGTAGTTCGGTACCCGAGCGGGACGCCCGTCGCGCAGGACGGTGCCCTCGATCTTGAGGCCGAGCGAGGGGTCGAGCCCGAGGTCGCGGTACAGCTCGCGCAGCAGTTGGCGACTGAGTTCCCGCGCGGTCATGAAATCGCCGAGGATCGCCAACAGCGGATCGTCGAAGAACTCGACGATCAGGTCCGCCGTCGCAGCGATCTCCCAGGCGAGCTGTTGGAGCCAGAGGCGCGCCAGGGTCTCGGGCGAAGCGAGGATGCGCTGTACGAGCTCGTCGACCACCTCCCAGTCGAAGGGTTTGGCCCACCAGTCGCGCAGGGGCTTCAACGGATCGAAGCCCGCGAGGTCGTCGAGCAGGTCGGCGATGGCGGCCTTGGCGAGCACCGCCAGATGGCCGGCGGCGGCCGCCCCGTGATCCAGCACCCCGAGCCAGTCCGACTGCAGCATCAGGAACGTGCCATCGGGGTCGTAGAGCACGTCGTCGGCGTGAGCGAGCGCGCGCGTCGTGCCGTCGGAGTTGCGGGTGCTGGACGAGGTCAGTTGCACGTAGCGAGTTCGTACCGGGGTGCCGTCCCGGTCGCCGTTGCCGTCGACCGGGACGGTGAGCGTCACCTCGTTCACACTGCTGCCGGCGTAATGGACGTCGCCGGAGAGCACGATGGCACACGTGAGCTCGCGGGCTGCGCTGAACAGGTCGCACATGGCAGGAACGTTCACGCTCCAAGCCTCGAAGTCCCACTCCTCCTCGCCGGCCTCGCCAGCCGCCATGGCCTTGGCCACCATCGTGCGTTGCATCACCTCGACCAGGCGGTTGCCGAAGATCGGTGCAGGGCTGAGCACGAACGTCAGCGGCGACGGCCGGGTGGCCGCCAACGCGTCCGCGACCATGAACTGCAGCGCCGGCCGGCTGATGAGGGCCGCGCCGAGCCGGTGGCTGCCGTCACGGAACAGCTTCGCCGCATGCCGTCCGACCGGTGTCGTCGCGGCGAGGTGGTCGAGCTGTTGGAGGGCCGGACGCAGTTCGTCGAGCAGCGCGACGTGCGCGGGGACGGATCGGCCGAGGGTGGTCAGTGAGCTCCACACCGTCTCCCCGGCATGGCTCGCGACCTGAGCCGCCGCGTTCGCCATGCCGGCGGCCGACGCGACCGTCGCGGTTGCCACGAACTCTGCGAGGGCGAGGAAGAAGTGGCCGAGCTCCTGGCTCTCGGGACCGAAGTCGAGGGCGGCCAGGTCGCGCACGATCTCGGGGGCCAGGGCGCCCAGTTCGTCGTCGCCGAACGCATCGAGCGCGCTCACCAGCGCGGGCGTGTCGGCGAGCAACGCCGGCCCGAAGCGCGGCCGGCCGTCGAGGAGCTGCCCCGGCGGCACCGCTGCCCGCCCGGGCAGGACCGCGACGAGACCCGCGTAGGCGGTGAGCAGCGCCGTCAACTTGGTATGCACCGGCCCGACTGGATCCGTGAGGGCCTCGGCGAGTTCGACGGCGCTCGACAGGACGACGCCGAACAGCGAGAGCGCTCCGTCGTTGGAGGTCGACCCGGCGGTCATCCAAGCCTGCGCCACGGCCTGCAGGTAGGTGCCTCCGCTGGCGAGCACCTCCCCCGGCGGTGGTGGTGCCGGCGCGAGCGACTCCCAGCTGAACGGGTCGTCGTCGGGAAATCCTCGCCAGGTCCGCGTGTCGAGCGCGAGGAGACGGTGAGCGGGGAACGCGATCGCGTAGTCCCAGCGAATGCGTTCGAAGTCGCCGCGCATGCCGCTGACAGGGATCGGCTGGTCGTCGATTCCGAGATCGAGCAGTTCGTCGGCCGCACGGCGATTGGCATGCTTCGTGAGCGGTGCCGGATCGGTGTCCCCGCCCCACGTCCACAGGTCGAGCAGCTCGAGCCCCTGCCGCCGGTTGCCTTGCGGATCGACGTCGAAGTCCTCGGGCACGTTGCCCCAGTGCTGGAAGATCGCATAGGCACTCAGGCCGTTGCGCAACAGCCGCGGTCCCACCTCCCCGAGCTCGCCCGCCTGCCCTTCGCCCTTGAGGGCGCGGCGAACGCGGTCGTTCAGATACCAGTCGTCGGTGACCTCGTGGTCGTCGAACATCGTGTAGGTGGCGACGTTGGCCAGTACCCTGCGGACAGCGCAGGTCGACGTCGCGAACCCCAGCACCTTCGGCGCGGTCTCCTCCCACGCGTTGACGGCATCGGCATGGTGGGACGGCGCCCCCAGCGGCGACGACGGGCGAGGCGGCAGCGTGTAGGCGCCGGTCGACGGGTCCGTCGCCCACAGTGCGTCGGACCAGGCGAACAGGTACATCGCACACCACTCGGCGAAGCGCAACAGGTGGTTGCGCGAGTACCCGGTGTCCGCGTCCCGCTTGATCTTGGCCCGTTCGAGATACCGGGTGCGCCACCCGGGTGAGACCGGGTAGGCGTCGTCGGTGGCGGGGAGCGATTCGTCCCAGCCCAGCAGCTCACGGCCCACTTCCGTGCAACTGTGCAGCAATGCGCCCGCGACGTCGTCGGCGTAGATCTGGTCACCGGTCAGCACCAGCTGCTGCGGCCGCTCGGCTGGGTCGTCGGCGACCAGGGGCTCGTTGGTGAGGCGGGTGAACTCGAGGTCGAGCAGATGCAGGGCGTCGGCTTCCTTCTCGCCCCCGCCATGGGGCTTGCGGCAGGAACCGTGAACGATCCGCAGCTGTCCCGGGTCCACGACGGGCGTGACGAACGTCGGCAGCTTCCCCACCTCGTAGCCGAGGGGGAACCGCAGACGCTGTTGGCTGACATCGATCCCATCGACCGGCACCGAGCCGCCGAGCAACCCCAGCTGGTGCAGGCGTGCCTCGCCTCCCGCCTCGACCAGGACGGCGTCGTAGCTGCACAGTTGCCCTGGTCCGACCGTGGGCAGCTGCACGGTGACGAGCGCGACGTAGAGGTGCTGGCCGATCCTCGTCAGCGCACGTGTGCCCGTCGCCACCGGACCGGCCGCGCCGGTCTGCTTGCGGCCGAGGTGCACCTCCACACGCATCGAGCCGGGGACGCGCGTGGCGAAGAAGAAGTGGGCTCGCTCGACCTCGACCCGACGCACGATCGGACCGACGAGCAGCCGCGGCATCTGGACAACCGGTCTCATACCGACGGTCATGGCCACTCCCCCACCCCGAGCTAGACCATACGTTCACCGTCGGAACGCGTACCGATCGGCCAGAAAACGCCTGAAGCGCGGTCGGCGAGTCGTACGGGCACCTCCGCCTGCGCGCGCGAGCCGGCCATCCGGCCGCCGAACCACGGGGCGACCACCTTCTCGCCGCAGCGTGCCCCACGTGCGAGTCGGTTCGGCGAGCACCGTCGCCGCGTCGTCGGTTTCACCGATCCGGACGCACGTGCGTCGTCGTCCGCACCCGGCGGACCGCGGACGCACGTGCGTCGTTCAACGGACCTCGAGGACGACCTTGCCCTGGGCGCGGCGCTCGTCGAGCTCGCGCAGCGCCTCGGCGGCGTGCTCGAGCGGGTAGGTCGACCCGAGCACCGGCCGCAGCACCCCGGCCTCGAGGTGCGGCCACAACTCGGTCCACTGCTGACGCGGGTAGTCGGTCTCGCGCAGCCAGAAGGCCCCCCATCCGACGCCGACGACGGCGAGGTTGTTGAGCAGGAGCCGGTTGACCTTCACGGTCGGGATCTCGCCGGCCGTGAACCCGATCACCAGCAACCGCCCCTCGGGCGCGAGGCTGCGCAGCGAGTCGGTGAACCGGTCCCCGCCCACCGGGTCGACCACCAGGTCGACCCCGCGGCCGTCGGTGAGCGCCGCCACGGCATCCCGGAACCCGTCGGCGGGCACGGTCTCGTCGGCCCCGGCGCGGCGTGCCACCTCGGCCTTCGCGTCGCTGGAGACGACGGCGACGACCCGGGCGTCGAGGGCCTTGGCGAGCTGCACGGCAGCCGTGCCGACCCCCCCGGCGGCACCGTGGACCAGCACCGTCTCCCCCGGCTGCAACCCGCCGCGCCGCACGAGGGCGAAGTGGACGGTGAGGTAGTTCATCGGCAGTCCGGCAGCGGCGGCGAACGACAGCTCGTCCGGCAACGCGAACACCAGCCCCGGGTCGACCGCGACCGTCTCGGCGAACCCGCCGAAACCGCCGAAGGCCGCGACGCGATCACCGACGCCGACTCCGGCGCCCTCCGGGGCACTGCGGACCACGCCGGCGACCTCCGAGCCCGGCACGAACGGCAGGTCCGGCTTGACCTGGTACTGGCCGCGGGTCACCAGGACGTCGGGGAAGGTGACGCCGGCGGCATGCACGTCGACGACCACGAGCCCGTCGCCGGCCGGTTCGTCGATGTCGGCGACCTCCACCGCGTCCGGCCCGTCCAACCGCGTCACCTGTACCGCCCGCACGTTCGCTCCTGGTCTCGAGGTCACCTCGGCGGACAGGCAAGCACGCCCACGTCGGCGCCGCCCGGACCGACCGCGGTGCGGGGCGGTCAGGCGACGTCGCGCTCGACCTCGGCCACCCAGTCCCGCTTGACCTCCCGCCAGGCCTCGTCGGTGTAGGTGCGTCGCCAGTACGGCGAGCAGGACAGGTCGGCCTTCGGCACACCCCGCTCGGCGAGCAGGTGACGGCGAACCTCACGGATCTCGCCTGCCTCGCCGTGCACGAAGGCGTGGACGCGACCGACCGGTGCCTGCAGCGACCGGACGGCGTGCTGCAGCAGTTGCGGGTCGAGGTCGGTGCCGCCGCGGTACAGCCAGACCAGGTCGAGGTCGGCGGCGGTGCGCAGCTCGAGCTCGTGGTCGGGACCGTCCACGACGATGCGCGCCACGGCCGGCACGCCGGCGGGCAGCACCTCGAGCGAGGCGGCGATGGCCGGTAAGGCCGACTCGTCGCCGGCGAACAGGTGCCAGTCGGCGCTCGGGTCGGGACGGTACTTCCCGGACGGCCCCTGGAACACCAGGGCGTCACCGACCTGTGCGGCGGCGGCCCAGCGGCCGCCGACGCCGACGTCACCGTGCACCACGACGTCGAGCTGCAATTCCCTCCGGGCAGCGTTCCAGCGCCGCACGGTGTAGCGGCGCCGGTGCGGCCGCTGCTCGTTCGGCAGCTGGGTCACGGTCTCGATCGCGAAGGGCGCGGTGTAGGCGGCCCCGTCCGGCGGGATCGCCACGTTGACGTACGCGTCGGTCGCGTCGACGGGCGCGAACCCGGCCAACCCCTCGCCGCCCAGCGTGATCCGCACCATCGACGGCGTCAGACGCTCGACCGCCACCACCTGCCCGTACATGCCGCCCCTTCGATGGGCTGTCACTTCGGTGAGCCTTACCTCGCCCAAGGGTAAGGAGGTGCCGAGCCGTCGGCAAGCGCGTCCTGGGCGCCCCGCGGCGGCGCGCGGCGGCGCGCGGCGGCCCGACGCACCCGAGCCCACTGACCGGCGGGCTCTCCGCACGCTAAGGTACACCAGAAAACCGTGCCTATCTCCCACTGGTTTCTGGAGGGATCATGGAGGTCTCGCCGTTTCCCTACCAGGGACCGCTGCCGCCCGACCGGGTGCGGGGGCGCGACGGGTTGCTGCAGGACCTGGCCGAGCGCGTCACCGAACGGCGGGTGACCGCGCTGCTCGGACCACGGCGGTTCGGCAAGACCTCCGTCCTGCGGCGCCTGGCAGCAGACCTCACGGAGGTCTCGACCATCGCGATCGACCTGTTCGGCGTGCAGACCCACGCGGACGCGGTCGTGCGGCTGTCCTCGGCGATGCAGGCGGCGGTCCCGAGCATCCGCGAGCCGGCCGTGGAGCTGTCGGTCGAGGCCGGGATCGACCTCGGCGGGCTGCAGGCCAAGCTCGCGCTGTCGCCCGCCAGACGGCCGGACGCCCGGGCGCTGTTCGACCAGCTGGTGCAGATGCTGGTCACGCTGGGGCGCCGCATGCCGCTGCTGCTCGTGTTCGACGAGTTCCAGTCGCTCACCACCGTCGACGGGGCCACGGCGGTGCTGCGCACCCGCCTGCAGCACCACTACGCGGACGTCGGGCTGATCTTCGCCGGATCGGCGCCGTCGGCGATGCGGGACGTGTTCACCCGTCACGACCAGCCGTTCTTCAACCAGGCGGACCTCGTGACCATCGAGCCGCTGGACCTCGCCGCGGTCCACGCCATCGTCGTCGACGGCTTCGCCGACACCGGCCGGGACGCCGGATCGGTGGCGGGCAACCTCTTCGACCTCACCGGTGGCCATCCCCAGCGGACCATGCGCGCGGCGGACCAGGTGTGGCGACTGACCGGCCCGGGCGAGTCCGCGGACGGGCGGTGGGGTAGAGCGTTGACACGCCTTCGCGACGCCGAGGCCGGCGTGCTGGCCGCCACCTACGACGACCTGACGGCGACCGAGAAGAAGGTCGTGCGTATCTACGCCAACGGCGGCTCGATCTACGGCTCGGCGGCGGAACGGCTCGAGCTGTCCCCCGGCGCGGCGAACCACGCCCGCGACCGCCTACTGGCCGACGGCAAGTTGCGCCACCGCGACGAGGGCGACATCGTGGTCACCGACCCGCTGCTGGCCGACTGGCTCGTCCGACGCCTGCCCCTGTGACGCCTGCCGGGTCAGCTGCGCGAGGCCCCGAGGCCGGCGTCGCGCGCCCGGACGACCAGGCGTGCACGCGAGTTGACCTGCAGCTTGGTGAGCAGCGCGCTGACGTGGTTCTGCACGGTCTTGCGGGACAACGACAACCGCCGCGCGATCTCGTCGTTGTCGAGTCCCCGCGCGACGAGGTCGAGCACCTGCGTCTCCCGGGGCGTGCAGCCCGGGAACGGCGGCGATTCGGCCCGGACCGCGGCGAGCACCGCGCGACCGGCGGCGCCGGTGAGCACCGTGTCGCCCTCGTGGACCGCGGTGATCGCCCGCACGAGCGAGCCCTGGCCGGCGCCCTTGAGCACGTACCCCCGCGCCCCCGCCCGCAGCGCCTGCACCAACGAGGCCTCGTCGTCGTGCATCGTCAGGATCAGCACCGCCGCGGTCGGCTGCGACGCGAGCAGCCGACGCGTGGCGGTCGCGCCGTCCAACCCCGGCATGTCGAGGTCGACCACCGCGACGTCGAAGTCGGTGCGTTCGGCGGCCTCGAGGAGCGCGGCACCGTCGCCGACCGCGCCGACCACCTCGAGGTCGGGCGTGGTGTCGAGCAGCAGTCGAAGTCCGTCCAGGAAGAGCTGGTGGTCGTCGGCGATCAGGACCCGGATGGTCATGCCTCGTGTCCCGGCAGCCCGCTCGCGGCGAGCCGCGCGGGCAGGCGCGCCTCGACCCTCGTCCCGCCACCTTCCGCGGTCGCCACGGAGAAGGTGCCACCGAGATCGCTCGCCCGACCGCGCATCGCGGCGATCCCGACTCCGGCGGGCACGTCACCCAGGCCGCGGCCGTCGTCCCGGACCGTCACGACCAGCACGTCCTGCGCGAGCGAGACCGCGACCCGGCACCGGGTCGCCTGCGCGTGGCGGGCGGCGTTGTGCACCGCCTCGACCACGATGCGGTGGGCCGCCACCTCGACCGCCGGTGGGAGCTGACGGCCACCGGTGTCGATCACCACGTCCAGGGCCAGCCCTCGGGCCGCCGCCCGCGCCGCCGCCGTCGTGGCGGCCTCGAATCCCTGCGCCTCGAGCGGGATCGGTGCCAGGTCGTGCAGCAGACGACGGACCTCCTGCACCGTGGCCTCGGTGGCCGCGCCCACGTCCGTGAGGATCCGGTCCAGCCGGTCGAGCGCCTCGGGACGTCCGACGAGGTTGCGGGCGGCCTCGACCTGGAGGCCGATCGCGCCGAGGGTCGGACCGAGCCCGTCGTGCAGGTCACGCTGCAGCCGAGCCCGCTCCTCGTCCCGGACCGCCAGGACCCGTTCGGCGCTGCGCCGCAACTCGGCCGCGAGCCGCGTGGAGTACAGCGCGATGCCGACGTGCCCGGCCACCTCGGCGAGCAACCGCCGGTCCCGGGGGCCCAGACCCTCCCCGAGGGCACGCTCGTGCGCGACGAGGTGCCCGAGCACCCGCCCCTCGGCGGACAGCGGCAGGCGCGACGCGACCCGGGTCGGGTTCCCGGCGCTGGCCGCGAGCGACCCGTCGAGGTGCTCGATCGCCACGTAGGGCAGTCGCAGCGAGCGGGCGAGCTGGGTCGTGACGACCTCGAGCAGGGGGCGCGGCGGGTCGTGCAGCTGGCCCGCGAGGCGACGCACGACCGCGTCCGGGTCGCCGCGGTCGCCGTACAGCACCCGCTCCACGACGCGTTGTGCGAGCGTCCGGACCGGGACCGCCACCGCCGCGACGAGCCCCGCGGCGAGCAGCGGGCTCACGCGCGCGTCCACCGCGACGCTGACGGCGAGGTAGAGGGCGGTGAGGGCGACCGTGGCCAGGCCGTACACCAGACCGCGACGCACGACGAGACCGAGGTCCCACAGCCGGTGCCGCAGCACGGCGACCGCGATCGCAGCCGGCAGGACCAGGAACGCGAACGCCTCGGCGAGCTCGGGAACCCCGCCGAGGGCGGCGAAGGGCGCGGCCAGGGCGATGGTGACGAGCGCGGCCAGGACCCAGCGCAGTTGCTGGCGGCCCTCGCCGTCGGCCCGCCGCCAACGCACCACCCCGGCCGCGGCGACCATCCCCATCAGCAGCGGCGAGCACACGAACAGCGGACCGAGCAGCGCCTCGAGGTGCCCGGCGAGCGCGGCGACGCCGTAGGGGTTGTCCAGGTGCTCCAGCGGACTGGCCCCCAGCGGCCCGGGCAGCGCCGCGGTGACCACGACCGTCGTCGCGCCCCACGACCAGGCCAGCCGTTCGCCCCACCGCCAGCGCGGGCCGGGCAGCGTCCCGTCCGGGAACCGCAGCAGCAGGGAGACCGCCAGCACCTGCGCCGGCACCCAGGCCCAGTTCGTGGCCCACAGCACCACGTCGGGCTGCGGCAGGGCCGGCGTCGTGGCGGTCGCCGCGGCGTACCCCATCAGGACGTAGACGGCCGTGCCCACCAGGCCGCCCGCGACCAGCAGCCGTCCCATGGGGTGGCCGGGCCGGCGCCGGAGCAGGACCGTGCCGGTCAGCGCCAGGCCGCTCAGGCCCGACACGACGGCGCCGACCGCCAGGCGACCCATCCCGCCGTCGCCGAGATCGGGTAGCCACACGACCAGCGCGAGCGCGAGCACCGCGCTCGTGACGGCGAGCACGACGAGCAGATCCGGCAGCACCCGGACCGACGCGTCGGGAGCCGACGGCAGGTTCGGCTCCCCCAGGGCGTCCACGGTGGTCACCGGCGGAAGATACGTCGGCGCAACGACGGGTGGCGGGGTCCCGGACGCATCAGGCGCTCGTGTGCGCCAGCGGCGCCGCCGGGCGGGTCGCGGCGCGACCAGCGGCCCACCCGGCCCAGGCCAGTCCGACGCCGACGAGCACGCCGGCGAGCGGACCGAACATCGGCGTGAGCAGGCCGCCGAGGACGACGGCCACGGCGGCAGGACGTGGAAAGGCGCGGGCCCGGAAGGCGGTGATCCCGAGCGCCACGGTGGCGGCGAGGAACACGACGTCGGCCGCGATCATCGCCAGCATGAACGTCCCGCCGTTCTCGACGTCGAGGGCCGCGGGCGCCACCTGCGCCAGGAACGGCGCCACGAACGCCATCGCGAACACGCTGCCGGCCTTGAGCACGCACGCGGCCACGACCGCGCCGAGCAACGTCGCGCCCAGCGTGCGCGTCCCCGCGACGCCGCCCGCGCCGCGCCACCGGGGAAGCACGAGCACGAGCGCGATCAGCAGCACCAACTGCACGCGGTGGAAGGCGGCGTACTGCCACAGACCGGCGGTCTCGGAGAAGCGCTCCGCGCCGTCGAAGAGCCACGGCAGGCCGAACAGCGTGCCGTTGAGCAGCAGGCCCGCGCCGATCACGGCCAGGGGGTACGACGCGCGCTCGTCGACGGTGGTGGGTGACAGGGTCATGATGCACCTCTCGGGTCGGCGGCGTGGACGTCACGCCTGACCCCATGCTGACCCGCCCGCGTTCCCGACCGCCAGGGTGCACGCTCCCGAGGCACCGGGAGATTCCGCCACCACGACGACGCGGCCCGAACGCTCCCGGTCCGCTGCCATCGGTACGCTGCCCCCGCCTTCCGACGCCCGCCGCAACGGCGCCAGCGCGCGACGCCGCACGCGGACGTCGGATCGAAGGCCCGCCCCCGTGGGACTTCCGCGGGAAGCGTCTGACCAGGCGCTGAGCCCGTTCGGGTACACGCCCGCTTCGCCGACCATGGGGCGTGAGGTGGAACGCGCAATCGATCCGGCCGAGTTCGCGCACCGAGATCGCCGGCCGGCTGCTGCGCCATCCGATCCCCAGTTTGTGTTCGGCGGCCGGCTACCGACGCGGTCGCCCGGACGTTTGCGTTCGGAACGCCGACAAGCGAGGTCGGTCAGGAGGCGGCACGGAAGAGGGCGTACTCGACGTCTTCGGGTTCGAGTTCACACTCGGCTGCGGCCGCAGCACACAGCTCGAGGTAGGGCCGGTAGTCGTCCGTCCAGCGGATGAGGCCGTAGCTGCCGTCGGGTTGGTCAAGTCGTAGCCGAGGGCGGTGAGCTGGCTGTGAACTCGTCGGTCGTAGATCAGGGGCCGGGGTCGGGCGGGCGAGTCGTAGCCGGCGAAGTACAGCAGCTTGGTCCCCATCGCGACCCGTAGACCCGGGATGGCGGTCTGGGCCTTGCCGATCCACCACCGGCCCCATCCAGCCCGGCTGTTGATGCGGACCTCCTCGCAGACCTCGGCGCGCACGGTGGGTTCGGTGGCGACGAACTGCTTGACGGCTTTGCGGTGGGTGAGGTTGGCGAACCTGCCGTACCCCCAGATGAGGGTGGCGAGGTGCAGCGCGTCCCAGTCGGCGATCTCTGCCAGGGAGAAGAGCGCATCCCGATCGAGTGCGCCGTTGGTCGCGACGTCGAGGACTCGGGTGTTGGCCGCCACCGCGTCCGGTGATGCGGCGCTCTCGATGGCCTGTTGCCAACCGCCGTCAACCGAAGTCTGGGCAGACCCCCTTCCTACGCCGGGTCGCGCGGGAGATGGATCTGGATGAGCTTCCCTCGAGACCGGAGGGCGAGGTCGTGGTTCCAGCTAGGCTGTTCGCGTCTGCTGCGAGTCGGCGGGGCCTTCTGGTCGAGTTGTCGCTCCTGGCTGCGGCCGACGGTCAGGTGAGCGATGATGAGCGCGCCTTGATCGAGATGTTCGGTGCGCAGTTCGAGGTTGCTGGGGAGGCGTTGCGGCAGATCGTCGCGTACGCCGAGCGCCTGACTGGGGTGCTCGATGAGGGTGACGTACTGATCGCGGGGGGGTTGAAGTGCGCGAGTTCAAGATCAAGATCCCGGACCTCCAGGACGGCAAGCGGTTGATGTCGTCGGCACGTGACCGGTTGACGTCGACCACGGGCGAGGTACGGGTCGCGACCGAGGGTGCTGTCCGTGAGATCCGGGGCCGCCTGTCCGAGGTCGAGGTCACGGTTCCGTTGCTCGAAGCTCAGCGGTTGAGCAAGGGCACGGCCGGGTTGCTGGAGGCTGCGGCCGCCGGCTTGGAGGAACAGCACACCGAGACCGCTGCGGCCGTGCAGCAGCTCGGCGAGGAGGAGCTGGCTGCCTACGACGGTCCCATCCGCGACTTCGTCACGGTCTTCGCACGCTTGAAGAACGTCGAGCTCTCTGAGCTGACCATCGAGGAGGCACCGGAGTTCGTGCGGTCCTTCGACATGGACGTGCGGAAGGTGGACTTCGCGGCCGTCGACGCACTGAAGACGTTGGCCGCGGGCGGTGGCGCGGGCGCGACAGCGGGCCTGACCGCCTTCGCGGCGGTCGGCACGTTGGCGACCGCTTCGACCGGTACGGCGATCGGGTCGCTGAGTGGGGCGGCTGCCACCAACGCGACGCTTGCGTGGCTGGGTGGCGGATCGCTGGCTGCGGGAGGGGGCGGCGTGGCGGCAGGCACGATGGTGCTGGGTGGCCTCGTCGCCCTCCCGGTGCTGGCTGTCGGTGGGCTGGTCGTCCACCACAAGGGCAGGCAGGCGCTGGCCGAAGCCAAGGAGGACGCGGCGAAGGCGGAGTTCACGATCACCGAGATGGAACTGGCCCGAACAGTCGCTCACGGGATCGCGCTGCGCGCTTCACACATCACCGCGCTGGTGACGGTCTTGGCGGACCTGGCTCAGCGCCGGGTGGCCGTGCTCGAACACCTCGTCGACAGGAACGACGACTACGCGAGTTTCGACGAGCACGACCGACAGGCGGTCATGCTGGCTGTCTCGGCGACCAAGACGCTTCGCACGGTGATCGACGTTCCACTGCTCGACGAGGACGGCGCGCTCGCCGGCGCGAGCAACGACGCGCTCGAGGCTGCTGAACAGTTGCTGTCCGAGAACGACATGCAGGTCGCCCGGTGAAGGAGCAGCAGCGACTCGTTGAGGAGTCCGGGCGGCACGCTGCCTGGGTCTTCGCCCGCGAGGCGTCGGCGGGTCTCGCCCGCGCCACCCAGGAGTGGCTGGCCGACGGGAACCGCACCGCTGCGGCTGAACTCGCGCGCCAGCACGCCAACAAGGCGTCGCACTTCGCCGCCGGCCACGCGTTCGAGTTCGTTGAGACGTTGAAGTTCAACGCCGCGAGCGCGAGAGCCGGCGAGACACTGCGCGCCGTGACGACAGCCTCGATGGGCCAGTCGACCGCAGCTGCCGACATCATCATCTCGCGGGATGGTGACCTTGTCCGCGAGGTGCAGGCCAAGTTCTACGAGAACGCCCGTGAAGCGCTCAACGCGTTCGAGGCGGAGAAGTACGACGGGATGCAGCGGCTGGCATCCGCCGACAAGGTCGAGGACCTCCGAGATCTACTCAGCCGTCGCTTGGGCATGAACCCTGATGGCATCCGCGTGTCCGGTTACCGCGACGTGGAACGCAACCTCACCGGCGAACTGCACCACGACGGTGTCAGCTCGGGCGGAACCAGTCGCGCTGAGGCTCAGCGAGCCGCGGGCGACCCCTCCGGCTGGCTTCGCGAGCAGCAGGTCGGCTCGATGGTCAACGAGACCCTCGCGGCCGCCGCGGTCGGTGCCGCCGCAGGAGGTGTCTTCACCGCCGCGGCGCAGTCGCTCCGGCTCGGGCTGGCCGCCCAGCACGGCGAGATCGGCATCGCCGAGTCGATCGTGGAGATCGCGACCACGTCGGCCACCGCTGCGGTCAGGTCGGGAACCACATCGGGTCTCGCACAGGTGATCCAGATCGGCGCCCGCAACAGCCAGATGTTCTCGCCCCTTGCTGAGACCACCGCGCCGGTAGCGATCGCCAGCGCCGTGATCTCCACCGGCCAGGCCGCCTACGACTACGCGCTCGGCCGCACATCTCGAGATGAACTCATCGATCGGTGCGGCGAGGTCGCTCTGCGCAACACCGGCGCATGGGCTTTCGGCATCATCGGCCAGGCGGTCGTCCCCGTCCCCGTCGTCGGCGCACTGGTCGGCTCGACCGCCGGGTACCTCACCTCCGCGATAGTCCTCGAAGGGTTCAAGCTCGCCCGCCTCGCCGCTGCGGATGCCGACGCAGCAGAAGCGCGCCTGGTCTCGATCGAGGACGAGATCATGACCGCCATCATGCGGCTCGAGGAGTGTCGGCTGACAGTCGAGGCGACCATCGCCACCGAGGTAGACGTCTTCGAGACGACCCTGCTGCCCACGATGGACCGACTCGAGAGCGCCCTCACCGATGGTCACGCGAGCGACGCCCTCGACGCGATGGTCAACCTCAACCTCGAACTCGGCGCCAAGCTCGACTGGTCGACCCTGCCGGAGTTCGACGAGTTCATGGCCGACCACACGAGTTCGCTGCGACTCTGACGCCGAGCCACCCCCGCTCGCACCCGCCGTGTCACAGGTGCCCGGGATACTGATCCTCGTCGCCAGGCACGTCGGTGCCCGCGGCGGCTCCATCGATCGCACTCGCGCCACGTCCGTGGCCGTGAGCCGCTGTCCGATGGAGGCGAACGTGACTGAGCGAACTGACTGGCTCGACTGGCGTCAGCGTGCACCGGCGCTGCTCATCGCCGAGCTCCTGGCCGGTGAGGTAGAACGGCGTACCCCGCCGACCTTCCGCAACCGGTTGGCGTCGGCGCTCGGTGGCGACCCCGACTTCGTCGAGTTCGCAAACAGGGTCGGTGGGCTGGCCGATCTGGTCGAGTGGGCTGGTCTCGGCATCCTGCTGGAGAAGCAGCCACCGACCTTGCTCGAGGGCGTGCTGCCTGGTCGTGAGCCGGTGTGGGGTGATGCGTGTCCGTTGACAATGCGCTCGCCCCCGGCGTGCCGGTTCCGCCACACGGGCTGCCTGCTGGCTGGAAGGACCTGGAGGGTCTGGGCGGGCCGGTCGGTCTGCTGGTGGCACCGAGCCGGACCTTCGCTGACGCGTTCGACCTGGCCTGGTACGTGCCCCGACCGCTGGTCCGACGCTTCCACGCCTGGCGTCGCCAGACCACCCGGGAGCTGGAGAAGAGCCTCGGTGCTGCGTTGCGCGGTGCGGTGTACCGGGTCAGCGACGGCACCATCGAACCTCGACCTGCGCCCATCGAACGTGCCGAGCTGGAGTTCGACGCCGAGGTCTGGCGCGTCGTCGATGAGGACGTGCTGCGACTGTTCGACAACGCCGAGGTCCTGCTCGACCTCGGCCTCGGGCTCGACCGTGGGGTCCTGCTGCACGGCCGCCCGGGACCGGCAAGACTGACCTGATGCGGGTGGTGATGCACGAACTCCGCGACCAGGTGACCGTGCTCCTGCCCGACAACAGCGCCGCCCGCAACAACCTGACCGGGCTCTACGCGCTGGCCGCCCAGCTCCGCCCGAGCCTGGTCGTGCTCGACGACATCGACCTCATCATCGGCAGCGGCCGATCGAGCACGACACTGGTCGACTTCTTGGCCAGCGTGGACGGGGCGGTCAACTCCCACGAGGGCATCATCACCCTGGCAGCCACCAACCGGCTGCAGGTCATCGACGAAGCAGCCCGCCGCTCCGCACGGTTTGACCGGCTCATCGAACTCCCCCGACCACCCGCGGCCGGGCGGGCCCGCATCCTGACCCGCTACCTCGGCCGGTTCGCCGACAACGTCGACGTGCAACGCATCGCCACCGCCAGCGCCGGAGCGACCGCGCTGACCTCCGCGAGGTCGTCCGCCACGCGGTCCTCGCCACCAACGGAGCACCCGACACGCCCGCGCTCCTCGCTGCAGTCACCGACGCCGACTTCGCCGACCCGGCAGCCAGACACGGGAACTACCTGTGAGCGTGCACCCGAACCCACATCACGACGAGACGTCGCAGTCGTGTGACAGGCTTGGGGCAGCAACGGGGAGATGGGGCGGGATGGACGGGGACGTGCGCGAGGGGTTCGCGCCGCTCGGGGGCTACGCGGCACGGTCCTGCCCCGTGGTGACGCAGTGGGACATCGTGCGGCCCGCTGAGCCCGCGTCCGCGTCGGCGTTCTTCGCGGGACTCGGTGAGGCCGGTGTCAGCTTCGAGGCGACCGTCTTCGAACAGCTCGCTCGTCTGCACCCGTCGGTGGCGTGGATCGCCGAAGACGTCCGCCGGTCCGAACGCGCCGGGCTCACCAGCGAGGCCATGGACGCGGGGGTGGAGTTGATCCTCGGCGGCCGCCTACCGGTGGACCACCTCGGCGGCCGGGTCGCGCACCCCGACGTCCTGGTCCGCAACGGGTCCGAGCCAGTGGATGGCCGGTGGCGGTACCTGGCGGTCGACGTCAAACACCACGCCACCCTGGTCGACAGCGACAAGGGCGCCGAGGTCGTCGTGCACGACCTGGCCGACCTCGGTTCACCCGATGGGGCCGAGACCGAACCGGTCGGACGTCGCGACAGCACGACGAAGAAGGACCTGCTGCAGCTGGCCCACTACCAGCGGACCCTCGGGGCCTGCGGGCACGCCGCCCCAGGGCCGGTGTGGGCGGGTGTGCTCGGCCGTGAGGGCGCGATCGCCTGGTACCGGCTCGACGTACCGGCGTGGCAACACCGAGCCAGCGACGGCACGGACCTGCCGGATGCGACCACCCTCGAGGTCTACGACCACGAGTTCGCCCACCGCCGGACTGTTGCCGAGGCCGCGACCAGCTACCTCCACGACCCGAAGGTGCCGTTGCCGGTGCAGCCGGTGCGGATCGGAGACTGCGAACAGTGCCGCTGGCGGCTGCACTGCGGCCAGCTCCTCACCGACCGCCAAGACGTCTCGCTGCTCCCGGCTGTGGACCTGGCGCTGTGGCGGCAACTCCACGACGTGGGGCTCGACACCATCCCCGCCCTCGCCTACTGGGAGGACCTTGACCAGGTCGATGACGTCGACGAAGGCCGGCTGCAGCGGGCAGCCGACGAGGCTCGCGCCTACCTCGGTCCTCAGCTCGCCTACCTGCGCCGCGGAATCCAGCGGCTCGATGTCCCGAGGGCCGACGTCGAGATCGACGTGGACATGGAGAACGTCGAGGGCGGGGCCTACCTGTGGGGCGTGTGGGTCACCGACCGAACGGGCCTCGGCATCGCCGTCGGCGGGTACCAGGCGTTCGTCGACTGGAACCCAGACCCAGCCCAGGCCGGCATCGCAGCCTTCGAGCGGTTCTGGTCCTGGCTGCAACAGCTCCGTCACCAGTGCCGAGCGGCAGGTGTGAGCGTCGCGGCCTACTGCTGGTCGGCCTCCGCCGAGAACACCTGGCTCCGCACCGGCGGCCAGCATCTCGACCTCGCCGACGAGGTGGAGACCTTCATCGACTCGGCCGAGTGGATCGACCTGCTCGCGGTGTTCCGCGACCAGCTCGTCACCGGCCATGGCAACGGACTGAAGACCGTCGCCACACGCCTCGGGTTCGCCTGGCAGGATCACGACCCCGGCGGGGCACAGTCGATGCAGTGGTGGCAGGACGCTGTCGACCAGACCCTGCCCCCGACCTCCGGGAACTACAGCGGCAGCGGCTGCTGCAGTACAACCGCGACGACGTCGCCGCCACCGTCCACGTCCGCAACTGGCTCGACACCGCAGACGACCTGACCTCCATCGCCGCATGGCGATGACCGCCGTCCGGGACTCCGCCACGGGTCACCCTGATCTCCCGACGACACGAAGGACGATGGCGCTGTGGCCGCACCTGAACTGCAAGGACCGGCGCTGCTGGCTGCCGCCCTCTGTCTGGCCGCAACGGCGCACGCCGGCACCTTCGACGAGGCGAGCCTGCCCTACCTCGCCCACCCGATGCGGGTCGCAGCACGCCTGGTCGCCGACGGGGACGACGTGGTCGCCGCCGGACTGCTCCACGACGTCGTCGAAGACTCGACCCTCACTCTCGACGACCTCGCCGCCGCCGGATTCCCCACAGCCGTCCGCGACGCCGTCGACGCGCTCACCAAACGCGACGGCGAGCCGTACGAGCAGGCCATCAGCCGCGCTGCCGCCGATCCCATCGCCGCCAGGGTCAAAGCCGCAGACATCGCCGACAACGCCGACAACGCCCGGCTCGCGCTCCTCGACCCAGAGACACAGGAGCGACTCGCGGCCAAGTACGCCGCCGCTCGAGCCCGACTCGAGGTCTCGAGCTCCGCGTAGACCCGCCGCCAGCACGAGCGTCTTGGACGAACCTGGCCAATGGAGAACACGTGAGCGACACCATGATCGCCGTAGGCATCGACCTCGCCGTGCAGGCCTCGAAGACGGGGGTCTGCGTCCTGAGGAAGGACTCCGACGGGAAGACCTACGCCTACTTCGACTCGCGACGCAACGATGAGGATCTCGCAGCACTCATCTACAAAGCTTGGGAAGCGAAGCCGAGGGTTCCCGTCGCGATCGATGTCCCACTGGGCTGGTCGCCGAAGTTCAGAGACTTCCTCCAGGACCCGAGTTCCGAGGAGTCCAAGGCACTCCTCCAGCATCACCGCAAGGACTACCGCTACATCGATCTCCGTCTACGTCAAGCGGACCAGGATCTTCACGGACACCTCCACGAGGTCTTGCCTAAGCCCACGAACTGGGGAGCCAACAAGGTTCCCTCACCCCTGTCGGCCTCGACCGACAAGCTCGGGGCCGCGACTATGCGTTGGTTTGCCATCCGGGCCGCCATGAAGGACACGAACGCCGCTGACCACGTGCTGGAGACCTACCCCGCCGCGGCGCGCTACGTCTGGGAGTGGCCGGACCGCAAACACCTCGGTGATGACGTCGAAGCGTTGATCCGAGATGACGTCTCGTGGGACCCGAGCCGACGGCAACAGGATCCGTACAAGGCGACGGAACATGAGCGGGACGCGCTTGTCGCCAGCCTCGTGGCTCGGCTCGATGTCGGTGAGCGCCGTGGATTCCCCGGCAAGGAGTTCCCGAGCGGCGAGGGCTGCATCTGGATCCCAGAGAAGAAGAGCAAGCCGCCCTGCGACTGAGATGGCCAGTCGTTGGTGGTGGGGAGTAGCCGCCGCGACGGTTGACGGCAGGGCAGCGGCGGTCAGTCGTTTCGTGATTGCCCGGCGCGCTGTAGGAGGAGGGCGAGCAGTTG
Source organism: Egicoccus halophilus (assembly GCF_004300825.1). NCBI lineage: Bacteria > Bacillati > Actinomycetota > Nitriliruptoria > Egicoccales > Egicoccaceae > Egicoccus > Egicoccus halophilus. The sequence goes on from NZ_CP036250.1 coordinate 3,825,897, forward strand.
CCGCCAAAGCGGACCCGTGCTGGCTACGCCCGCCGGTCGTGGCTGCTGAGGCGGAGGCGACAGATCTTGAGGTCAGGAGGGTGTCGAGCGGTGCCGCAGGTTCGAGCGCAGCGTTCGGCGGTGCGGGTCGGGGTGGGCCGTGTCGGGCGTGGGCGCGGCTGTTGATCAGGATGGCCCAGCCGGCGACGTCCAGGAGTTGGCGTCGCCAGCCGAGGGATGCGAGTCTGGGCAGACCCCCTCCTTCTCCCGCAGGAGTGACTCGCGCCGTTCAAGAAGCTCTGTCCGTGTCTCCATCGCGCCAGCGTACGTCAAACTGCAAACTTCCCCATTTGCATACCGTCGGCGCCCACGGTCGCTGGGCTGCACGCCGGTAGGCTGGCCGGGACCTTCTGTGGGCAGGGTCCCCAGGGCTCGGAACGCGCGGAGCCCCACGCGGACCCTTCCGCGGAGGTCCCGCCCCCGTAGCTCAGTGGATAGAGCGTCGGTTTCCTAAACCGTGCGTCGCAAGTTCGATTCTTGCCGGGGGCGCCACACCACCAGCCACTCGCGTCGGACCGGCCGGCCCCACCGCACGGCCAGCCGGAACCGCTCAGGCCGGCGCGTCGAGCGCGTCGGGCTCGGCGAACAGGATCTCGCCGACCTGGTCGGCGACCGCCTCGCGGGCCACGCGCGGGAAGCCGGTGTCGGTCACCAGCACGTCGACGGCTCGCAGCGGCGCGAAGGTCGCCAGGCCCACCACGCCCCACTTGGTGTGGTCGGCGACGACCACGACCTGTCCGGCCGAGGCGATCATCGTGCGGTTGGTCTGCGCCTCGGCGAGGTTCGGCGTGGTCACCCCGGCGTGCAGGTCGAGCCCGTGGGCACCGAGGAAGAGCACGTCGACGTTCAGTCCGCGCAGCGCGGCGTCGGCGATCGGGCCGGTCAGCGCGTCCGACGGGGTGCGGAACACCCCGCCGGTGAGCACGATGCTCTGCCCGGGCACCCCGAGCCGGTGCAGTTGCATGGCGACGTTGGTCGAGTTGGTGACCAGCGTCAGCCCGTCGATCTGCGCGAGCTCCTGCGCGAGCTGCCAGGTGGTCGTCCCGGCCGAGAGGGCGACGGCCGTCCCCGGCCGGACCAGCTGCGCCGCCCGACGGGCGATGGCCCGCTTCTCCGCGGCCGCGAACCGGCGCTTGCGTTCGAAGCCGAGCTCGATCGCCCGCTCCCCGGCGAGCACCGCACCACCGTGGACCTTGCGGACGACCCCCTGTTCGGCGAGCGCGTCGAGATCGCGCCGGATCGTCATGTCCGACACGTCGAGCTGCACGGCGAGGTCGGCGACCCGGACGCTGCCGTGGTCACGCACCGCGTCCAGGATTCGCGAGCGTCGCGCGCTGGCGAGCACGCTCAACCTCCCCGGCTCACGCCGACCGTTCCTCGCGGACCACCGTGGCGCCTCCGGCGGCGAGCGTCAGCGTCCCGCTCGGCCCACCGTCGGCGAGCAGGTCGGTACCGGGCACCGGCAGTTCGATCGTCACCTCGTCGGCGCCATGGTTGCACACCACCAACCAGGAGCGTCCGTCCCCGGCCCGGCGACGTCGCACCTCGACGCCGGCCGGCACGGCCACCGGCGGGCGGCAGCCGGCGCGCTCGGCGGCGGCCAGCAGCAGCCGGCCCGTCGTCTCGTCGTCGAACCGCGCGCCGAGGTAGTACGCCGCCCCCTCGCCGAAGGTGTGCACCGTTGCCGCGGGACGGCCCGCGAGCCAACCCTCGACGTGGGTGGCCAGCGCCTCGGCGCCGTGGAGCTCGATCGGCTCGCGCCACAGCGTCGCGGTCCCGGCCGACCCAGCGCCTGCGCCGGCCAGCTCGACCGCGATCTCGGCGCCGTCGGGCAGTGGGTCCACCTCGGGCACGCGGATGCCGAGCAGGTCGCGCAGCGGTGCCGGATAGCCCCCGAGGTGGATGCGGTCGTTGGCGTCGACGATGCCGGAGAACAACCCGACCACGACCACGCCGCCGCCCTCGGCGAACCGCTCGAGCCAGGCGGCGGTCTCCTCGCGGCACAGGTAGAGGTTGGGCAGCACCAGCAGCCGCACGCCGTCGAGGTCGTCACCCGGCCGCACGATACGGCCGGCGAACCCGTGCTCCTCGAGCGGGCGGCGCAGCCAGCGCAGCTGGTCGGCCGCGCGCAGGCGGGCGCTGGGCTGGCTCGGCAACTCGAGCGCCCACCACGAGTCGAAGTCGACCACGTAGGCGACGTCGCTCTCGACCGCGGAGCCGGCCAGCTCGCGGACCTGCTGGAGCTCACCGCCGAGCGTCCGGATCTCGTCCCACGTGCGCGAGCCCTCCGTGCCGGCGTGGCCGACCATGCCGCTGTGGTACTTCTCCGCGCCGGCGCGCGAGGCGCGCCACTGGAAGTACATCACCGCGTCGGCGCCGCGGGCGACCGCCTGCAGGCTCCAGCGGCGCATCGTGCCGGGCGACTTCATCGGGTTGACGTCGCGCCAGTTCACCGCGCTGGGCGCCTGCTCCATCAGCATCCACGGCCGTTCGCCACCGAGCCCGCGCATCAGGTCGTAGGCGGTGGCCGCGTCGACGTGCGTCCCGACCTCGTCCGCGGGGTCCGGATAGGAGTCGTAGGAGACGACGTCGAGGTGGGCGGCCCAGCGCCACCAGTCCTGCGCGGGGATGTCCGGGTGCGCGTTGGTCGTGATCGGCACCTGTGGTGCGTGCTCGTCGAGCACCGCACGTTCGGCGAGGTAGCACGACAGCAGCGCGTCGGAGGCGAAGCGGCGGTAGTCGAGCACCTGGGAGGGGTTGGGGAACGTCGGCGCCACGCGTGGCGGCAGGATCTCCTCGAAGTCGCCGTAGCGCTGGGACCAGAAATCGGTGCCCCAGGCGTCGTTGAGGGTGTCGAGGTCGCCGTAGCGCTCGACCAGCCAGTGCCGGAACGCCCATGCGCAGCGGTCGCAGTAGCAGACCGCGACGTGGCAGCCGTACTCGTTGCCGATGTGCCACAGTCGCAGCGCGGGGTGGTCGGCGTAGCGCTGCGCCATCGCGGTCGCGAGCTCGGTGGCCGCCTCGCGGAAGCGCAGGCTCGACGGGCAGTAGTGCTGGCGCCCACCGGGCCACAGCGTCGTGCCCTCGCGGGTGACCGGCAGCGTGTCGGGGTGGCGGCGCGCGAGCCATGGCGGCGGACTGGCGGTCGCGGTGGCGAGGTCGACACCGATGCCACCCTCGTGGAGCAGCTCGAGCACGCGGTCGAGCCAGTCGAAGCGCCACGTGTCGGGGGCGGGTTGCAGGTTGGCCCAGGAGAACACGCCGACGGTGACGAGGTTGACGCCGGCCTCCTGCATCAGCGCGACGTCCTCCTTCCACACCGGCTCGGGCCACTGCTCGGGGTTGTAGTCCCCGCCGTAGGCGAACCCACCCAACGCCCGGCCGAGCTCGCGGCCACCGTCGCGCCGTGTGGCCGGTGGCGGCGGCACGACGGCGGGCGCGGCTCCGGCGGCGGTCAACTGCGAGAGGTCGATCGTCATCCGCGTACCGATCCGCCGAGCAGGCCGGCGATGAAGTGCTTCTGGAAGAACAGGAACACCACGACCACGGGCAGCACGGAGATCGCCGTGCCGACCATGACCTGTCCGTAGTCGATGCGCGACAGGCCGATGAGCGAGCTCAGCGCCACCGGGATCGTGTACATGTCGCCGGAGGTCAGCACCACCAGCGGCCACAGGAAGTTGTTCCACTGGAACATGAACAGGTAGATGACCAGCGCCGCGAGGCTCGGCCGGACCGCCGGCAGCACGATGCGGTAGAAGGTCCGCAGCTCGCCCGCGCCGTCGACCCGGGCGGCCTCGATCAGCTCGTCGGGGAACGACAGGAACGCCTGGCGCATCAGGAAGATGCCGAAGGCGTTGGCGACGAACGGCAGGATCGCCGCCTGGTAGGTGTTGAGCCACCCCAGGTTCGCCATCAGCCGGAACAGTGGCACCAGCGTGACGTGGTAGGGGATCATCACCGTCATCAGCACCAGCGCGAGCACGATCCCGCGCCCCTTGAAGCGGTGCTTGGCGAGCCCGTAGCCGCACATCGAGCACACCACGACGCCGATGGCGGTGAACGCGACCGCGATGATCAGCGAGTTGAGCGTCACCCGGGCGAAGCTCGTCGCCGCCTGCAGGTTGCTGAGGTTGGTGAGCAGGTTGTCGCCGGGCAGGAAGTTCGGTGGCCGGCTGAAGATGCCGCTGGTCGGGTGGGTCGAGGCGATCACGATCCACAGGAACGGCACGATCGAGACGATGGCGCCGATCAGCACCAGCACGTGCAGGCCGATCCGGCCGGCCAGTCGGCGCTGGCGACGCGACGCCGGCGGCGGGCCGGTCGGCGTGTCCGTGGCGGGCAGCGGGGTCTGCGGCGCGGCGCTCATGTGACGTCCCCTCGGCCGAGGAACTTGAACTGCAGGAACGAGAGGATCCCCACGAACAACACGATCACGTAGGCGATGGCGGACGCGTAGCCGAAGTTCAGGCTCTGGAACGCCTGCTGGTAGAGGTAGAGCACCAGCGTCAGCGTGGCGTTGGACGGGCCACCACCGGTGAGCACGAACGGCTCGTCGAACAGCTGCAGCGTGCCGATGGTGGACAGCACGGCGCAGAACAGGATGATCGGCCGCATCAGCGGCAGGGTGATGCGGAAGAAGATGTCGACCGGGCCGGCGCCGTCGGTGCGGGCGGCCTCGTAGACGTCCTGCGAGATGCCCTGCAGGCCCGCGAGCAGGATCACCATGTTGAAGCCGGTCCAGCGCCAGGTCATCGACGCGATCATGGCGAACCGGGCGTTCCAGCCGCGGTTGAGCCAGTCGACCTCCGGCAGGCCGACGGCACCGAGGAACTGGTTGACCAGTCCGGCGTCGGTGTTGAGCAGGATCCGGAACACGATCGCATAGGCGACCAGCGAGACCAGCGCCGGCAGGAAGTAGATCACCCGGAAGGTGCCACGTGCCTTGATCAGGCTCGAGTTGAGCATGACGGCCAGCAGCATGGCCAGGACGAGCATCACCGGGACCTGCACGAACAGCACCAGCATCGTGTTGAACAGCGCCCGCCGGAAGATCGGGTCACCGGCCAGGCGGGCGTAGTTGTCGATGCCCGCGAAGACCATCTCGCCGGCTTCCCGGGTCTGGAAGCTCATGATGAAGCTGGCGATGATCGGGTACGCGAAGAAGATCGCGAAGAACACCGCGGCCGGGCCGACGAAGATCCACCCGCTGGGCAGCTGTCGACGGCGACGGCCGGACGTCCCGGTCCCGGCAGGATCGTCCTGCTCGGGACCGGGCACGGCCGCGCGACGCGACACACGGTCGACGGACGAGCTCATCTGCTCCCCTTTCGCCGGGGTCGCGTCGCGCGAGGCCATCACTCGGCGACGTCGCGGCCGGTCTGGCTGGCGATCAGCTCGGCGGCCTCCTGCAGTCGGGTCTCCGGGTCGGCGCCCTCGAGCAGGATGTCGGCCTGGGCGTTGATGACGATCTCCTGGGCCTCGGAGAAGTCCTCGGTGTAGTTGACCTCCGGGATGTCCTCGACCGTGTCGGCGAACAGCTCGAAGATCGGCTCGCCACCGAACAGCTCACGCGGCTCGGAGAACACCGGCTCGTCGTAGCTCGGCAGGTAGGACGGGAACAGGCCCCACTCGTCGAGCATGTAGGCCTGGTTCTCCGCGTCGAGCAGCGCGAACTCGACGAAGCGCCACGCGGCCTCCTGGTTCTCCGACGCCGCGGGGACCGCCAGCGTCGAACCACCGAGGTTGGACGCGCGGTTGCCGCCGGCCTCGGGTGCCGGCAGTTCGAACACGCCCCACTGGCCGGCCATGTCCGACGCCTCGTCCTCGAGCGTGCCGCTCCACCACACGCCGTTGGGCTGGCTGGCGACCTCACCGGAGATGTTGGCGGTCACCAGGCCGTCCCAGCCGGCGTCGTTGGAGACCAGACCGGCCTCCGCCAGGTCCTGCAGGAACGTCATCGTGCGCACGGCCTCGTCGGAGGCCACGGCGACGTCGCCGTTCTCGTCGAAGTAGAAGCTGCCCTGCTGCTGGGTGAAGGTGCGGAACATGCCGTCGTCGCTGGGCATGTCGATCGACAGCAGCGGCGTGCCGGTGGCCTCCAGGATCTGCTCACCGGCCGCGAGGTAGTCGTCCCAGGTCTCGATCGAGTCGGCGTCGACGCCGGCTTCCTCGAACAGGTCGGTGCGGTAGAAGACCGCAGCCGGGCCACCGTCCCAGGGGATGCTGAACAGCTCGCCGTCCGGGCCCTCGGACTGCGGCAGCTGCGACGGGCTGAGGTCGTCGACGTGCTCGTCGGCGCCGAGCGGGCCGAGGTCCACGAAGCCCTGCGGGTGGGCGTTGACGAACGTCGGCATGCGGTCGGTCTCGATCGCGACCACGTCGGGCAGTCCGGTCCCGGCCTCGAGGCCGACCGTCAGCCGGTCGTAGACGTCGAGCCGACCGATGTCCTCCACCGTGACCTGCACGTTGGGGTACTCCTCGTTGAACGCCGGGACGAGCCCGTCGAGGGCACCCGCTGCGACGTTCCACGCCCAGACGGTGATGTTCGCCTCGAGGTCCTCCGCGGGGGTGTCCGCGGTCTCGATCTGTTCACCGCCGTCGCCCCCGTTGCCGCACGCGGCGGCGACCAGCGCGGTCGCCGCCAGCAGCGCATATCGACGCCGTCGATGCATGCTCATGACCTTCTCCCTGTCGATGGCCCGCCGGGTCCGAGACCTGGCGGCGCGGCGCGCGCGTCGGCGACCGCTTGCCGCCACCGTCGCACTTGCGGTGGCGAAAGTCAACACGAACGAACAAGTTCCGACATCCAACCGCTAGGATGACCCCACAAGCCGAACAGATACCGAACAGTTCACTCGGGTGGCACGGTGCGCCCGCTGCAATGCGCAAGCGTTGACAAGGAATCGAAAGTCATCGTAGCGTCCCGCCGCAGTGTCCTCCCGCCCGGCGACGTCGGTGCGGACGTCAGGAGCGTGCACCATGGCAGCACCATCGACCGGCACCCGGCGTCCGATCCGCCTGCTCGACCGACGGGTGCTCGAGCATCCGGGCGGTCGACGCCTGTACGTCTACGGCGAGCTGCGCGGCCAGTTGCCGACCGACGGCGCCCGGAGCGAGCCCCCGCCGCAGTTGCACCGTCGCCTCGACCCGCTGACCGGCACCTGGGTCGCGGTCTCCCCGGCCCGCAACGCGCGCCCGCAGACGCCGCCGCGACCCGGCAGCGCCGACGCACCCGACGGTGCCGTCGACACCCCCGACGAGGGCCCGTCGTGTCCGCTGTGCCCCGGCGGACCGGAGCTGCCCTTCTCCTACGAGGCCGCGGTGTTCGAGAACCGCTTCCCGTCGCTGATGGCACACCCACCGGCACCTCCGGCTGCCGAGGACGCGCTGATCGCCCCGACCGCCCCGTCCTCGGGGCGCTGCGAGGTGGTGCTCTACACCGAACAGCACGTGGGCTCGCTGGCGACGCTCGCGCCCGCCCAGGTCGCCGAGGTCGTCGCCGTTTGGACCGACCGCAGCAACGACCTGTGGGCCCAGGCGGACGTGGCGGACGTGCTGATCTTCGAGAACCGGGGTGAGGGCGTCGGCGCGACGCTCTCGCACCCGCACGGTCAGATCTACGCCTTCGACCACCTGCCGCCGCAGATCGCCCTGCGCGCCCGGCGTCACCGCGAGCACCGGGCCCGGCACGACGACTGCCTCGGCTGCCGGGTCGTCGCGGCCGACGACGGCGCCGCCGAGCGGCAGGTCGCGGCCAACGACAGCTTCACCGTCGCCGTGCCCTTCGCTCCGCGGTGGCCCTACGAGGTGCACGTGCGCGCCCGGCGGCACGGCGCTGGGCGCCTGGGAGACCTCACCGGCGACGAGCAGCGCGACCTCGCCGCGGCGCTGCGCGACCTCGTGCTGCGCTACGACCGGTTGTTCGACCACGACCTTCCCTACATGATGGTCGCCCACGAGGCGCCGCACGAGCAGCCGGACTGGCACCTGTCGTTCGAGTTCTTCCCACCCCACCGCGGCCCCGACAAGCTCAAGGTCCGCGCCTCGGTCGAGACGGCCACGGGCCTGTTCATCAACGACACCCTGCCCGAGACCACGGCTGCCGGCCTGCGCGAGACCCACCCGCCGCACACCGACTGGCGCGAGGTCGTCGTGCCGTCCGTCCGCCAGGTCGACTAGGCCCGCCGTCGACGCGCTGCCCGCGGCCAGGGCCGCTCCACGCGCTCGGGCGGCGCTCGCTCAGTCGGACAGACGGCGCGCACCGTCGGCGACGCGGCAGCGGTGCAGTCGCAGCGCGTGCTGCGGGTACTCGGCGCCGTAGCCGTCCCGGATGGCGGCCTCGACGGCGGCGACGCGGTCCTCGCGCACCAGCGCGACGATCGCGCCCCCGAACCCGCCGCCGGTCATGCGGGCCGCCGTGGCCCCACCGCCGCGGGCGAGCTGAACGAGTCGGTCCAGTTCGGGGATGGTGACCTCGTAGTCGTCGCGCAGGCTCGCGTGCCCGGCGGCGAACAGCAGGCCGAGATCCTCGAGGCGGCCGTCGCGCAGCGCCGCCTCGGTCTGCCGGACCCGCTCGTTCTCCGTGACGACGTGCCGCAGGCGGCGGGCCGGCACGTCGGGCAACCCGGCCAGCAGCTCGTCGAGGTCCTCGACGTCGACCGTGGCGGGGTTGCGGCCCGCGAGCACCGGCAGCGCGGCAGCGAGCTCCTCGGCACGCTGCGCGTACCCGGAGGTCTCGAGCTGGCGGCGCACGCCGGAGTCGGCCACGAGCAGGACGTGGTCGGAGGGCAGCGGCACGTGGCGGTACGCGAGGCTGCCGCAGTCGAGCAGCACCGCATGGTCGGCCCGGCCGAGGACCGAGGCGGCCTGGTCCATGATCCCCGACGGCACGCCGACGGCCCGCCGCTCGGCCCGGCGGCCCAGCGCCGCGAGCTCCAGCGGCGGCAGTTCGAATCCGGCGGCGTGGCACAGTCCGAGCGCCAGCACCACCTCCAGCGCCGCGGACGACGACAGTCCGGCACCCTGCGGCAGGTCGCTGCGCAGCTCGCCGCGCATGCCGACCGCCGGACGCCCGAGCGCGTCGAGCTCGCCCGCCACGGCGGCCACGAAGCGGCCCCAGCCGGCCTGCGGGGCGCGACTGCCGTCGGCCGGCACCGCGACCGTTCCCGCGGCGTCCGCCGACGTCAGTTCGATGGCGTCCCCGCCGATCTCGACCTCCAGGGTGACCCCACGGTCGATCGCCACCGGCAGGACCAGGCCGTCGGTGTGATCGGTGTGTTCACCGATGAGGTTGGCCCGACCGGGAGCGTGGAAACGTGGCACGGAGGCGCCCTCTCGTGTGACAGGATGTGCGAAAGCCGAAGCGAAGCTCGAGCCGAGAACCGAACTTCGATCGAAGCCTAGGGCAAGAAACCGAAAGGAACGTCTCGTGCGGGTCCTCGTCACCGGCGGTGCCGGGTTCATCGGTGCCACGACCGCGGCGGCGCTGGTCGACGCCGGCCACGACGTCACGGTCGTCGACGACCTCTCCACCGGCCACCAGGACGCCGTACCCGCCGAGGCCACGTTCGTGCGCGCCGACGTCACCGACGCCGACGCGCTCACGCCGGTCGTCGCCGACGGCCGGTTCGACGCGTGCCTGCACTTCGCGGCGCTGATCGAGGCCGGCGAGTCGATGCGCGCGCCCGAACGGTTCTTCACCGTCAACACCGCCGGGTCCGCGACGCTGCTGCGCGTCCTGATCGAGCACGGCGTCGAGCGGTTCGTGCTGTCCTCGACGGCCGCGGTCTACGGCGAACCCGAGCGCACTCCCATCGACGAGGACGACGCGCTGGCGCCGACCAACGCCTACGGCGAGTCGAAGCTGCTCGTCGAACGCATGCTGGCCTGGCACCACCGCATCCACGGCCTGCGGACCGCGAGCCTGCGCTACTTCAACGCCGCGGGGGCCACGCCCGGTCGACCCGAGCGCCACGACCCCGAGAGCCACCTCATCCCCCTCGTGCTCCAGGTCGCCGCCGGCAGCCGGGAGCAGATCGCCGTCTTCGGCACCGACTACCCCACGCCGGACGGCACGGCCGTGCGCGACTACGTCCACGTCGCCGACCTCGCCGACGCCCACGTCCGTGCGGTCGAGGCGCTGGCCGACCATCCGCACCTGACGCTCAACCTCGGCAACGGACGCGGCTTCAGCGTGCGCGAGGTGGTCGAGGCCGCCCGCGAGGTGACCGGACACCCCATCCCGGCCCAGGAGGCGCCACGCCGCAGCGGTGACCCGGCGACGTTGGTCGCCTCCTCGCGCCGGGCGGCCGACGTGCTGGGATGGCGACCCCGACACACCGACCTGCACCAGATCGTCGCCGACGCGTGGCGCGAAGGTTCCGCGCCAGCCTGAGCGACCGTCCGACGCGCCGCACAAAGGCTCCGACCCGCATGCCCGACGCCGCCCCGATCCCCGCCCGGATCCGTCGCGACCGCATGCTCTCCCTCGTGCGCGAGCGGGAGTTCGTACGCGTCGCCGAGCTCGCCGAACGCTTCGAGGTCTCCGAGGTGACCGTGCGCACCGACCTCGACGCGCTGGCCGACCGCGGCCTGCTGCGGCGGGTGCGCGGCGGTGCGGTGCCGGGCACCGGTCCGCTCGTCGAGCGACGCTTCGAGGAGTCGACCGTCGCCGCCGCCGCCGAGAAGCGCGACATCGCCCGGGCCGCGGCCGCGATGGTGCAGTCGGGTGAGACCGTGATCCTCGACGTCGGGACCACCACGACGGCGATCGCCCAGGAGCTCGCCCGCCGCGACGACCTGCACGACGTCACCGTGTTCACCAGTTCGCTGACGATCGCGATGGCGCTGGAGGCGGCGACGCCCGGGTTCACCGTGGTCGTCACCGGTGGCACGCTGCGGCCGGCGCAGCACTCACTGGTCGAACCGCTGGCCGGCCTGGTGCTGGCGCAGATCCGGGCCGGCATCGCCTTCCTCGGCTGCAACGGCGTGGACGTGCGCGGCGGGGTCACCAACGTCAACCTGCCCGAGACGCAGGTCAAGAAGCTGATCCTGCAGGCGGCCCAGCGGCGGGTGATCTGCGCCGACCACACCAAGCTCGGCGCGGTCGCGCTCGCCCACGTCTGCTCGCTCGACGAGGTCGACCTGCTGCTCACCGACCGCGCGGCCGACCCGGAGCTGCTCGACGAGCTGCGCGAGACCGGGCTGACCATCCAGCTGGCCTGAGCCCGACGGCGGTGTCGGGGAGGTGCCGCCCACGCCTCGTCAGGGTCGGTCGCGCTCGCCCACCGGGGTACTGCCCCCCGACCTGTGGGCGTCGGGACGCTCGGTGTCACCGCCGGGCGCGGGTTCGGCGCGCGCGGCCCCGGGTCGCGCGTCGTCCGTCGGAGATGCGTCGTCCTCGGCCACCAGCTGCTGGAACGGGGTCGCCGGGGCGGTCTCGGAGCCGGGATCACCCTGGCTGACCAGGGTCTCGAACAGGTCGCGGGAGGTCAGCATCGCCTCGCGCAGCTGCTCCGTGGTCGGCTCCTTGGCCTCCTCGCGGCGGGCCGAGCAGTAGCGCTCCACCGCCGCGGGATGGTCGACCGACAGGTCTCCCAGCCGCTGCTCGCGCGGCGCGTCGGGATAGCCCCGCAGCACCGCCACCTCGTCGAGCAGTTCGTCCGCCCGTCGCAGCGCCGCGTTGGGCGCCTCGACGAAGCTGGCCTGGACCTCGTCCCAACGGTGCCGCAGCCCGTCTCGATGGTCGACGGGGACGGGCCGCACGGTGAAGGCCTGGCGGCGCTGCTCGCGTGCGAGCAGTTCCTCCTCGGCGGCGCGCCGGTTCTTCGCGCTGTCGACGGTGCGGTCGTACTCACGGCCGAAGCGCCGCTGCAGGTGACGGCGCACCTCGAGGCGTTCGCGACGCCGCTTGCGGACGACCACGAACACCACGACGAGGACGAGCAGCACCACGACGGCGGCGACGATCCACATCCACGGCTCGACGGCGGACAGGTCCACGGCCTACCTCCACGACGGTTGGGCGCCCCATCCTGCGGCGTGGGCGACCGTGCGCACCCGTCCGTGCGGCAGGGGCGGAGGTCTGTGAACGCCTCGTCGTCCGCGCGACCACCACCGAAGGGACCTTCCGCGGCCTCCGTCGAGAGCGCCCGCGCGCCCCCGCGGTCCGTCAGACGTCGCCGTCGTCCTCCGGGAGCTCGACCTTGCGGAACAGCGGGGTCGGCGCGCCCAGGGTGCTTCCCGCCGGGACCTCGCGTCGCTGCCAGCCGGTGCCCTCGAGCTGTTCGCCGTGCCCCAACCACGCCCCGACCTTGGCCGCGGCGAACGGCGTGTAGGGCGCGAAGGCGAGATTGCACCCGGCGATCGCCTGCAGGGCGGTCCACAGCGTCGTCCCGGTGCGCCGGAGGTCGGTCTTGGCCGTCTTCCACGGCTCGGTGGCATTGAGGTAGGCGTTGACCTCCTGGGCGGCGTCGAGGGCCTCCTTGAGCCCGGCACGCAGCTCGACGCGCTCGAGCAGCTCGGCCTCGCGGGCGAGGTTGCGGTCGACCGTGGCGAGGATGTCGCGGTCACGCTCGTCGAGCTCACCCGGCTCGGGGACGACCCCGTCGAAGTTCTTGCGGGTCATCGCCAGCACCCGGTTGACGAGGTTGCCCCAGGCCGCGACCAGCTCGCCGTTGATGCGCCGGACGAGCTCGTCCTCGGTCAGGTCGGTGTCGTTGTACTCGGGCAGGATCGTCGCCAGCGCATAGCGCAGCTCGTCGGGCTGGTAGTCGTCGAGGTAGTCGAGCAGCGACTTGCCGATGCCGCGGGACTTGGACGCCTTGGCGCCGCGGAAGGTGACGTACTGGTTGGCCGGCACGTTGGTCGGCAGGTTCAGCGGCGGCGACTCCGCCGTCGCCGACCCGAGCAGGTAGGTCGGCCAGAACACCGCGTGGAACGGGATGTTGTCCTTGCCGATGAAGTAGTACGACTCCGCGGCAGGGTCCAGCCACCAGGCCTTCCACGCGTCCGGGTCCCCGGAGCGCTGCGCCCACTCCTTGGACGCCGACAGGTAGCCGATGACGGCCTCGAACCAGACGTAGATGCGCTTCTGCGAGTCCGGCGTGGAGATGTCGAGCTCCGGTGGCAGCGGCACGCCCCAGGCCAGGTCGCGGGTGATCGCGCGCTCGATCAGCCCCTCCCGTACGAAGCCGAGCGCCCAGTTGATGACGTGCCCGCGCCAGCCTTCGCGCCCCTCGAGCCAGCGCAGCAGGTCCTCCTGGAGCCGCGGCAGCAGGATGAAGTAGTGCTCGGTCTCACGCGGTTCGGGCGTGGCACCGGTGAACTTCGAGCGCGGGTCGATCAGATCGATCGGGTCGAGGGTCTTGCCGCAGGTCTCGCACTGGTCCCCGCGGGCGTCGGGGGAGCCACAGTGCGGGCAGGTGCCCTCGACGTAGCGGTCGGGCAGGAACCGACCGGCCTGCGGGTCGTAGAACTGCTCGGTGGTCCGGGTGTCGATGTAGCCGTTGGCGTGCAGTGCCCGGAACAGCTCCCAGGTGACCTCACGGTGGTTGTCGGTCATCGTCGTCGTGAACAGGTCGAACGAGATGCCCAGCCGCTCCCACTGTTCGTGGAACCGCGGGTTGTAGCGGTTGACCACGTCCGCCGGTTCGACCCCGTCCTGGTCGGCCTTCACCGTGATCGGCGTGCCGTGGGCGTCGGTGCCGCTGACCATCAGCACGCGATTGCCGCTGATGCGGTGGTAGCGCGCGAAGACGTCGGCCGGCAGGTAGCACCCGGCGATGTGCCCGAGGTGGCTCAGCCCGTTCGCGTACGGCCAGGCGACGGCCACGAGGACGTGGCGCGGGTCGCCCGCGGAGGTGTCGGAAGCGCTCATGGGCCGAAGCCTATCCCTCGCGGCCCGTACCCCCTCCTGCCTCACGGGACCCGCGACGCCAGGGCCGTGACGGCCCGAAGTTAGGCGACCAGCGGCGGGAGGCCGGGACCGTCGGCGGGACCGTCGGGGGCGGGCAGTCGCAGCTCGGCCAGCACGCCGTGGTGGTCGGACACCACCGGGCCGTCACGGCCGTCGAGCACGACCCGGGCGTCGACGACCTCGAAGGCCGCGCCGACGAGCACGTGGTCGACGCGTCGGCCGAGCAGCCAGGGCTGTCGGGCGAAGGGGTTGTCGAACGCGAAGGTCGCGCGCGGGCGGGTCGGCGCGAGGTCGAACACGTCGGTGAGGCCGCTGCCGGGCGGGAAGTCGGCCGCCAGCGCCTGCACGGCCCGTGACCGGCAGGTGGTGTTGAGGTCACCGACCAGGAGCACCGGGAGCGACTCCTCGCCCAGCAGGTGGCGCACCGCACGGGCCTGCGCGAGCCGCACGCCTCCGTGCCGGCGGCGCCACGTCAGGTGGGTGTTGGCCACCAGCACCGGGCCCGTGGGGGTGGCGATCTCGGCCCGCTGCAACTGGCGTGGCACGTCGCGCGGATGACCGGGCAGTCGCGTGGTCTCCCCCGCGGTCAACGGTCGCCGGGCGAGCACCGCGAGCCCTTCCTGCTCGCCGTCGCGGGTGAACGTGCGCGCCCACCACCGGTGGGGGTAGCCGGCCGCCTCGGCGAGCAGGTCGGACTGCAGTTCGCCGTCGAACCGTCGGACCTCCTGCAACGCGACCACGTCGGGTCGGCTCGCGGCCAGCCAACCGGCCAGGTCCTCCATCCGGCGTGCGACGGGCCCGTTGGTGCCCCACAGGTTCAGCGTCAGCAACCGGAGCCCACACGCGTCGTCGCGGGTGCCCCCGTCGGCCACCGGCACCCCCCTGGTCGTGCCGACGATTCTGCCCGAGGCGGGCTCGTGGCGCGTCGCCGACCTTGGGACATGCCGTGGCTCGCCACCGGTGGCCGGCTCCCGGCCCCGGCGCGGCCGACCGCGACCTGCCTCGACGGTCGGCCGACCCCCGAAGTCGGGACCTTGGCCCCCGATGCCGCGGTGGCACCGGCCGTCATGCTCGGACGACCCCTCGGGGTCGTGCGCGTGTCCCTCGCCGCGCGGGACGACAAGGAACCTCGATGACCGCCCTCCACCGCTGGTGGGACCGACTGTCGCGTGAACGCAGCGTCGCCCCGCTGGGCCAGTCGCGCTGGCTGATGCCCCCGGCCGCCCTGGCCGTGCACCTCAGCATCGGGCAGGTGTACGCCTTCAGCGTGTTCAAGCTGCCGCTGGTGGAGCGCTTCGGCACCAGCGAGACCGCCATCGCGGTCGTGTTCTCGATCGCGATCGTCATGCTGGGCCTGTCGGCCGCGTTCGGCGGCACCTGGATGGAGCGCAACGGTCCGCGTCGGGCCATGGTGGTCGCGGCAGCCTGCTGGTCCAGTGGCTTCCTCGTCGCGGCCCTCGGCATCGCACTCGGCCAGCTGTGGCTCGTCCACCTCGGCTACGGCGTGATCGGCGGCATCGGGCTCGGCATCGGCTACATCTCCCCGGTCTCGACGCTGCTGAAGTGGTTCCCGGACCGCCCGGGGCTGGCCACGGGCCTGGCGATCATGGGCTTCGGCGGCGGCGCGCTGGTCGCCGCGCCGGTGTCGAACCGGCTGCTGGCCCTCCACGGCGCCAACGGTGGGGACGGCCTGGTCGCCACGTTCGTGACCCTCGCGGCCGTCTACCTGGTGCTGATCGCCTTCGGCGCGGCCACCATCCGGGTCCCCGCACCCGGCTGGACCCCGCCCGGCCGGACGCCCCCGGTTCCCGCCGCAGCCGTGACACCCGCGGCCTCGGCCACGATGCCGGCCGCCGCAGCACCGGCCGCCGCCGTCGACGACCGCACGGCCGCCGAGGCGATGCGTACCCGGCAGTTCTGGCTGCTGTGGCTGGTGCTGTTCTGCAACGTCAGCGCCGGCATCGGCATCCTCGAGCAGGCCGCACCGATGGTGCAGGACTTCTTCGCGCACGTCAGCCCGGAGACCGCCGCGGGCTACGTCGGCGTGCTGGCGCTGGCGAACATGGCCGGGCGCTTCGGTTGGTCGTCGGCGTCGGACGCGATCGGACGGCGCCGCGTGTACGTCGTCTACCTCGGCGTCGGTGCTCTCGCCTTCCTCGCCGCCGCCAGTCTCGGGACCTCGAGCCTGCCGGTGTTCGTGCTGGCGACCGCGGTCGCGATCAGCTTCTACGGCGGCGGCTTCGCCACCGTCCCCGCCTACCTCAGGGACCTGTTCGGCTCCACGCAGGTCGGCGCGATCCACGGTCGGCTGCTGACCGCCTGGTCGGCGGCGGGCGTGGCCGGCCCACTGGTGGTCAACGTGCTGACCGACGCCCGCCGCGCCGCCGGGGTCACCGGCGCGGCGGCGTACCGACCGTCGCTGCTGCTGATGGTCGGGCTGCTGCTGGTCGGGCTGGTCGCCAACCTCGCCGTCCGGCCGCTGCCGGATCGGCGCCCACTGCCCGACCCCCGTCCCCTCGAACCGGCGGTGCCCGCATGACGACGTCCACCTCCCGCCTCGTGCTCGCCTGGACCCTGGTGGCGGCGCCGCTCGCCTACGGGCTGGTGCAGACCGTGCTCAAGGCCACCCAGCTGTTCGGCTGACCCGCCGGCGCACTCACCGGTCGGGCGCACGCAGCGTGGCGACGGCGTTGCGCAGCCGGTGCTGCGCCGACAGCTCCTCGCGGACCGGCTCGAGCAGGGTCCCCTCGATCACCGCCCGCAGCCGGCGCTCGATCCGGCGGCGCACCGCCGCGGCGTGACGGCGCGCACCGGCCCGTGCCGCGAGCCGGGTACCGACCCCGACCAGGACCCGCGCCACCAGGCCTCCCAGCAGCAGCGCCGTCGGCCAGGGCACGCCGTCCGCCAGTTCGGGCACCGGGAGGGCCGGCAGCAGCAGCCAGTCGACGACCGCAACGGCCGCCAACCAACCACCACCGACCACCGCCGCCAGCTCGGTCACCAACCGCAGCATGGCCGCCAGCGCCCACCACCGTCGTGGCGTCGGGCGCTCGCTGGCCTCCCCGACGGCGTCGGTCAGGGCCGGCGTGGCCCGGTCCGCGGCGGCCCGCACGGCCCGGTCGAGCGCCGCGTGGGTCCCGCCCACGGTGGTCCCCACGCGCAGCGCCCGCAACAGGGCGGTCTCGAGGGCCTCGGTGGTCACCGTCCGCGCCGGCACCGCGTCCGCGGCGCCACGGCCGCGCTCCAGCGCCCCGCCCCCCGGTGCGCCCGCCCACCCGCCGGTGAGCGCCCGCAGCGGCGCCCGCACCGCCCGTCCGAGCGGGGAGCGGGTCGCGGCCGCGGCGGCCCGCCGGTAGCGGCCGGCGGCCTCGGCGGTCGCACGGTGGCCGTCGACGGCGACGAGCACGTCCCCGACGAGCTCCCCGACCGACGGTTCCGGCGGCAGCGGGGCCTCGAGGCCGGTGCCGAGCCGCTCGCCGAGCACCGTGGCGTCCCCCACCAGGCGTGCGGCCGCGGCGGTCCGGGCGGCGGCACGGCGGGTCAGTTCCCCGCGCAGCACGTCGAGCCCGTGACCGGTGGCCGCCGAGGTCGTCAGCACGGTGGCGTCCCGGTGTCCCCCGGCGGCCAGCCGCGTGCGCAGGTCGGCGACGCAGACCTCGACGTCGGCCGGCGCCAGTTCGTCGACGCGGTTGAGCACCACGAGCAGCACCTCGGCGTGCGCGGTGAGCTGCGCGAGGGGACCCGCGTGGGCGTCGTCGCGGGCGTACTTGATCGGGTCGACCACCCACACCACGACGTCGACCCGCCCGGCGAGCCGGGCCGCGGTCCGGCGGTGGGCCTCCACGACCGAGTCGTGGTCGGGGAGGTCGAGCAGGACCAGCCCGTCGGGCAGGGCCGCGTCGACCTCGTGCCGCTCGGGCACCTCGAGCCAGTCCAGCAGCGCGCTGACCTCCGGGCCCACGGTGGCAGCGGCCGCCAGGGTGACCGAGGTGGTCGGCCGCCGGACGCCCTCGACGGCCACCGGCCGCCCCAGCAGGGCGTTGACCAGGGCCGACTTGCCCACGCCGGTACCACCGGCCACGGCGGCGACGGTGAGGCCGTCCCCGCGGGCGAGGCGCTCGTCGAAGCGCTGGCGCAGGGCGACGGCGGCGCCGACCGCGTCGTCGTCGAGGCGACCGGGGCCGAACGCCACGACCGTGTCGAGCGCCGCCGCGGTGCCGTCCGGATCGGGCCGGGCGGGCGCGTCACCGGCGTGCCGCGACCGGATCACGAGCGCGGGTCCGCCGCCGCACGGACGGTCGCGGCGGCGTCCGGATCGGGACGGGCGGCCGCCACCGCGCCGTCCACGACCGCCCGGTCCTGTGCCACCACCTCGGTCACCCGGCGGGACAGGTCCTCGTTGGCGTCCTCGAGCAGGCGACGCAGGTTCTGCTCGCCGAACAGGCGCACGAGCAACGCCTGACTGCCGGCGCTGGCGAGCGCGGCGATGCCCAGCTCGCCACCGGTGAGGCCTCCGCTGACCGTGAACACGACCAGGATGGCCGCGGTCGCGACGGCGTTGAGCGCCGTCGACCACACCCGCGCCTGCACGCGGCGATCGGCTCCCACGGTCGCGACCAGTTCGGCGACGTGGTCCCCCCACGCGTCGACGGCCGCACGGATCCGGTGTCGTCGCTCCGGATCCTCCTCGCGCAGGGTCGGGTGCTGGTCCAGCAGCTGGCGTCCGGCCGGGTCCTGCTCGAGCCGCCGGCGGGCGTCCCACGCCGCCCGCTCCAGCAGGCGCTGGATCGTCTCGGTCAACGTGTCGGCCACCTCGACGCGGACCTGGCGCGGGCTCTCGGCCGCATCGTCGGCGTTGCCGAGCAGCCCCCGCACCATCGTGCGCACGCGGGCCGCGGCGGTCTGCACCCGCAGCAGGGTCTCCCCTCCGCCGACCAGGTCCCGCCACCGGTCCAGCACGTCGGCACGCATCGGGATGCCGCGCTCGAGCTCGACCGACAGCTCCTGCTCGACCCGCCCGTAGGCGGCGTCCACCGTCGCCTCGAGGCGGTCGGCGGCCGCGTCCTGCGCGTCGAGTGCCGCGACGACCGGACCGAGCTCACCCGGCACCGCGGCCCGCAGCCCCGCCAGTGCCCGCCGACGGACCTCCTCACGCGCACCGTCGGCGGCCAGACCGGTCAACCACGCCTGGAGCCCGGCGACGGCGGCCGGGGGCAAGCGTCCGTCGACGACCTCGCTGGCCGGCACGTCGACGATCGTCCCGACCGGGACGGACTCGCCGGTGAGCAGGCGCTCGACGTCGGCGAGGATCTCGTCGCGGTCGCCGGGCCGCAGCTGCGTGACCACGACGGCGGTGACGGCCTGCCGGTCGCGTGCCAGGCGCAGGTAGCCGGCGCCGACCTCGTCGGCGTAGGTGCGGCCGGTGACGAACCACAGCCACGCGTCGGCGACGTCCAGCACGTCCTCGGCGAGGTGCCGGTTGTCGGTCTGCACCGAGTCGACGTCGGGAGTGTCGACCAGGGCCAGCCCGGGCGGCAGTCCGGGCGCGGTGCGGACCACCAGCCGGGCGCCGAGGTGGCGCCCGTCGTCGCCGCGCACGCGGGGCAGGTGCGGCAGCAACCGCGAGTCGACCAGCGCGGCCTCGTCGTCGGGGTGGCACACGAGCACGGGAGCGTGCGTGGTCGGCCGCACCACCCCGGTGGCCGCGACCTGCGCCCCGGCCAGCGTGTTGACGGTCGTGGACTTGCCCGCACCGGTGCCGCCGGCGACCACGACCAGCAACGGGGCGTCAGGGTCCGCCGCGCGGGCGACCGTGGCCCGCAGCAGCCGGGTGGTCGCGGTGGCCGAGCGACGCAACCGCTCCCCCGCGTCCGCGCTCAGCTCGAAACGCAGCGCCTCCAGCGCGCCGGCGAGACGCTCGAGCGCGGCCGCGTCGCTCATACCTCGTCCGCTTCCTCGTCGAAGGCGACCAGCGCGTCGGGGACGAGGTCGACGAGTTCGTCGTCGGCCTCCGCCGGTGACACCCGTCGCTCCTCGGGCTCGAAGCGCAGCACGGTCTCGACGTAGCTGCGGGCCGCGTCGAACAGCCCCGCGTCGGCGCCCTTGAGCTCCGAGAGGTGGTGCCAGTGGTCGATGACCTCGTGGAAGAGCTCCGCCGGCTCGCGCTTGCCGTGCAGGTCCTCGGGAACGAGCGCCACGATGGGTTCGAACGACTGCTGCATCCACCGGTGGGCGATCAGGGACTCCGGCAGGGAGTGCCCCTCCTCGGCCTGCAGCCACGCGCCGAAGTTGTGCATGTCGTTGAGCAGGCGTCGAGCCTGGTGCTCCTGCACGTCGAGCCCCGTCAGCTGGCGCAGCAGGCGGCGGTAGCGGCCGGGCTCGAGCACCGAGGTCTTGAGCACCATCCTCGTCAGGTCGCTGCGGTGATGGTCCTGCACCAGCTCGAGCTCCTCGACGTCGTAGCCGAGCTCGTTGATGCGTCGCAGCCGGTCGGCGATGCGGTAGCGCTCGTCGTCGCTGAACAACTCGTCGCGGGTCAGCTCGGCCCACAGCGCGTGGTAGCGCTCCTCGAGCTCCAGGCCGAGGTCGAACGGGTCGATCGCGGTCGACAGCACCCCGGCGGCCTGCAGGTCCATGAGCTCACCGCCGCACTTCTCGATGGCGAGCTCGACGTCCATGCGGCGCTGACCGGCGGACAGGTCCTGGTAGAGCTCGCCGGTCTCGGTGTCGACCACGTAGGCCGACAGGCGCCCGGCGTCGCGACGGAACAGCGTGTTGGACAGCGAGCAGTCGCCCCACAGGAAGCCCTGCAGATGGATGCGCACGAGCAGGTGCACGAGCGCGTCGATCATCGGCTCGCGGATGCGCTGGTGCTCCTGGCGCAGGAACAGCAGGCGGTAGGGCACCGAGAACTCGAGGTGCTCGGTGATCAGTACCGCCTCGAGCGGGCTGCCGTCGAGGGCCTCCCGGCGGCTGACCACGCCCACGACGTCGACGACCGGGACCCCCTCGGCCCGGAGATGGCGCAGGAACCGCCACTCGCGGTCGGCGAACCGGCGCGGCAGTTCCTTGAGGTGGTAGAGCCGGTCGTCGTAGCGGACGGTGCGCACGACGTGCCGATGGATGCCCATGGGCATCTCGACCAGCCGTGGTGAGGTCCACTCGGCGAGCGGCTCGTTCCAGGGCAGGTCGAGGAAGTCGGGATGCCCGGTGCGGGCGGTCAACTGGAAGCGCAACTTCGGGGACGACCTTCCGCTGCGGCGACGTGGTGGCGCGGGGGACGTGGTGACGCGAGGAGCGTGGGGACGCGGGTGACGGGGGGACGTGTGAACGGTAGGCCGGGGAACGACGGCGTGGAGGACGGCATGGCCGACCGGTGGTCCGGGTGTGCGACGCGGCGGGTCGAGCCCGTGACCGCGACGGCGGTCGACGCTCACGGCGTCCTGGCAGGCGTGCAGCGCGGTCGCACCCGGCGACGGCCAGCGGCGTGAGCCGCTGGCCGTGATCCGTGATGCCGGTGGGAAGACGTGGTGCCGGTGGGTCTAGCGCAGGGCGAGGCCGGTCTCGGGGTCGAAGAAGTGGAGCCGTTCGGTACGGAAACCGACGTCGATACGGGTCCCGGACTTGGGCGGGTTCCCGGGCTCGAACCGGGCGGTGAAGGTCTGTCCACCCGCGGCGGCCTGCCGCTTGAGCTCCTCGAACGCCTCGTCGTCGTCGATCGCTTCCTTCATGTCATCGGTCACGATCGGCGGCGTGTCGGTCCGGAAGTGGACCAGCATCTCCGCCCCGAGCATCTCGACCAGCGTGACCTCCCGGTCCCGCCAGATCTGCTCGGGCGCGACCTCGTCCACCGGCGCGAAGTGCTCCGGACGCATCCCGATCGCGACCGGCCCACCATCCCGCTGCGCCGCACCCGGATACCGGTCCAACGCCGCATCGGGCACCAACAACCGGGTCTGACCCCGATCGAGCTCGATCCAGACCCGACCGTCGGCCTTGACCAACGTGGCCTGCGCGATGTTCATCGACGGCGAACCGATGAACCCGGCCACGAACAGGTTCTTGGGCTCGTTGTACAACGTCTGGGGCGAGTCGGCCTGCTGGAGCTTGCCGCGCATCAACACCGCGACCCGGTCCCCCATCGTCATCGCCTCGATCTGGTCGTGGGTGACATACACCGTGGTCACCCCCAACCGGTTCTGCAACGCCGCGATCTCCGCACGCATCTGCACCCGCAACTTCGCGTCCAGGTTCGACAACGGCTCGTCCATCAAGAACGCCTGCGGCGAGCGCACGATCGCCCGGCCCATCGCGACCCGCTGCCGCTGCCCACCCGAGAGCGCCTTGGGCTTGCGGTGCAGGTACTCGGTCAACCCCAGGATGTCCGCCGCGTCGTTGACCCGCCGGTCGATCTCCTCCTTGGGCGTCTTGGCCAACTTGAGCGCGAACCCCATGTTGTCCGCGACCGACATGTGCGGATACAGCGCATAGGACTGGAACACCATCGCGATGTCGCGCTCCTTGGGCGACAGATCGTTGACGACCTGATCACCGATGTAGAGCTTGCCGCCCGAGATCTCCTCGAGCCCCGCGACCATCCGCAACGCGGTCGACTTCCCACACCCCGACGGCCCCACCAGGATCACGAACTCGCCGTCCTCGATCTGCAACGACAGATCGAAGATCGCCTGGGTCCCGTCCGGATACACCTTCTGGACATCCTCGAACACCACGCCCGCCATCTGCGGCTCCTCTCGTGTCGGCCGCCGGTGTCGAACGCGTCGAGGCAGCAACCGGGTCTCGGGACGCGGCGGGTCCCCGCCGCCACGGCGCCGACCATAGACCGCCCGGGCCCCCGACGCCGACCGTCCCGACGCCGGGCGGGGCCCGCGTCCACGCCGATAGCGTGTCGGGTGTGCGCCGGTGGACGCCGCCGGCACGCACACTCCTCCGCGGTGCCGTGGTCCCCCGGTCCGCAGATCCACTCCTCGAAGGACACATTCGTGAGCTGGTGGCAGGGTTCGGTCGGCTACGAGATCTACGTGCGCTCGTTCGCCGACAGCGACGGTGACGGCATGGGCGACCTGCCCGGTGTCCGCGAGCGGTTGCCGTATCTCGCCGACCTCGGGGTCGACCTGGTCTGGATCACCCCGTTCTACCCCTCACCACAGGCCGACCACGGCTACGACGTGTCCGACTACCTCGGGGTCGAACCGACCTACGGCACCGTCGACGACGTCACCGCACTCGTCGAGCGCGCCCACGAACTCGGGCTGCGCGTCGTCGTCGACCTGGTCCCCAACCACTCCTCCAGCGAGCACCCGTGGTTCCGCGACGCCCTGCGCGGCAGGGACGCGACCCACCGCGACTTCTACGTCTGGCGCGATCCGGCACCCGACGGCGGACCGCCCAACAACTGGGTCAGCAACTTCGGCGGTCCGGCCTGGACGCTCGACGAGGCCTCCGGTCAGTACTACATGCACCTGTTCCTGCCCGAGCAGCCGGACCTGAACTGGGCCAGCGACGAGGTGCGCGCCGCGTTCGTCGACATCCTCGACACCTGGTTCGCCCGCGGCGTGGACGGCATCCGCATCGACGTCGCCCACTCGCTGGTCGAGGACCAGCAGTTCCGGGACAACCCGGTCATCGTCGAACTCGGCGACGACGCGACCCCCGGCGAACGGTTCAAGTCGTTCGACCACCGCTACGACCAGGACCAGGACGGCGTGCTCGACGTCTACCGCGAGTGGCACCAGGTCGCGGCCCGGCACGACGCGATGCTGCTCGGCGAGGTGTACCTGCTCGAGACCGACCGGCTGCGCCGCTACGTCGAGGGCCGTGACGGCCTGCACCTCGCCTTCGCCTTCGCCACGTTGCACGCCGCGTGGGACGCCAAGGAGATCCGGACCACGCTCGGCGAACTGGTCGACGCCGCCGGCGAGCACTTCGCCTGGCCGCTGGGCAGTCACGACGACCCCCGCGCCGCGAGCCGCTTCGGCGGGGGCGAGCGCGGCGCGAAGCGGGCACGGGCCTACCTCACGCTGCTGTGCGGCCTGCCGGGCGTGCCGTTCCTCTACCAGGGCGACGAACTGGGGCTCGACGACGGCGAACTGGCCGACGACACCGCCCAGGACCCCGTCGCGGTCCGCAACCCCGGTGCACCGGGCCGCGACCCCGTCCGAACACCGATGCTGTGGGAGCCCGGTGACGGTTTCGGGTTCACCACCGGCACCCCGTGGCTGCCGTTCGGGGACAACCGGGGGCCGCAGCACACCGTGGCGTCCCAGCAGGGTGTGCCCGGCTCACCGCTCGAACGCACCCGCGAGCTGCTACGGGTTCGCCGGTCGCTGGGGGTGCTGGCCCAGGACGCGAACTGGACCTGGCTCGACGGGGCGTCGGACGTGGTCGCCATCCGCCGCAACGACGCCGATCAGCCGAGCGACGGCGCCGACCAGCCGAGCGACGGCGCCGACCAGCCGACGGGCGGTGCCGACGTCGTCGTGGCCGTCCACGTCGGCGGCGACGACGCCGACGACGTCCGTGAGGTCCCGCTCCCCGCACCGGGCCGCCTGGTGTACGCCAGCGACGACGGCGCCCGGGTCGAGGGCGACACGCTGTTCCTGCCGGCCGACGTGGCCGCGTTCGTGGAGCTGGCACCATGATCGTCGTCGTCGGGGAGGCCCTGGTCGACCTCGCGCCGCAGGAGCCGCGTGCCGGAGGTCTGCTGCGGCCGCTGCTCGGCGGCTCGCCGTACAACGTCGCGGTCGGGCTCGGGCGGCTGGGCACGCCGGCCGCCTTCCTCGGGGGTCTGTCGCGCGACGCCTTCGGCCGGCAGCTCGCCGACCGGCTCACGGCCGAGGGCGTGTCGCTGGAACTGGCCGGCCGAACCGACGCGCCCACCACCCTCGCCGTGGTCCACCTCGACGACGAGGGTCGGGCCAGCTACGGCTTCTACCTCGAGGGCACCAGCGCGGCCGGCCTGCGTCAGCAGGAGCTGACCGCCGTCCCCGACGGCGCCGCGGTGCACGTCTCGCTGGGCGCCGTGACCCTCGAGACCCGACCGGCCGGGCAGGCGCTGCGTCAGCTGCTCGCACGCCGACACGGTGACGCGCTGGTGAGCCTGGACCCCAACGTCCGACCGAGCGTGATCGACGACCTGCCGGCCTACGCGCGCCTGCTCGAGCGCTCGATCGGCCACACCGGCCTGGTGAAGGTCAGCGACGAGGACCTGCAACTGCTGTACCCGGATCTGCCCGCCGAACAGGCCGCCCGCCGCTGGGTCGCCAGCGGCCCCGGTGCGGTGGTCGTCACCCGCGGCCCCGACGGCGCCGTCGCGCTGCTCGCCTCGGGAGAGCGGGTCGAGGTGCCCGGGGAACGGGTCGAGGTGGCCGACACGGTCGGTGCCGGTGACGCCTTCACCTCCGGCCTGCTGCACGCCCTCGGGCGTCGGGGCGCGGCGTCGGCCTCGGGGGTGCGCTCACTCGACCCCACGGCGTGGGCCGAGGCGCTGCGCACCGCGGTGCGGGTGGCGGCGATCACCTGCACGCGCCAGGGCGCGGACCCGCCGCGCCGGGCCGAGCTCGGCGACGACCTCGCGGGACACTGAGGTCCGCCGCCCACCGGACGACCGGCGCTGGTGACCGGCTGCCGGGACCACTCGGCCCTGACCGCTCGTCTGACCACTCGACCCTGACCGCTCGGGCTGACCGCTCAGTCGCGGATCGCGGCCAGGCGCTCGTCGCGCGGGTCGGCGTCGGCGTAGGACCAGTCGCTGCGCTTGAGGTGGTAGCGCGGATGGAAGGTGACCTCGCCGGTCGCCTCGTCGATGTGGTCGACCAGCGGCACGGGCACGTCGTCGGGCGTGGGCTCGCCGCGCTCGACGGTGGCCACGAACTCCTCGACGAACGCCTGCATCGTGCTCGCGACCAACAGCTGCGAACCGACCGGCAGGTAACAGCGGTTGCCGTCGGTCACGGCGTGGCTGCGCCGCAGCAGCGTCTCGAGGTCCGCCTGGGTCGCCTCGCCCCGCTGGACCTTGGCCAGCTCGTCGTACATCGCGAGGTTGCCGAGCTTGCAGGAGTTGCACTGCCCGCACGACTCGACCGCGAGGAAGCGGATCAGCGCCGCCAGCACGTCGACGATGCTGCGCGACGAGTCGTAGACGACGAAACCGCCCGACCCCATGCCGGCACCGATGTCGCGCATCTCGTCGAAGCCGAGCGGCACGTCCAGCCGCTCCGGCGTGAGCACCTGGGTCGACACGCCGGAGTAGATCGCCTTGATGTCGTGGGCACCGGCGATGTCGACCAGCAGCGTGCGCAGCGGGGTCCCCAGCGCCAGCTCGTAGATCCCCGGGTTCTCGACGTCGCCGACCACGGTGAAGATCATCGTGCCGGGCGAGGACTCGGTGCCGGCCTGCCGGAACCAGTCGGCGCCGTTGGCCAGGATCGCGGCGACGTGCGTCAGGGTCTCGACGTTGTTGACGATCGTCGGGTTGGGGACGCTGGTGGTCGCGAACAGGCCCTGCTCGTACGGGCGCACGATTCGGGGCATCGGGAGCTTGCCCTCGATGACCTCGAGCATCCCGGTCTCCTCGCCGAACAGGTAGGAGTCGGGACCGAGGACCACCTCGATGCGATCGGCACCGGGCCAGCCGGCCTGCCGGACCTCCTCGAGGGCTGCGCGCAACCGCTCGACCGGACCGACGAACTTGGCCTTCGTACCCACGTAGGCCTTGTCGGCCCCGGTGGCGTGCACCGCGATGCAGACCCCCTCGAGGAACGCGTAGGGCTGCTGCTCGAGCAGCACGCGGTCCTTGTAGGTGCCGGGCTCGCCCTCGGCCCCGTTGGCCACCAGCGTGAGACGGCCACCGGCGGAGGCGGCGGTCTCCATCACCCCGCGCCACTTGCGGGAGGTCGGGAACCCGGCTCCGCCGCGACCGCGCAGCCCGGCACGGTCGATCTCGTCGATGATGGCGTCGCTGTCGAGCTCCAACGCGCGCGCCAGCCCGGCGCCACCGCCGGCGGCGAGATGCTCGTCGAGCGAGCGCACGGGAGCGGCAGGCAACAGGCGGTCGGCGTCGTCACGCACGTCGCTTCGACTTTCGCGAGGCATACGGGGGCAGGATGCTGGTCACGGGGAGAGGTTCGCCGGGCGGCACGACGACCGCAAGTCCGGGACGACCGCCGCTCGGCCGCCCCCGGTCAGTACGGGTTGGCGCGCTCGGCGTGGGCGGGGTCGAGCTGGTCCTCGAGCTCGGCGGGGAACGAGATGGTCGCCGGATCGCCGTCGGAGACGTAGCGACGGTCCGGATGGTCCTCGAACACCTGCAACCAGAACGCCGAGCCGTAGTCGGGCTCCCCACCGTCCCATGACGGGGAGCTGCGGATCCGCGGCACGCCCAGCGGCTCGAAGTCGGCGTCGAAGGGCGACAGGGCCGGACCCGAACCGACCAGCAGCACGGCCGTGTGCTCGTAGCGGTGCCCGTCGGCCTCGCCCGCGCCGGCCAGGGCGGGGTCCTGGGGCCGCACGCCGAACGGCAGCGACAACGTGGTCGTCGGCTGTCCGGTGAGCTCCTCCACCATGCGGGAGGTCGTGGCGAGCTCCTCCTGGACCTCCTGCGCGCTGGCCTGGCCGAGGTTGCGGTGCGTGTGGGTGTGGTTGCCGATCTCGTAGCCGCGCTCGGCGAGTGCGGTCAGCAGCTGCTCACTGCCCTGGCCACCACCGAACAGCGAACTGGTGATCACGTAGAACGACGCGGCGGTCGCGTCCCAGTCGTCGTGGCGCGATCCGAACGCCTCGAGGATGCCGACCTTGGTCTCCGGGTCGACCTCGCCCTGCTCGTCCAACGCGAACTGCTCACGGGTGGAGTCGTCGAAGGTCAGCACGACCGGGCTGGTCCCGGCCGGCAGGTCGATCGTGCCGGCGGCGACGTCGGCCATGCGGACCGGTCGGTAGCCGTGGTCGTAGAGATACTGCAGCTCGCCGCGGAACTCGTCCGCGGTCAGGTCGTAGTCGCCTCCCCCGCCCGGCAGCAGCCGGTGGTACATCAGCACCGGGATCTGACCGAGCTCGTTCGCGCCGACCTCGGCCGGGTCCGGGAGGTCCGCTGCGGCCTCGGTCGCACCCTCGGCGTCCTCCCCGGTGGCCTCGGCGCCGTCACCCGACGCGGCACCGGCCTCCTCGGTCGCTGCGTCCTCCGGCGTGGCGGGCGCGGTGTCGGGATCGGTCACGACCGCGCCGTCACCGGGCTCGTCGGGCTGCCCGCCGCAGGCGGAGACCGCCAGCGCGAGGGCCACCGCGACGGACAGCGACGTGCGGACGGGGCGCGGACGGCCCGGTCGAGCGGAGAGCGGCAACGAGGTCCCCCGAGGTGTACCGGCAAGGTCGCCCGACCTTATCGGGCCGTCCGGCCGATCCTCGCTGCCGTGGCGGAGCCCCATCGGACGGGTAGTGTCGCCGCGACCGCTGGCCCCAGTGGGCGGTACGACCGGTGCCGCCAGCCCCTGGCGCCGGCGGCGCCGGCGGGGCTGCTCGCCGGCCGGACGGACGACCCACGGGGGCGGCATGACGTTCCGCGGCGCACGCGAGGCCACCATCCGACTGCTCGGCGCGGCGACCGCCGGCGTGCTGTTGACCGCTTGCGGGGGCGGCGACGCCGCCCTGGAGTTCGAGGGACCCGACGACGGCACCCTGCTCAACGCGCAGACGCTCCAGGACGCCGCGTGGGAGGTGCGCACCGACGACGAGGACGGGCTGCCCCCCACGCTGACGTTGTTGCTCGACGGACAGTCGGTCGACGCCCAGCGAGCGGCCGACACCCTGCGCTGGGACCCCGACGACCTCGACGACGGCGAGTACACCCTGGTCGTCCAACGCCAGGACGAGGACGACGAGGAACCCCGACTGCTGCACGAATGGGAGTTCGCCGTCGACGCCACCCCGCCCGAGATCGCGCTGAGCTCCCCCGACAGCGCGGTCGTCGCCGGCGAGTCCGTCCTGGTGGCCGGCACGACCGACGCCGGCGCGACCGTCACCGTCGCCGGCCAGGAGACCGAGGCGGACGAGGACGGCGCCTTCGAGGTCGAACTCGACGAGGCCCCCGAGGGCGACCTGGAGATCGTCGCCGTCGACGAGGCCGGCAACACCAGCGACGACCAGTTCACGCTCGTCACCGTGCCCTCGCGGGTGGAGGTCGACGAGGTCCGTTCCGTGCACGTGACCTCCCATGCCTGGGCGACCGAGAGCTTCCGCGAACGCCTGCTGCAGATGGCCGACGACGGCATCATCAACTCGATCGCCCTCACCCTCAAGGACGAGGGTGGCCGCATCGGCTGGGACAGCGACGTGGAGCTCGCCCAGCTGTCGGGGGCCAACGAGGGCGTCTACGACCTCGAGCAGACGATCGCCGACCTGCACGAGCGCGGCATCCACGTCGCGGGGCGCATCGTCGCCTTCCGTGATCCGATGCTCGGGCCCTACGCGCGCGACAACGGCGACCTCGACTGGCTGGTGCAGACCACCTCCGGGGAGCCCTACACCGGCCGCTACGAGTGCTGCTTCACCAACTTCGCCCATCCCGAGGTGATCGAGTACAACCTCGCGATCGCCGAGGAGGCCGCCCGGGCCGGCGTCGACGACATCCTGTGGGACTACATCCGCAAGCCCGACGGCCCGCGGGACAACCTCGTGCTCGAAGGCATCCCCAACGACGAGCCGCTCGAGCCGGCCATCATCGAGTTCACCCGGCAGGCCGACGAACGGCTCTCGCGCTACGGGATCGGGCACGGTGCGTCGCTGTACGGCATCGCCGCCGACCGGCCGACCCAGATCGCCCAGGACGTGCCGGGCATGTCCGAGCACCTCGACTACGTCGCCCCGATGATCTACCCGTCGCACTGGGGGCCGGGCGAGTACGGCGTGGCGGATCCCAACCGGCAGCCCTACGACATCATCACCGCCACGCTCGAGGTCTGGCAGGACGCGGTCGAGGGCACCGACACGCGCATCGTGCCGTGGCTCGAGGACACCACCTACCGGGCCTGGGACCGGCCGTTCCAGGTCCGGGAACAGATCCGGGCCTCGCGTGACCAGGGCATCGACGAGTTCCTCATGTGGGACCCGAGCGTGCGCTACACGCCGGAGGCCTACGACGCGATGCCGCAGGACCGCGAGGAGTGACCCGACCGCGACGGCGGGCGCGGTCGCGGGCAGCCCGGCGTGGCGACCGCGCGGTCGTCACGCCGTGCCGGCTGGCTAGCTTCCCCCCATGCACCGCTCCCCGACGCACGAGGTCGAGACCGACGTGGCCTACTCCGCCCTGCTGCACGAGCACGAGGTGACGTTCGAGGACGTCGGTGGGGAGGGGCCACCGATCCTGCTGACCCCAGGCGTCGACACGTCGGCGTCGCAGTTGGCGGCGCGCTTCACCGCCTTCGCGACCATCTACCGCGTGATCGCCTGGAACCCTCCGCCGGTGCTGGACTCGGACGCGACGCGGGAGCACGCACGCCTGGCCCTGGCCCTGCTGCACCACGTCGGCATCGAGCGGTCGATCTTCGGTGGGGACGGCCCAGGGGCGCTCGTCGGGCTGCGCGCGGGCCTGTTCGCCCCCGACCGGGTGCGCGGGGTGCTGTTGTTCGACCTTCCGGCGCACGACGCCGACGAGTACGCCCGCCTCGACGAGCTCGACATCCCGACCGTCGTCGTGCACGCCCCGGCGGCGCCCGGCACCCGTTCACGCGCGTCGCTCGAGACGCTGACCTCGCCCCTGCGCGACGCCCGGGGCGTGCACCTGCTGGAGGGCGACGACCACGCCCTGGCCCCGGCACGTGCCGGCACGGTCGACCTCGCGATCCGCGACTACCTCGAGTCCCTGCCCGCCTGACCCCTGGGCCAGGTCACTGTTCGCGCGTCCTTCCGTCGCCCGCGCGGGAAACCGCAGCCAGCAGACCAACCACGCCCTGCCCTTCGAGCGGCCTCAGGTCTGCGGGGAGCGGACGGCGACGGGAGGCTGGACCCCGAGCTCATGGGCGCGAACGGTCAGGCTCGCGACCATCGTGGCGAACAGGGCCGTCGGTTCGTCGAGGTCCGCCTTGGTGACGTAGCCCAGCCGGATGCCCTCACGCGCAGCTCGGCGTCGCGCTCGTCGTCGGCGATGCGCTGTGCGACGTACTGGTGGTCGACCTTGCCGACGTACTCCCAGCCGAACCGGCAACGCCGCGAGAAGTAGTCGAGACGACGAGCCGGGGTGACCCACACCTGCGCCTCGAGAACCGGCTCGAAGCAGGACACGAAGGGCCACAGCAGGCGTTCACCCTCGCTCTCGACGAGGTACCCGCCGGACGCCTCGAGGACCGCAGCGAGAATCGACGCACCCGGCGCCACGGCACGGAGACGCTCGGGCTGGCGACGGAGCCGGGCCACGGTCACCATGCCCGTGGCCCGCAGGTGGTCCCAGGCGACCCGCAGGCTGCGCTCGTCCACCTCGGCGCGAAACGCCGCACTGTCGATCAGCGCATCGAGCGGGCTCGCCACCCGGACAGCGCCGTACGGGGCGGTGCCCCGCCGCGCCTGCCGGTCCGGCCGATGGGCGAACTCGACGTTGCGCAGCCAGCGGTGCTCGGCCGTGAGGATCTCGAACGCCTCGGCGCCGATGAAGCCAGGCACCGCGTACAGCCCCAGTGCCACGGGTCCGGTGACGCACGCGCCGGGACGGGCACGCAGGGCCGCCGCGAAGGCCGCCTGCTCGGGCAGCAGCGCACCGCCACGGACCCGCCAGACGCCACGCACGAGCGGCGCCAGCCGCCCGGTGCGCAGCAGGTGGTCGGTCGGGCCGGACCCGAGCAGATCGACCAGCTGGCACCGGGCGATGACGCCGTGTTGTCGCTCGGCCAGCGAGAGCGCACGGTCCATCGGCGAAGGCGCAGAGCGATCGCGGCGTCGGGCGGCGGGTTCGGCGTCGGGCGCCTCGGGCGCGATGGCCGTCGGTGTCGGCGGGGGGAAGTCGTCCATGGCCGGCAGCATGCTCGCGGTGGACCCTTCGACGCCGACGACGCTCTTCCGGCCTGTGGACGACGTCGGGCGTCACGGCCGGCGGCCCGCAGCCACCGGACCCGCGAGCGGTTTCCGTCGCGGGCGACGGGAACAACAAGTCGGTGGACGGTGGGAGCGGTCCCCGCGAGCGGTTTCCGTCGCGGGCGACGGAAGTGGTGGCCGCGTCGGTCAGCGGTAGGGGTCGAGGGTGACGAAGCGGTAGCCGCGTGCCTCGGCCTGCCGGATGATCTCCGTGGAGGAGGTTGCCGAGCGCCACCCGGCCCACGCGTGAACCGCGGACGCCCCGGCCGAGATGGCCGGGGCGTCCGAGGTGGTGCGGGTCGGGCGGGGGGATCAGCCCTTGCCGACGGGGTCGAAGGTGTCGCCGAGCAGCTGCTCGAGTTCCTGGTCGTGCACCACGTGCTGACCGGCGGCCGGCGACGCCGACGGCACCCGGGCCGCGTGGCGCAGCTTGCGGCCGTCGTCGAGCTCGTCGAGCAGGTTCCACAGCCGCCCGTCGACGAAGCCCCAACCGCCCATGTTGGACGGCTCCTCCTGCACCCAGACGACGTCCTTGGCGTTCGGATAGGACGCGAGGATCTCGCGGATCTGGTCGCCGGGGAACGGGTAGAGCTGTTCGACGCGAACCACCGCGACCGGCGCCTCGCGCGTGTCGCGGGCCTTCATCAGGTCGTAGGCGACCTTGCCGAACGACAGCGTCACCGCCTGCACCTGCGACCGGTCGCCCTCGGCCCACGTCGGGTCGTCGAGCGTCTCGCGGAACGAACCCGCCGTGAACTCGTCGATGTTCGAGAAGGCGTTGGGCGAGCGCAGCAGCGACTTCGGCGTGAAGATGATCAGCGGCTTGCGGACCTCGCGGTGCATCTGCCGCCGCAGCACATGGAAGTACTGCGCCGCGGTGGTGCAGTTCACGACCTGGATGTTGTCCTCGGCGCACAGCGTCAGGAACCGCTCGATGCGGCCCGACGAGTGCTCCGGCCCCTGGCCCTCGAAGCCGTGCGGGAGCAGCAGCACGAGCCCGGAGGTCTCACCCCACTTGTCCTCGGCGGCGACGATGAACTGGTCGATGATGATCTGGGCGCCGTTGACGAAGTCGCCGAACTGGGCTTCCCAGGCGACCAGGGACGTCTTGTCCTCCACCGAGTAGCCGTACTCGAAACCGACGGCCGCGTACTCGCTGAGCAGCGAGTCGTAGATGAAGAACTTGCCCTGCTCGTCGTCGAGCTTCTGCAGCGGCAGATGGTCCTCGCCGGTCTTGAAGTCGACCTGGACCGCGTGCCGTTGCGAGAAGGTGCCGCGCCGCGAGTCCTGCCCGGCGAGCCGGACGTTGGTGCCCTCGAGCACCAGCGAGCCGAACGCGAGCGTCTCGCCGAAGGCCCAGTCGATCGTCCCGGCGTCGTAGCGCTCCCGGGCCTTCTTGAAGATCCGGTCGAGCTTGGGGTGCCGGGTGAAGCCCTCGGGCACGTCGAACTGGTTGGCCGCGATGCGGTCGAGGACGTCCCTGGCCACCCCCGTCTCGGCCGGCGGCAGGATGGAGGTCGACTCCTCGGGACGGATCGCCTTGGGCGGTTCGGGCGGGGCGGCCTGCTTGGTGGAGCTGAACGCCTCCTCGAGACGTGCCTCGAAGTCCTGGAGGAACTCCTCGGCCTGCTCGATGGAGATGTCGCCGCGGCGGACCAGTCGCTCGGTGTAGAGCTTGCGCACCGAGCGCAGGTTGTCGATGACCTCGTACATCTGCGGCTGCGTGAACGACGGGTCGTCCGCCTCGTTGTGGCCGTGACGCCGGTAGCAGATCAGGTCGATGACGATGTCGCGGTGGAACCGCTGGCGGTACTCGAACGCCAGCCGGGCCACCCGCACGACCGCCTCGGGGTCGTCGCCGTTGACGTGCAGGATGGGCGCGTGGACCGTCTTGGCCACGTCGGTGGCGTAGTACGACGAGCGGGCCGCGTGCGGCGAGGTGGTGAACCCGACCTGGTTGTTGATGACGACGTGGATCGTCCCGCCGGTGCGGTAGCCCCGCAGCTGCGAGAGGTTGAGGGTCTCGGTGACCACGCCCTGGCCGGCGAAGGCGGCGTCGCCGTGCATCAGCAGCGGCAGCGCCGGGTAGACGTACTCCTCGCCGCGGTCGTAGCGGTCCTGCTTGGCCCGCGCGATGCCCTCGACGACCGGGTTGACGGCCTCGAGGTGCGAGGGGTTGGGCGGCAGGTGCAGCTCGACGGTGTTGCCCGAGCGGGCCTCGTACACCCCGTGGGTTCCCAGGTGGTACTTGACGTCGCCGGAGCCCTGGACGGTGTCGGGGTCGATGTGCCCCTCGAACTCGCCGAAGATCTGGTGGTAGGACTTGCCCACGATGTTGGAGAGCACGTTGAGGCGGCCGCGGTGCGCCATGCCCATCACGATGTCGGCCATGTCGGCGTCGTCGGCGGCGGCCTCGCAGACCGCGTCGAGCAGCGGGATCAGGCTCTCGCCACCCTCGATGCCGAAGCGCTTCTGCCCGACGTACTTGGTGTGCAGGAACGACTCGAACGCCTCGGCCGCGTTGAGCCGTTCGAGGATCCACAGCTGGTCCTCCGGCGAGAGCTCGTCGTCGACGCCCTCGACCTTCTCGCGGATCCAGTGCTTCTGCTCGGGGTCGAGCACGTGGCCGTACTCGATGCCGATGGTGCGGCAGTAGGCGTCACGCAGCACACCCAGGATCTTCTGCAGCGGCATGCGTCGCGGCGTCCCGCCGATGTCGGTGATGAAGTCGCGGTCGAGGTCCCAGATCGAGAGCCCGTAGTAGGTCGGGTCGAGCTCGTTGTGCATCGCCTTCGGCTGCAGGCGCAGCGGGTCGAGGTCGGCGATCAGGTGGCCGCGCACGCGGTACATGTTCGCCAGCTGGTCGACCTTGCTCTGCTTGGCGAGCAGGTCGAACTCGTCGTCGAAGTCGCTCGAGTCCGGTCGCCAGCGGGCCGGCTCGTAGGGCAGGCCGAGCGCACTGAAGACCTCGTCGTAGAAGCCGTGCTCCCCGAGCAGCAGTTCGTGGACGCGCTTGAGGAACAGCCCCGACTCGGCGCCCTGGATGACCCGGTGGTCGTAGGTCGAGGTCAGCGTGATGACCTTCGACACGCCGAGCTTGGCGATCGTGCGCGGGTCGGCTGCCTGGTAGCCGGCCGGGTAGTCGATCGACCCGACGCCGAGGATCGCCGCCTGGCCCGACATCAGCCGCGGGATCGAGTGCACGGTGCCGATGGTGCCCGGGTTGGTGACGGTGATGGTGCCACCGGAGAACATCGCCGGGTCGAGCTTGCCCGTGCGGATCTTGCGGATGATCTCCTCGTAGGCCCGCAGGAACTCGTCGAAGGCGAGCGCGTCGGCGTCCTGGATCACCGGGACGAGCAGGCTGCGCGAGCCGTCCTTGTTCTCCACGTCGACGGCGAGACCGAGCCCGAAGTGGTCGGCGCGGCGCAGCGCCGGCTTGCCGTCCTCGGTCTGGGCGTAGGTCGACTTCATGGCCGGCACGGCGTCGACGGCGCGCACCATCGCGTACGCGATCAGGTGGGTGAACGACACCTTGCCGCCACGGGTGCGGCGCAGGTAGTTGTTGACGATGCGCCGATTCACCTCGAGCAGCTTCGCGGGGACGTCGCGCACCGAGGTGGCGGTGGGCACGCCGAGCGAGGTCTCCATGTTCTCGACGATGCGCGCGCCCACGCCACGGATCCGGCTGGCCGCGGGGTCGTCGGCGGCCACGGTCGGCGCGGTGCGCGCGACACCGGACGCGCCCGCAGCACCGTTGCCGGAGGGCTTCGAGGCCGTGCGAGCGGCACCGTTGCCGGTCCGGCCCTGGTCCTCGGGCCGGTAGTCGGCGAAGAAGTCTCGCCAGCTCTTGGACAGCGCGTCCGGGTTGTCGCGGTACTGCTCGTACATCTCCTCGACGAGCCAGGCGTTGAGCTCCGACTGGGACGAGGCGGCGGGTTGGTTGGCCATGTCGGCGTTCAGGCTCCGGGGCGACGTGCCCCCAGGGTAGGGCGGCGGCGGCGAGGCTCCCCATCGGCGCACGGACACGGCGGTCGCGGAACGCGGGACCGGGAGGTGGGCGGCCGGCGCGGGGAGACACGGGAACGGCAGTCGGGGACGACCCCGCTGCCACGACCGGCAGTGGACCGGCCCTCCGGGCGCACGTCAAGCCCCACGGCGCGCCGATCGGGCCGTGCGCGGGGACCCGGGCGGGTACCGTTCGCGCACGGAGCCGACGGGCGTGGAGGTAGCCGTGAAGGACCTGCTCGTGGCGGTCCTGTCGCTGTGTGCTCTCGCCGTCGTCGCCCTGGGTGGCTGGTGGGTGCTGACCGAGAGCGAACTGTTCGCCGACTCGGCCGCCGAAGCCGACCCGGCCGAGACGGCAGGCGCCTTCGCGGCTGCCTGGGAGCGCGGGGACGCCGAGAGCCTGGCAGAGCTGGCCCGCGAGGACGACGACACGGTGCGTGCCACCTACGAGCAGTTCGCCGAGGGGCTGATGGCGGACAGCGACGCGCTGGAGGTCCGGCCCGGGCCGACCGAGCAGGTCCAGGACGGCCGCGCGCGCACCCCGGTGGCCGTCACGGTGGACGGTCCGTTCGGCGAGGTGAGCTGGGACGTCGAACTCGAGACGGTGCGCGAACGGGGCGCGTGGGGCGTGGTGTGGTCGACCGCGACGGTGCACCCCTCGTTGCGGCCGGGCATGGTCTTCGACGTCGTGCGCGAGGAGGTCGACCGCGCGCCGATCCTCGCCGTCGGTGGACAGGAGCTGGCCGGCGAACGCGAACAGGTCACGGTCGGGTTCGAACCCGGCACCGTCGCCGACCGCGACGAGCTCGTGGCCACGTTCGAGGAGGTGCTCCCCGACACCGGCGAGATCGTCGAGCGGCTGTACGCCCGCGGCGGGTTGGTCGACGACTGGTTCTACCCGGTCATCAGCCTGCCGGCCGAGCAGGCCGACGAGGTGCGTGCCGCGCTGCGGGGGGTGCGGGGGGTGGTACTGCGCAGCGGCACCGGCCGGGCGTTGTACGACGCCGGTTTCGCCCACCACGTCGTCGGTGTGGTCGGTCCGGTGACCGCGGAGCAGCTCGAGCGGCTCGGGCCGAGCTACGCGTCGGGCGACGAGGTGGGACAGTTCGGGCTCGAGGCCGTCTACGAGTCCGACCTCGTCGACGCCGTCCGGATCCGTGCGGTCCTGCGCGAGCGCGCCGAGGGCGCAGTCCACGAGGTCCTGGGCGAAGCGCTGGCGGGCGGGCTGGACGCCGTGCGCACCACGCTGGACGTACCCGTGCAGCAGGCGGTCGAGAACGCCCTGGCCGGCGTCGAGGACGAGGCCGCGATCGTGGTCGTCGACGCTGCCGACGGCGCGATCCGGGCGGCCGCGAGCCGGCCGCTGACGGCCTACAACCGGGCCTTCGAGGGCCGCTACGCGCCCGGATCGGCGTTCCGGCTGGTGACCGGCGAGGCCCTGCTCGCGGCCGGCAACGTGCCGGGCTCCGAGGTCGTGTGTGACGAGCGGACCACGGTCGGCGGGCGCACGGTGACCAACGCCGAAGGTCCGGCGCTGGGCACCACCTCGCTGCAGCAGGCCTTCGCCGCCGGTTGTGACACCACCCTGGCGACGCTCGCGGCCGACGCGCTCGGGCCCGAAGGGCTCGCCGCCGCCGCCGAACGCTTCGGGGTCGGGACCCAGCCGCAGCTGCCGGTGCCGTCCTTCGGCGGTTCGTTCCCGACCCCCGCCGACACCACCGAGCTGGTCGAAGCGGCGGTCGGGCTCGGGCGGGTCGAGGTGTCGCCGTTGCAGTTGGCCAGCATGGCGGCCGCCGCCCGCTCGGGCGTGTGGCACCCGCCCTCGCTGATGGTCGACGACGAGCCGGACGAGGCCCGCCAGCTCGCGGCCGGGACGCTCGACGACCTGCGAACGTTGCTGCGGGCGGCGGTCACCGACGGCGACGCCGTCGCGGCCGCCGGCGCGGCCGGGGACGGCGCGACGGGCGAGCTGGTCGAAGGGGTCGCCGGCACGGCCCGCACGAGCGGTGGCGAGCGACACGCCTGGTTCGCCGGCTCCTGGGGGCAGTACGGTTTCGCGGTGCTCGTCGAGGACGGCGGGAGCGGGGCCGAGGTCGCCGCCCCGATCGCCGGCCGACTCGTCGACGAGTTCGAGCTCCAGCTCGCCGCCGACGGTTGAACCGCACCACGCCCCGCCCGACAGACAGGCCAGCCGCGATGCCGACCCTGACCCTCACCGGGGACCCCGACGCCGACCGGCTGCTGTCGGACAACGCCTTCGCCCTGCTGGTCGGCATGCTGCTCGACCAGCAGATCGCGATGGAGCAGGCGTTCGTCGGGCCTCGACGGCTCGAGGAGCGACTCGGTCGACCGCTGACCCCGGCCAACCTCGCCGCGGTCGATCCCGACGAGCTCGAGCGCCTGTTCCGGATCTCCCCCGCCGTCCACCGCTACCCCGGTTCGATGGCCAAGCGGGTCCACGCACTGGCGACCACGCTCGTCGAACGTCACGACGGCGACACCGAGGCGCTGTGGCGCGAGGTCCCCGACGGTCGCACGCTGCGCGAGCGGCTGAAGGATCTGCCGGGCTTCGGGGACCAGAAGGCGCGCATCTTCGTCGCGCTGCTCGGCAAGCAGTGCGGCGTCACCCCCGACGGCTGGCGGGAGGCCGCGGGTGACTACGGGCAGGACGGTCGCCGCTCGATCGCCGACGTCGTCGATGCCGACACGTTGCTCGAGGTCCGCGCGTTCAAGCAGGCCCGCAAGGCGGAGGCGAAGGCCGTGAAGACCGGGAGCGCCGCGAACGGGTGAGGGGGTGCGAGCCCCTCTCCTGCGGTTCAGCCCTCGGGGACGACGGCGTACTGGAACAGCAGCATCGTGGCCAGCCCCATCATGAGCATCCCGGCGGGTGCCCACGACCAGCCGCGGCTCCACGGCCACAGCGGCGCCGCGAGCAGGATCAGCACGGCGATGATCACGAAGGGCACGGGACTCGGCATGCCCGGACGGTAGCGCCTGACCGTCACGCCGCGACACGCGGCACGCCGACCTGCTCGCGGCGCGCCTGCGCACCACCGCCCGCGCCACGCGTCGCGTTCTCGCCCACTACCGTGCGCACCGTTCCACGCCCTTCGTCGCCCGGGAGACGCCCCGGTCGATTCGTCGTTATCGGATGCGTACGTGAAGCTCGCGATCCTCTCGCGCAACTCCCAGCTGTACTCGACCCGTCGGCTCCGCGAGGCGGCCGAGCAGCGCGGTCACGAGGTCCGCATCGTCGACTACCTGCGCTGCGTGATCGACATCACCTCGCACCGACCGGCGATCCACTACGGCGGCGCGCGTCTCGACGCCGTCGACGCGGTCCTGCCCCGGATCGGCGCGACCCACACCTTCTACGGCACGGCGGTGGTGCGCCAGTTCGAGATGATGGGCGTCTACCCGACCAACGACTCGCAGTCGATCTCGCGTTCCCGCGACAAGCTGCGGGCCCTGCAGTTGCTCGCTGCCGAGGGGGTGGGCCTCCCGGTCACCTCGTTCGCCCACTCGACCAAGGACATCGACGGGCTGATCTCGCTGGTCGGTGGGGCCCCCGTCGTGGTCAAGCTGCTCGAGGGCACCCAGGGCATGGGGGTCGTCCTCGCGGAGACCAAGAAGGCGGCCGAGTCGGTCATCGGTGCCTTCCGGCAGCTCAACGCCAACATCCTGGTGCAGGAGTTCATCAAGGAGGCCGGCGGGTCCGACATCCGCGCCTTCGTGGTGGGCAACCGGGTCGTCGCGGCCATGGAACGCACCGCCGCGCCGGGCGACTTCCGCTCCAACGTCCACCGTGGCGGCGAGGCCCGCAAGGTCCGCCTCACCCCGGAGGAGCGGGCCGCCGCCAAGCGGGCCGCGAAGATCCTCGGGCTCAACGTGGCCGGTGTCGACCTGATGCGCTCGAACCACGGCCCGGTCGTGCTCGAGGTGAACTCCTCTCCCGGCCTCGAGGGCATCGAGACCACCACCGGCATCGACGTCGCCGGCAAGGTCGTCGAGTACATCGCCACCAACGCCGACGGCCGCGCCCCCTCGCGCGCCAGCAAGAAGGCATGACCGACACGCTCGACCTCGGCCGCATCGCCACGCGACCACGTCGCCGGCATGCCCTCGTCGGGCTCGCGGTGCTGCTCGTCGTCGGGGTGGCCGCGGGCGGCTGGTGATGGTGGACCAGTCGGGACGAGGGGCCGGGCCCCGCCGCGGAGGCCTTCGCGGTGGCCTGGGACGACGGCGACCCGGCGTCAGGTCCGGTCTCCGGTGCCCCCGCCGGGGTCCGCGAACGCTACGCGGCGCTCGTCGAGGGCCTCGGCCCCGACGCGCCCGACGTCGCGCTCGCCTCGGTGTCGGAACCGGTCGACGGCACCGCGACCGCCGAGCTGACGGTGGGCTGGGACCTCGGTGGGGAGCGCCGCTGGAGCTATCCCACGCGGGCCGAGCTGGTTCGGGGCGACGACGGCTGGCAGGTCGTCTTCACGCCCGAGGTGGTGCACCCCGAGCTGGGCGACGACCTTGGCCTGACCATCCGGCGTACCCGGCCGGTCCGCGGCGAGGTCGTCGGCACCGACGGCACGCCGATCGTGACGCCGCGTCCGGTCGTGGACGTCGGCGTCGAGCCGGCACGGACCGACGACGTGGCGACGCTGGTCGACGACCTGCGCGACATCCTCGCCATCTCCGGCGACGGGCTCGCGGAACGGATCGTGTCCGCGGACCCGAACGCGTTCGTGCCGGTCGTCACGCTGCGCGAGGACGCCTTCGCGGCCGTCGAGGACGAACTGCTGCCGCTGCCGGGCACGGTGGTACGCCGCGGCACGCTGCCGCTGGCGCCGACCGCGGACTTCGCCCGGGCCCTGCTCGGCCGGGCCGGGGACGTCACGGCCGAGCGGATCGAAGCGCACCCGCAGCGCTACGCCCCGGGCGACGTCGTCGGCCTGTCCGGCCTGCAGCGCCGCTACGACGAGCAGCTGTTCGGCGAGGCCGGCCGACAGGTGGTCGCCGTTCCCGTCGCGGACGCGCCCGAGGGCGTCGAGGAGGCGGTGCTGCACGAGGTGCCCGCGGTCGACGGCAGCGACGTGACCGTCACGCTCGACGAGCGGGTGCAACGCGCCGCCGACGAGACGCTGGCCGACGTGTCCGACGCCCCGAGCGCGCTGGTCGCCGTCCGGGTGAGCGACGGACACGTGGTCGCGGTCGCCAACGGCCCCGGCACGGCCGGCGCCGAGATCGCGGTGTCCGGGCAGTACGCACCCGGTTCGACCTTCAAGGTGGTGACGACCGCGGCGCTGCTCGCCGACGGTCTCGATCCCGACGCGACCGTCGGGTGCGAGGCCGAGGCCGTGGTCGACGGCCGTCGCTTCACCAACGCCGAGGACGGCGCCCGCGGCCGGGTCCCGTTCCGTGAGGCGTTCGCCCAGTCGTGCAACACCACCTTCGTGTCGCTCGCCGACGACCTCGACGACGACGAGCTGGCCGAGGCCGCCGGCCGGTTCGGCGTCGGCGGCGGACACACGCTCGGCGTGGACGCGTTCACCGGCTCGATCCCCGTCAACGACGGCGCGACCGACCGGGCCGCGGCGGCGATCGGGCAGGGCCGCAACCTCGCCAGTCCCCTCGCGATGGCCGACGTGGCCGCGACCGTCGCCCGTGGTGGGCACCGGACGCCGCGGCTGGTGCTCGACCCGGATCCGCGGGACCCGGCCGGCGAGGCCCCGCTCGACCCGCAGCTCGCCACCGACCTGCAGGCGCTGACACGGCAGGTCGTCACCGACGGCACCGGCTCGGCCCTCGCCGACGTGCCCGGCGACCCGGTGCACGGCAAGACCGGCACCGCCGAGTACGGCACCGAGACGCCCCCACGGACCCACGCGTGGTTCATCGGCCACCAGGGCGACCTCGCCTTCGCCGTCCTGGTCGCCGAGACCCGGGACAGCGTCGGCGGGCGCGTGGCGGCCCCGCTCGCCGCCGACTTCCTGACCCGCCTCGCCGACTGACTCAGCCGTCCAGGTCGGCCAGCACGGCGTCCCAGGCCTTGCGGGCGCCGATCAGCACCGGATCCCAGACCGGGGAGAACGGCGGTGCGTACGACAGGTCGACGTTGAGCAGCTCCTCGACCGTCATCTCGTTCCACAGCGCCGCGGCGAAGGTGTCGATGCGCTTGCACGAGCCCGCGCCCCCCACGACCTGCGCACCGAGCAGCCGGCCCGAACGGCGCTCGGCGATCACCTTCACCTCCATCGAGGCGGTGTCGGGCCAGTAGCCGGCCTTCGTCGTCGTCTGGACCGTCGCGGTCACCGGGGCGTAACCGGCGCGTTCGGCGTCGCGCTCGCCGAGGCCGGTGCGGCCGATCTCGACCCCGCAGACCTTCGTCACCGCGGTCCCCAGCACGCCGGGGAACGTCGCGTAGCCGCCACCGAGGTTGATGCCCGCGACCCGTCCGGTCTTGTTGGCGATGGTGCCCAGCGCGATGGCGGCCGGTGCGCGCGAGACACGGTGGTGCACCTCGGCGCAGTCACCGGCCGCCCACACCCCGTCGACCCTCGTCCGCTGCCGCACGTCGACGACCACCCCGCCCGTCTCGGGCCCGACCGGCACGCCGGCCTCGACCGCGAGGCGTGCGTCGGGGGTGGCGCCCAGGCCCAGCACGACCACGTCGGTGGGCAGCTCGCCGACCGAGGTGGCGACGGCACGCAGACGGTCTCCGTCGTGCATGACGCCCTGCACGTCGGTCTCGAGGTGCAACCGGATGCCCATGCCGTCCATCGCGTCGGCGACCCGACCGCCGAGGTCGGCGTCGAGCGTGGTCATCGGCCGGTCGCTGCGTTCGACGAGGTCCACCTCGTAGCCGCGCACGACCATCGCCTCGGCCATCTCGAGGCCGATGTAGCCCGCGCCGATCACCACGGCACGTCGCGGCCGGCAGGCGTCGAGGTGGTCGAGGATCGCCTGACCGTCATCGAGGGTCTGCACGCCGAACACGCCGGGACCGTCGAGGCCGGGCAGGTCGGGGCGGCGTGGCGCGGCCCCGGTCGCCAGCAGCAACTGGTCGTAGGACTCGTCGTACTCGCGCCCCCGGTCGAGGTCGCGCACCCGCACGGTGCGGGCGGCCGTGTCGACGCCGACCGCCTCGGTGCGCGTGCGTACGTCGATCGCCTGCCGGTCGCGGAACTCCTGCGGCGTACGCACCACCAGGTCGGCACGGTCGTCGACGACCTCGCCGATCCAGTACGGGATGCCGCAGGCGGAGTAGGAGGTGTCGTGGCCGCGCTCGAACACCACGATGCCGAGGGCGTCCGGGCCGCGTCCGCGGCGGGCCTGGCTCGCGGCGCTCATGCCGGCCGCGTCACCCCCGACGACGACGAGACGCTCGGTCATGCGACGACCCCGGGCGCGCCGTCGTCGCGCACGACCGGCAGCCCCTCGGCCGCCCACTCGTGCATGCCCCCGACCAGGTTGTGCGCGTCGTAGCCGGCGCGGGTGAGCGCCTCGACGACCGCGGCGCTGCGCATGCCACTGCGGCAGATCGCCACGATGGTCCGCTCGGCGGGCAGCTCCTGCTGGCGTGACCCGAGCTCGGCCATCGGGATGTGGACGGCTCCGGGGGCATGTCCGGCGATCCACTCGACGGGTTCGCGCACGTCGAGCAGGAAGGCGTCCGGGAGATCGGCAGCGGTCCGGGGGTCCACGTCAGCCATGCTCCCCTGGGTCTGGTCCTGGTGGTCCTGGATTCGGTGGGCCTGGGTCCGGTGGTCCTGGGCGTGCGGCCCGGGGCTGGCGGTGCAGGGTGGCGCGCAGGTGGTGGGTCTCGGGGGTGTCGGCGTGTGCCATCCACAGATCGTAGGCGAGCACGTCGCCGTCGAGGACGAAGCGGCGGCGCAGGGAGCGCACCGGTTTGGCGGTCGCGGTCAGGCCCACCGTCGTGGTCGCGAGCTCGAGCACCCCGTCGGCGAGGCTGCCTTCCTCCACCTCCGCGACGCCGGTGGGATGCGCCAGCACCAGCTCGATCGCGGGCCGCGCCGGGTCGTCGCTGCCCACCACCCGCAGGAAGCCGGTCTCGGCGTGCATCGGCAGTCCGGTCGCCGGCGAGGTGGTGCGCTGGGCGTAGGCGAGGAACGGCCGCCCGACGTGCGTGAACGTGACCTGTTCGGTGTAGGTGAACCGGTCGATCGTCGGGTAGTGCCCCTCGCCCGCACCGGCCCAGGTACCGACCAGCCCGGCCAACGGCGCCAGGGACGGGTGCAGCTCGGTCGCGCTCGACACCGTCAGTCGTTCACCTCGAGCAGGTCGACCACGAACACCAGCGTCTCGCCCGGCGCGATGACCCCGGCCGCGCCCTGGTCGCCGTAGGCGAGCTCGGGCGGGATCGTCAGCCGACGGCGACCGCCCTCACGCATGCCCTCGACACCCTGGTCCCAACCGGGGATGACCTGCCCGGCGCCGAGCGTGAAGT
This sequence comes from Egicoccus halophilus, assembly GCF_004300825.1. NCBI lineage: Bacteria > Bacillati > Actinomycetota > Nitriliruptoria > Egicoccales > Egicoccaceae > Egicoccus > Egicoccus halophilus. The sequence continues at coordinate 3,870,395 of NZ_CP036250.1, forward strand.
CGAACGGCCCACGGTCCCAGGAGGCGTCGAACTCCTCGCCGGTCGACCACGCCACGCCGACGTAGTGCACGCTCACCTGCGAGCCGGGGGTGGCCTCGGCGCCGTCGCCCTCGACGACGTCGACGGTGACGAGTTCGTCGGGCGGGGCCGAGCCGTCGTCGGGGAGCGAGGCGGCCGGGTCGGGGCGTTGTTCCATGTCGGCGTCCTGGGTCGTGTCGGTGGTGGCATCCCCGCCGGCACCGTCGCCACCGCCGTCGTCGCCGCAACCGGCGAGCACGAGGGCGGCAGCGGTGGCCGCCGCCAGGGTGGCACGTCGCATCCGTGTCATTCCAGCAGTCCTGGGTCGTGCCGGCAGAGGTGGGGGGCGGTCGGACCGCACGCGCGCACGGGCCGCCGTCGGGGGTATCGGACGCCGAGCCTACCGCCGGGCCCCGACCGGCTACCGTCCGCGCATGCTGCTACCCGTGCTGGGGGTCGTCGCCGGCCTCGCCCTGCTGACGTTCGCCGCCGACCAGTTCGTGGCCGGCGCCGCACGCATCGCCGCCGCCCTGCGCCTGTCGGCGGTCGTCATCGGTGCCGTCGTCATCGGCTTCGGGACCAGCGCACCCGAGATGGTGGTGTCGGGGCTCGCCGCCGCCCAGGGGTCGCTGGACATCGGTGTCGGCAACATCGTCGGCTCGAACGTCGCCAACCTCACGCTCGTGCTGGGGGTGGCCGCGATGCTCACCCCGATCGCGGTCAGCTCCCCGGTCCTCAAGCGCGAGGCGCCGCTGTCGTTGGCACTGACGGTGGTGTTCGCCGTGCTGGTCCAGGGTGGGCTCAGCCGGTGGAACGCCGCCGTGCTCGGGCTGCTGCTGGTCGTCGCCCTGGCCCTCATCCTGCGCTCCGCCCGCAGCGGCGACCCGTCGTTGAGCGGCGAGGTCGACGGTTACCTGGCCGACGGCGCGGTGTCGCTGCCTCGCGAGTGGGTCCGGACGGTACTGGGGTTGCTGGGCACCCTCGCGGCGGCACAGCTGCTGGTGGCCTCGGCCACCACGATCGCCGCGGAACTCGGCCTCGCCGAGGGCTTCGTCGGACTGACCGTGGTGGCGATCGGGACCTCGCTGCCGGAGCTGGCGACGGCGGTGCAGGCGGCACGCAAGGGCGAGACCGACCTGATCGTGGGGAACCTGCTCGGCAGCAACCTGTTCAACTCCGGCGCGGTCAGCATGGTCGCGGGGCTCGCCGGACCGGGGCCACTGGCCGATCCGACCATCGTCGGCTTCGCGACCGTGCTGATGGTCGCGGTCGCCGTGCTCGCCACCGCGTTCATGGTCACCGGCAAGCGCGTCGTGCGCTGGGAGGGCGCCGCGTTGCTGATCGGCTACCTGGTCTGCATCCCGTTGCTGGCCTGAGCTCCGGACGCACCGGACGCACCGGACGCACCGGACGCCGCCGGCTTCCGCCCGTCGTCTCTCACGCCCCCCCGTCACAGACCGGGCCGCGCAGGTCGCGGACGGTCTCGGCCTCGCGCACCCGCTCCTCGACCGGCGTCACACGGACCCGCAGCTGGGCGACCACGGTGTCACACGCCGGCTCGGCGGTCGGCAACAGGCGCAGCGGCGACGAGACGAGCTCGCCGGCGGTCACCGGCCAGGCGGGTGGGGCGTCCAGGACGACCGGCACCGGCGCGTTCCCGATCCCGACCAGCTCGGCCGAGACCACCAGCCGGGTGTCGGCAGGCAGCGGACGTCCGTCGGTGTCGGTCAGCGCGAGCCCGACCGGGGACGGGTGACCGGCCACCAGGTACCGGGGCGGGGTCACGTGCAGGCGCAGGGTCGCCTCGTTCGCGCCTCCGGTCGCCGCCTCGGTCGTCGCCGGTGCCGCCGCGATCCCGGGCGGCTCGGTGACCCAGGTCGCCGCCACCCAGACCGTGGCGGCGCCCAACACCAGCACCATCCCCGCGAAGACGGCCGCGAAGGGACCGTCGCCTCGACCCGTGCCCCCACGTCCCCATCCGATCCCGCGGATCGCGTCGATCGGAGTCTCGCGCTCCGCGTCCTCCGACGGCCAGGGCCGAACGGCGCGCGCACGGCCGCGGGCGCGAGTGCCCCTGCGCGCCGGGCAGCCGCGCGGGCCACCTGCGCCGGACGGGCGTGCCCCTCGCGCTCAGGCGCCGCCCGCGACCGCCGGGACGATGGAGACGGTGTCGCGCTCCTCGACCCGGGTGTCGAGCCCGTCCTGGAAGCGCACGTCCTCGTCGCGGACGAACACGTTGACGAACCGACGCAGCTGCCCGTTCTCGTCGAGCAGTCGGTCACCGAGTCCGGGGTGGGCCGCGTCGAGGTTGCCGACGACCGTGCGCAGGTCGTCGCCCTCGACGGCGACCTCGGACTGTCCGTCGGTCAGCTTGCGCAGCGGGGTGGGGATGCGAACGGTGGGCACGGCAGGTCCTTTCGGAAACGGCGGGCGGAGGTCAGGCGCCGAGCGCCTGCAGGAAGTCGTCGAGCGCCGGGGTGGTGCGGTGGGTGACGCCCACGGCGGCCTCGACCGCCTCGATGGTCTTGTAGCCGTTGCCGGAGATGACGGCGACGACGCGCTCGTCGCGGTCGACGTGCCCCTGCTCGACGAACCGGACCAGGTTGGCGACGGTGACGCCGCCGGCGGTCTCCGCGAACACCCCCTCCGTGCGGGCCAGCAACTGGATGCCGGCGACGATCTCGTCGTCGGGGACGTGCCCCACGACGCCGCCGGTCGCCCGGGCGACCTGCAGGGCGTAGTAGCCGTCCGCCGGGTTGCCGATCGCCAGCGAGCGGGCGATCGTGTCGGGCCGTTGCGGGCGCACGTCGAGGCTCTCACGGGCGAAGGCCTCGGCGATCGGCGAGCAGCCGGTCGCCTGGGCACCCGACATCCGCGGCGTGGGCTGGGCGTCGTCGACCAGTCCGTAGCGGCGCAGTTCACCGAAGGCCTTGTCGATCTTCGTGAACATCGCGCCCGAGGCCAGCGGTGCCACGACGTGGTCGGGCAGCTGCCAGCCGAGCTGTTCGGCGATCTCGTAGCCGATGGACTTCGATCCCTCGGCGTAGAACGCCCGCAGGTTCACGTTGACGAAGCCCCAGCCCTCGCGGTCGGCGACCTCGACACACAGGCGGTTGACGTCGTCGTAGTTGCCCTCGACGGCGACGACGTTGGCGCCGTAGACGGCCGCGCCGACGACCTTGCCGCGTTCGAGGTCGTGCGGAATGAACACGTAGGCGGGCATGCCGGCAGCGGCGGCGTGCGCGGAGACGGAGCCGGCCAGGTTGCCGGTCGAGGCACAGGCGACGGTCTCGATGCCCAGCGCCCGGGCAGCGGAGAGCGCGATGGTGACCACGCGGTCCTTGAAGGAGCCCGACGGGTTGCGGGTGTCGTCCTTGAGCCACAGCTCCCGCAGGCCCAGGTGCGCGGCCAGGCGCGGCGCGGGACGCAGCGGGGTGAAGCCGGTCCCGAGGTCGATGCGGGTGGCCGGGTCGTCGCTCAGCACGGGGAGCAGGTCGCCGTAGCGCCACAGCGAGCGCGGGCCGGCCTCGATCCGTTCCCGGCTCACCCGCGAGGCGAGCAGTGCCTCGTCGTAGGCGACCTCGAGCGGGCCGAAGCACCAGCTGCACACGTGCGAGGAGGCCAGCTCCTCGGGCTCACCGCACTCGCGGCAGCGCAGTCCGGTGACGTTGACGCCGAGGGCGGGGACGCCGGCGGTGTTGGGCGGCACCGCGGTCGCCGTCGGGGAGGGCGGGGTCGTGAGGGTCATCGTCGTCGCCTTGTCTCATCGTTGCCGACCGGGACGTCGCGGTCGCGACGTTCGGGCGGGAGACCGGCGACCGGGTCCCCGACGGGACGGGAAACGGCGACGGCCTCCCCACCGGGGAGGCCGCTGACGACGATTCGTGGACGACGGTGCGTCCTCGCTCATCGACCGCGCCTTCCGGCGGGACCGGGTTTGGCACCTTCCCCGTCCGTGTCTCCACCGACGAAGGGGTTGCCGAGGCGTCAATGGGCCCGAGCCCTCGACCTCTCTGGATGAGCACCAGTGCGACGAGTCTGCCAGTTCGCGTGCGATCGCGCCACTCGGGCGCGATCGCACGCGAACGCGGACGTCAACTCCTCGGACGGTCGCCGCCGGTCGTCGTACCGGGCGCGTCCACGTCCTTCCAGTCCGGGCGCGAGAGGTAGGCGCGGGTCTCGCGGGCGATCAGTCCCGACAGCAGCAGCAGACCGATGAGGTTCGGCAGCGCCATCAATCCGTTCATGATGTCCGAGAAGGTCCAGACCACGTCGAGATCGGCCGTCGCCCCGACGAAGATGACCGCGATGAACACCACCCGGTACGGCACCACGGCCTTGCGTCCGAACAGGAAGTCCATGTTGCGCTCGCCGTAGTACGCCCAGCCGAGCAGCGTGGAGAACGCGAAGAAGGCGACGCTGATCGTCACCAGGATGCTGCCCCACTCACCCGGCAGGCCCTGGGAGAAGGCGGCCGAGGTCATCGTCGCGCCCTCCTCCTCGCCCGTCCACACGCCGGTCACGACCAGCGTCAGCCCGGTGAAGGTGACCACGACGAGGGTGTCGAGGAAGGTCTGGGTCATCGACACCAGCGCCTGCCGCACCGGGTTGGTCGTCTGCGCCGCGGCCGCCGCGATACCGCCGGTGCCCAGGCCCGACTCGTTGGAGAAGATGCCGCGGGCGACACCCATGCGGATCACCGTCAGCAGGGCGGCACCGGCGAACCCACCCGTCGCGGCGGTCCCGGTGAAGGCGTCGGAGAAGATCATGCCCAGCGCACCGGGGATCTCGGCGGCGTTGGCGGCGAGGACCACCGTGGCGGCGACGAGGTAGATCACGGCCATCAGGGGCACGAAGGCGGCCGCGAACCGGCCGATCGACTTGATGCCGCCGATGAGCACGACACCGGCGCCGACCGTCAGCACCAGGCCGGTGATCCACGTCGCCAGCCCGAACTCGTCGAGCATCACGTCGGCGACGGTGTTGGCCTGCGCGCCGTTGCCGATCCCGAAGGCGGCGATGGCGGCGAAGACGGCGAACGCGACGCCGAGCACCTTGCCGAACGAGCCGCCCACCCCGTCGCGCAGGTAGAACATCGGTCCGCCGGACTGCTCTCCGGCGGTGTCGCGACGGCGGTACTTCACGCCGAGGAAGGCCTCGGCGTACTTGGTGGCCATGCCGACCAGACCGGTCAGCCACATCCAGAACAGCGCGCCCGGACCACCGATGCCGATGGCGGTCGCGACGCCGGCGATGTTGCCGACGCCGACGGTCGCGGCCAGCGCCGTGGCCAGCGCCTGGTAGTGGGTGACGTCACCCTCACCGCCGACCTCCTTGCGCTTCACGAGCGCCAGCCACAGCGAGTAGGTGAGCTTGTGGAACTGCACCCCGCGGAGCACCACGGTGAGATACAGACCCGTCAGCAGCAGCAACGGGATCAGCAGCCACGGACCCCACACGAAGTCGCTGATCGTGCCCAGTGCGTCGGACATGGAGGCACTCCCCTCGGAACACGGTCGACGGCCGGACCACCCCCGGCCAGCGCGGGAACCTAGCCCGGGCCGGCGGATCCATCGCGCAACCCCGCCCGCACGCCCCGGTCGGGTGACACCGGGGCAGCAGCCACGCCACACTGCCCGCCGTCCCCACGCCGCTGCGCCCACCGACCGGGCCGGCCCGACCACAGGCCCCGACATGCCCCTGTTCGAGCAACTCGACGCCGCGTCGACGCCGATGGGCCCGATCTCGCTGCGCCGTCGGCGCGAACTGACGCTCGACGTCGACGTGTTCGAGGTCAAGCTCGGTGACGAGTTCCTCATGTCGAGCCTGTTCCCGGTGGCCGAGATCGAACTGGCCCGCCTCGGGCTCGGCGCGGTCGAGGGTCGGCGACTCGACGTCGTGGTCGGCGGCCTCGGCCTGGGGTACACGGCACGCACCGTGCTGGAGGACGAGCGGGTCGCGTCACTGACGGTCGTCGAGGCGCTGCCGCAGGTCGTGTCGTGGCACGAACGGCAGCTGCTGCCCGAGGTCGCCGGCCTCGCGTCGGACCCGCGCACCCGGCTGCTCACCGCCGATTTCTTCGCGCTGGTCCGCGACGCCGCCGGCTTCGCCCCGGGTCGACCCGAGGACCGCGTCGACGCGGTCCTGCTCGACATCGACCACACGCCGCGTCACGTCCTGCACCCGAGCCACGCCAGCTTCTATGCGCGTGACGGCCTCCGGCAGCTGCTCCGGTCGCTGCGCCCGGGCGGCGTCTTCGCCCTGTGGTCCGACGACCCGCCCGACGAGCCGTTCCTCGCCGATCTCCGCGCGGTCTTCGACGACGCCACGGCCGAGGTGGTCGACTTCCCCAACCCGCTCATCGGTGGGCGGTCGGCCAACACGGTGTACGTGGCGCGGGTCGGCGACGGGCGCTGAGCACGCCGTCCGTGCGCTGACCCACCGCGGGTGGCCAACCGCCGCGCGTGTCACACGTGTCGGCCATACTTGGCCTCCCCGCGTCAGAAAGGCGGCCCACGCATGCTCGACGACCGACGGCGTCGTGTCCTGGTGGTCGACGACGAGCCCGACGTCCTGTTGCTGTGCCGGGTGAACCTCGAGTTCGAGGGCTACGAGGTGATCGAGGCCACCGACGGCGAGGCCGCGCTGACGGCCGTGCGCGCGCACCAGCCCGACGTGGTCCTGCTCGACGTCATGCTCCCCCGGCGTGACGGCTGGCAGGTCCTGCAGGCACTGAAGTCGGACCCGGACCTGCGCGAGATCCCTGTGGTCATGCTGACGGCCAAGGTCCAGGATGCCGACCAGCTGCGGGGCTGGGCCCACGGGGCCGCGGACTACATCACCAAGCCCTTCTCTCCGCTGGCGCTGTCCCAGGTGCTGCAGGACGTCCTGGCCACCGATCCCGTCGAGGAGGAACGGCGGCGGCGGCTGATCATGGAGAAGCTCGAGCTCCTGCGCAACGACTGACGCGTTCCCGGACCCGTCCGGCAGGGCCCGACCTGCGGCGGCCCGACACGCGACGCTGCTGGACGGGCGACCAACATCTGCTTGCGCGGCGGAGCGGACGGCCGACGTCTCCGGACGTGGACCCGCCGGGTCCGGCAGGAGCCGCCGTCCGTGCGCACGCTGGGCAGGAACCGTTCGACCGCCGACACCGAGACCGCCCTGGCCGCGCTGCTGCGCCGGTCCCGGCCGTTGCTCGACGCGCTCGGCACCAACGTCTTCGTCGCGGACCTCGAGCTGGTCATCGTCCACGCCAACCGCCGGGCCGAGCAGACCCTGCGCGCGATCGAGCCCCAGCTGCGCGCCCAGTTCGGTATCGCCGCCGCCGACATCGTCGGCGGCTCGATCCACCGTTTCCACCGGGACCCGCGACGTGTCGAGCGCATCCTGCACCGCGAACCGGGGTTCCGCCTCCCCCACGACGCGACCTTCCGCTTCGGCGAGGTGAGCCTGCAGACCCGCATCGATGCACTGGTGGCGCCCGACGGGCAGCAGCTCGGTTACGTCGTCGCCTGGGAGGACGTCTCGGAACTGCGCCGCTCCAACGAGTCCGTCGCCGCGCTCGGTGATCACCTCGACACCGCGGCCTCCGCGGTCGAGGAACTGTCCGCATCGGTGGCGCAGATCGCCGGCACGGCCGAGCTCGCCACGGCCATCACCACCCGAGGGGTCACGGAAGCCGACCACAGCCAGCAGGCCGTCCTCGCACTCGGCGCCGCCAGCGAAGGCATCCGCGACGTCGTGCGGACGATCGCTTCCATCGCCGAACAGACCAACCTGTTGGCGCTCAACGCCACCATCGAGGCCGCGCGAGCCGGCGAGGCCGGCAAGGGCTTCGCCGTCGTCGCGGGTGAGGTGAAGCAGCTGGCCCGGGACACCGCCGACGCGACCGAGGACGTCAGCGGCCGTATCGCCGCCATCGGCGAACGCGTCGAGGAGGTCGTTGCCGCCCTCACGGCCGTCGTCGGGGTCCTCGAGGAGATCGACCAGACCCAGACGCAGGTGTCGGGCGCAGCCGCCGAACAACGCTGCGCCACCGACCAGCTCGCGCGCACCATCAACGACGCGGCCACGTCCAGCCGCCTGGCGATCGAACGCGCCGCTCGTGGCTGAGCAGTGCGGTCCCCGTCCCGGCGCGCACGCCGCCGAGCGGCGCGGTCAGGCGCGGTCGGCGCCGACCACGACATGGACCGCCACCGACTCGGAGAGGCTCCCGGGCTGTGGGCGGACGTCGCCGGCGCCGATGGCGGCCGCGACCTGTCGCGCCGCGGCCTCGTTGCCGCTCGTCCACAGCACGGTCGTCACCGAGTAGTCGAGCGCGATGTTCTCCGCGACGATGTCGTAGCCCTGGCCCCGCAGCGTCTGTGCAACGCCCTGCGCGGCGGCGCCACCATCGGCCTTGTACCCGTCGAGCACCTGGACCGTGACGTTCCCGGGGGCGATCGCCGGTTCCGGCTCGGGCTCGGGCTCGGGCTCCGGCTCGGGTTCCGGCTCCGGCTCGGGCTCCGGCTCGGGCTCCGGCTCGGGTTCCGGCTCGGGTTCCGGCTCCGGCTCGGGTTCCGGCTCGGGCTCGGGTTCCGGCTCGGGCTCGGGTTCCGGCTCGGGCTCGGGTTCCGGCTCGGGCTCGGGTTCCGGCTCGGGCTCGGGTTCCGGCTCGGGCTCGGGCTCGGGTTCCGGATCGGGTTCCGGCTCGGGCTCGGGCTCGGGTTCCGGCACCTCGACCAGGTCACCGGCGGCGAGCTGTTCCCCCGGGTCGCGCTGACGCTCACCGACGAAGGCGAAGGCCCCCGCGGTGATCACGACGACCACCAGCGCGGCAGCGGCCCGCTTGCCCACGGCCACGCCGAGCCGTTCGCTGCCCGTGCTGCCCGGCGTCGTCACGGTCGCCTCCTCTAGCGGGCGTCGGCGCCCGAACGCTTCGCGGCCCGCTGCCGCTGACGCGCGGAGCGGAGCCGACGCAGCCGCTTGACCAGCATCGGATCGTATGCCAGTGCCGCATCGTCGTCGATCACGGTGTTGAGCAGTTGGTAGTAGTCGGTCGGGGCCAACGTGAACCGTTCCCGGACCGCCTGCTCCTTGGCGCCGGCGTACCGCCACCACTCACGTTCGAAGTCGAGGATCTGCCGGGCGCGCTCGTCGATCCCCGGGTCGGGGTCGACGGCGACGACGTCCTGCGGGTCGGCGCTCACGGCGGCTCCTGGTCGGACAGCGGATCGGTCGACGGACATTGGACGGCAGATCGGACGGCAGATCGGACGAGAAGGGGATCGGACGATCGACGCAGTGTCCCGTCAGGGTCGCAGACGAACCACAGGCCTGCAACTACGCCGTGGTGACCCGTCGGGCAGCGCGCATCGACGCCCGTGACGGCCGGCTACGGTGGGGCCCCGTGCCGGGTTAGCTCAGCTGGCCAGAGCAGCGCTCTTGTAAAGCGAAGGTCGCGGGTTCGAATCCCGCACCCGGCTCCAACGACGTCCCTCCATGTGTTGCCCCGCACCGTGGGCCGTCGCCGTCAGACGCGTGGCGAGCCGGGCGCCACCGTCGCCGGGTCACCGTCGGGGTCCGCCGCACCGAGCAGGTGTCGGGCGTGCCAGTCGAGCACCACCTCGAAGCGCTCGATGCGGTGCTTCGGGCTGCCACTGCGCGACAGCTCGTGGGTCTCGTCCGGGAAACGCACCATCTCGGTGGTCACGCCCGCCCGCTTGAGCGCGACGAAGTACTGCTCGCCCTGCTCGATCGGGCAGCGGTGGTCCGCCTCGCTGTGCAGCACCAGGGTCGGGGCGGTGACCGACGACGCCGTGCCGACCGGACTCGCCGCCCGGTGGGCCTCGACCCCGTCGGGCAGGGAGGCGGACAGGAACATGCGGTCGAAGTACGGACCGATGTCGGAGGTGCCGGAGAACGACTCCCACTGCAGCAGACCGCGCTCGACGATCGCCGAGCGGTAGCGGTCCGAGCGGGCGAGCAGCCGGGCGGTCGCGTACCCGCCGTAGGAGCCGCCCATGATCCCGATCCGGTCCGGGTCGGCCTGCGGGAAGCGCTCCAGGGTCGCGTCGACCAGCGCCTCGAGGTCGAGGGTGTCGACCGAGCCGTGGTCGGTCCACGCACCGACGACCGCCCGTGCCCAGTCCGCACCACGCCCCGACGAACCCCGGGGGTTGGACCCGACCGCCAGGTAGCCGGCACCGGCCTCGACCTGGAACTCGTCGAAGAAGTAGTCGCCGTACTGCGAGGTCGGTCCACCGTGGATGTTGATCAACAGCGGCACCGTGCCGGGCGCCGCCTCGTCGAACCCGTCGGGAAGCACCGCCCACGCATCGATCTCGGCATCCTCGCGGACGAAGGTGAACCGCTGCGTGGGCAGGATCCGGGACCGGGCACGGAAGCCGGGCGTCAGGTCGGTGAGGTTGCGCTCGCGCCCGTCGTGCGACCACACCAGCTCACCCGGGGTCGCCGGGTCGGTCACGGTGAACACCAGGGCGGACGCGTCCCGGCGCACGCCGAAGCCGGTGACGCTGCGCCGTCCGCCGACGACGTCGCGCACCGACGGTGGCGTGTCGCCGTCCGGGTCCCAGCCGTCGAGGTCGACGTGCACCACCTTGGTGGTCCCACGGTCCTCGAGCGCGAGGTGGAAACCACCGGCGACGAACTGCGGACCGACGGTGCTGGTACCGGGCGCCCCCGGCAGTACGTCACGGTCGAGGGAGGCGAGCAGTTCGACCGGCGCGAACGGATACGCGCCGTCGTCGGTGGGCCGGCACCAGAACACGTCGTGGGTGCCGGGCCAGTCGAACGGATCGACGTGGCCGAGCGCGAACAGGCGCCCGTCGGGCGACCAACCGACCCACGACCACGCCCCTGGGGCGAGCAGCGGCCGGACGTCGCCCGTGTCCAGGTCCAGTTCGAAGACCTGCACGTGCGGGTCGAGTTCGTCGCCGTCCTCGGGGCGCGCGACGAAGGCGATCGCCCGCCCGTCGGGACGCCAGGCCGGCTCCCGGTGGTCGCGCGCGACGGTGGTGAGCTGACGGGGCGGCTCGGTGCCGTCACGATCGACGAGCCAGAGGTGGACCGTGCGGTCGTGGACCCATCCTCCCGCATCGGTGCGGTAGGGCAGGCGGGTGATGCGCTTGGGCCGGCGACGTCGCTCGTCGTCGTCGAGGTCGGCCACCTCGTCGACCCAACGGGCGGCCACCAGCACGAGCTGCCGACCGTCGGGCGACCACGCGAAGTCCGACACGCCCAGCGGCAGTTCGGTGCGGCGCTGTGCCTCACCACCGTCGGCGGGCATCAGCACCAGTTGCGGCCGCTCGCCCTCCTCGACCCCGGTACGCAGGAAGGCCAGGCACGACCCGTCCGGCGACCAGCGCGGCAGCGAGTCGCTGGGGCCGTGGGTGAAGCGACGCGTGCGCACCCCGTCGAACAGGTGGATGGTGCGCAGCGTCCGGTCGTCCTCCACGTCCAGCTCGCTGAGCACGAAGGCGACCCGCCGTCCGTCGGGGTGCAGCTGTGGGTCGCTGGGCAGCACCAGGTGCTGCAGGTCCTGCGGGCGCACGGGCGGCTCCTGATGCCGGTGGACGAGAGCGAGGCCCGACCGTACCCGTGCCCCGGCCCGGTACGGCGGCCGCACACGCCGCTCACCCGCGGTGGCGCAGCACCTCGTAGAGCGCGACCGCGGCCGCCACCGAGGCGTTGAGCGAGCCGACGGCACCCCGCATCGGCAGGTGCACGAGCTCGTCGCAGGTCTCGCCGGCGAGCCGGGACAGGCCCCGGCCCTCGGCCCCGACGACCAGCACCAACGGGTCGCCGAGCAGACGGCTGTCGGCCATCGCCGTCGGCGCCTCGCCGTCGAGCCCGACCGCCCAGACCCCCTCGCCCTGGAGCGCCCGGATGGTGCGCACGAGGTTGGTGACCTGCACGACCGGCAGGTGGGCGAGCGCACCTGCCGCCGCCTTCTCGGCCGTGGTCGTCACCGACGCCGCCCGCCGCTCGGGCACCAGCAGGCCGTGGGCCCCGACGGCGTCGGCGGAACGGGCGATGGAGCCGAGGTTGTGCGGATCGGTGACCGAGTCCAGGGCGACCAGCAGCAGCGGCTCGTCCGCCGCACGGCGGCGGGCGTCGTCGAGCGTCGCGTAGGGGAAGGGCGGGGCCAGGGCGAGCACGCCCTGGTGCACCAGGCCCTCGGCCCGCTCGTCGATGCGGTGGCGCTCGACCTCCTCGACCGGGACACCGGCGGTGCGGGCCAACGCGAGGATCTCGTCGAGCACGGCGGAGGCGTCGCGGGTGTCGGCGACCAGCAGCCGGCGCACGGCTGCCCCGGCCCGCAGCAGCTCACGGACCGGGTGCAGTCCGGCGACCAGGCGCTCGTCGCGGTGCTCCCGCCCGGCCGGGCGCGGGCCTCGCCCGGTATTCCGGCCACGGCGGTTGCCGGCGGGCGGTCGCGGACTCATCAGCTCCTCCGCACGCTGGTCACGAGACGTACCAGCGCGGACCGTCGGGACGGTCCTCGACGACCACGCCGGCTGCGGCGAGCTGGTCACGGATGCGGTCGGCCGTGGCGAAGTCCCGGTCCCCGCGGGCGTTGCGGCGCTGGTCGAGCAGCTGCTCGACGAGCGGGGCGAGCTGGCGCTCCAGGCCCGCCGCGTCGGCGAGTGCCGCCTCCAGACCGAGCGCGAACACGCCGTCGCCCAGCGTGACCAGGGCCTCGGCGAGCGACGCGACCTGCGCACGGGCGGTCTCGTCGCCCCGCTCGGCAGCGGGGAGGCGCTCGTTGCCGGTCGAGACCAGCTCGTGCAACGCCGCCACGGCCTGCGGGGCGTTGAGATCGTCGTCCATCGCGGCCGTGAAGGCGTCGAGGTGCGGCCGTGCCGCCTGCTCGTCGGCGGACACGTCGTCGGCGGCCCGCCGCGCCGAGCGCAGGAACGTGGTGAGCCGCTGGTGCGACGCGGCGGCGTCACGCAACCGCTCGGTGTCGAAGGTGAGCGGGCTGCGGTGGTGGGCGGACAGGTACCACAGTCGCAGGGGGCCGACGCCCCACTCCTCGACGGCGTCGTGCAGCGAGACCACGTTGCCGATCGACTTCGACATCTTCTCCTCGCCCATGCGCACCATGCCGTTGTGCACCCAGTGGCGGGCGAAGACGCCGCCGTGGGCGGCCTCGTGCTGGGCGATCTCGTTCTCGTGGTGCGGGAACACCAGGTCGAGTCCACCACAGTGGATGTCGAAGCCGCTGCCGAGGTGCCGGACCGCCATCGCCGAGCACTCGATGTGCCAGCCCGGACGGCCGTCGCCCCATGGCGAGGGCCACGACGGCTCCCCCGGCTTGGCCGACTTCCACATCGCGAAGTCGAGCGGGTCCTCCTTGCGGTCGGCGCCGACGACGTCGTCGCCCTGCTGCATGTCGTCGATCGGCCGCCGCGAGAGCTTGCCGTAGCCCTCGAAGGAACGCACCCGGAAGAACACGTCACCATCGACCGCGTAGGCCTTGTCCTGGTCGATCAGCTCCTGGATCAGGGCGTGCATCTCGAGCAGGTGGGCGGTCGCCAGCGGCTGCACGTCGGGGGCGAGCACGTCCAACGCGTCCATGGTGCGGTTCCACGCCCGCGTGTAGCGGGTGGCGACGACGGCGGGGTCGACCTTCTCGCGACGGGCGCGCAGGATGATCTTGTCGTCGATGTCGGTGACGTTCTGCACGAACGTCACCTCGTTGCCGGCATGGCGCAGGTGCCGACGCAGGACGTCGGTGACGACCGCCAGGCGCCCGTGTCCGACGTGTGCGTCGGCCTGCACGGTCGGGCCGCACACGTAGACCGACACGCGTCCGGCGTCCCGCGGCTCGAAGGGGACCTTCTCGCGGCGCAGGGTGTCGTAGAGGACCAGGGACAACGTCGTCGACCACCGGATCGGGAGTGTGGTGGGAAGCGGCGGGCAGCACAGGCCGGCTCCGCAGCAGGCGCAGTCTAGAGGCCGCGTTCACCCCTCGTCGGCGGCCACGCCCGGCACGCGTCGGCGGCCCCGCCCGCAGGCGTCGGCGGCCGCTCAGGCCTCGTCGGCGGCGACCACCAGGACCGAGGCGTAGGCCGCGATGCCCTCGCCCCGGCCGAGGAAGCCGAGCCGATCGGTGGTGGTGAACTTCACCGACACCGCGTCGAGCTCGACGCCGATCACCGCGGCCAGCCGCGCCTGCATCGCGTCGCGGTGTGGTGCCAGGCGTGGCCGCTGCGCGACGACCGTGAGATCGAGGTTCCCGGTCCGCCAGCCCCGCTCGGCGAGCGCGGCGACCACCGTCGCGAGCAGGCCGGTGGAGTCGGCGCCGGCGGTGTCGGGACGGTCGACGCCGAACCACGCCCCGAGGTCCCCCAGCGCCAGGGCACCGAGCAGCGCGTCGGCGGTGGCGTGGGCGGCCACGTCGGCGTCGGAGTGGCCGGCCAGGCCGACGGCGTCGGGGATGGTCACCCCGCCGAGCACCAACGGACGGTCCGGGTCGTCGGCGAAGGGGTGGACGTCGACGCCGCTGCCGATGCGGATCGGCGGCGTCACTGGGGGCCTGCTCGCAGCAGCGCCTCGGCCACGACCAGGTCGGCCGGGAACGTGACCTTCATCGCGGCGAAGGCTCCCGGGGTCACGACCACCCGGCCCGGCAACCGCCCCTGTGTCACCAGCGCCTCGACGAGCGCGAGATCGTCGGTCGCACGCGCACCGGTGGCGTGCGCGGCGGCCAGCGCGGCACGGTCGAAGGCCTGCGGGGTCTGGACGGCGACGAGGCCCTCACGCGCGACGGTCGCCACGACCTCGCTCCCCACGACACGTTTGAGCGTGTCGCTCACCGGCACTCCGGGCGCGGCCGCCACGACGTCACCGGTGACCGCCGCCGCGACCTGTCGGATCACGTCCGCGGGCACCAGTGCGCGCGCCGCGTCGTGCACCAGCACCACCTCGACGTCCTCGGGCAGGACGGCCAGTCCGGCCGCGACGCTGGCGGTGCGGTCCTCGCCGCCCGCGACGAGCGCCGCCACGGTGAGCCCGGCCAGCGCACGACGGAACGCGGCCTGCTCGCCGGGGGCGCACACCACGACCGGCGGCGGCAGACCCGCGGCCGCCAGTCCGGCAACCGCATGGTGCACCAGCGGGCGGCCAGCGAGTTCAACCAGGGCCTTGGGGCGGTCGTGCCCGAGCCGCTCACCGCGGCCGGCCGCGACGACGACGACGCCGAACGTCACGCCGCATCCGCTCCCGACTGGCAACGACCGTGGCCGGTGCGGCCACCGGCCACGGTCAACAACCTCAGACCTGGGACTCGGCCAGGACCTTCTCGACCAGTTCCTCGGCCTTGGCCTCGTCCTTCTTGATGGCCACGGCGAGCTCCGAGAGCAGGATCTGCTTCGCCTTGGTCAGCATGCGCTTCTCGCCCGCGGACAGACCCTTGTCCTTCTCGCGCGTGGCGAGGTTCCGCACGACCTCGGCGACCTGGTAGATGTCGCCGGAGCGCAACTTCTCGTAGTTGGCCTTGAAACGCCGCGACCAGTTGCCGGCGGCCTTGCCCTCGGGCTCGCGCAGGACGTCGAGGACCTGCTCGACCTCCTTCTTGGAGACCACGGAGCGGATGCCGACCTCTTCGCACGAGTCGGCAGGCACCATCAGCGTCAGGTCCCCGTAGGTCAGCCGCAGCACGAGGTACTCGCGGGCCTCGCCCTTGAGTTCACGAGCTTCCTTCCGCTCGATGACCGCTGCGCCGTGGTGGGGATAGATGACGGTGTCGCCGACGCTGTAGGCCATGAGTGGCAGCTCCTCGGTTCGTCCAACAAGTCGAACGGCCGCGCGCACGGACCGGGGCGGCAGGAGGGCGCGCAGGCTGGACGGGCACCCGGAGTTTCGAGCGTGCCGACCCACACGGTTCCCGGTTGCAGCCTCCGCGGTCGGCACGTGCAGTGCGAACGTGTAGAGGGACCCTACCACACGGCCGGGGGCGGCCTCAACAGGCCTCTGGTGCATCCGTGCTGGTCAGCGGCTGATTACGCCGGCGTAACTCGTCGTTTCCGGCCGAACGGCCACCACCGTTCGGACGCCCGCGCGGGCGGCGGCGGGGTCAGACGTAGCGCTCCAGCAGGCTCGCCTCCGCCAGTCGCCGCAGGCCGTCCTGGATGGTCCGCGCGCGGGACTCACCGACACCCTCGACCTCGTCGAGCTCCGCGATCGAGGCCTCCATGATGCGTGGCAGGTTCCCGAAGCGGTCGACCAGTCGCTCGACCACCCGGGGGGGCAGCCGCGGGATCCGCGAGAGCAACCGGTAGCCACGGGGAGTCACCGGCCGGTCGAGCTCCTCCTCGTCGTAGGCGAGGATCGACGCCACCAACTCGCTGTCGAGCAGGTCGTCGGTCGACAACGCCGCGACGTCGTCGAGGACCCGCGGCAGCTTGCGCCGACGGTCCGCGAGGTAGTCGCGCACGACCAGTTCGCGGTCGTCGGCGACCGAGGCGACCAGCTCGTCGAGCTGCAACTGGATGAGCCGGCCCTCGGAGCCGAGCTCGACCACGTGGTCCTCGACCTCGAGTGCGATGCGGCGCAGCATCTCGGCGCGCTGCAGGGTGAGCACCACGTCGCGCACCGTGACCGCGTCCTCGACCTCGCGGGCCGCCAGGGTGGCCGACACCTCGTCGAGGCGGGCGCGGTAGCGCTCCAGCGTGGACAGGGCCTGGTTGGCGCGGAACAGCAGCGCCGAGACCTCCTCCACCGTGTGGCGTCGGTCGCCGTAGTAGAGGGTGACCATGCCCATCGACTCGGACACCGCGATCACCGGCTGGCCGGTCTGCCGGGCGGTCCGCTCCGCTGAGCGGTGCCGGGTACCGGTCTCCGAGGTCTCGATCGCGGGGTCGGGCACGAGGTGCACGTTGGCCCGCAGGACCCGTTGGGCGTCGCCGTCGAGCACGAGCGCGCCGTCCATCTTGGCCAGCTCGGCCACCCGCTGGCTGGTCGCGCCGATGTCGATCACGAAGCCGCCCGACACGACCGCCTCGATCTCCGGCGTCCAGCCGATCACGATCAGGGCGCCGCGTCCGGCGCGGATCACGCGCTCGATGCCCTCACGCAGTGGCGAGCCCGGTGCCAGCATGGCGAGGACGCTTCGCAGCCCCTCGTCACGCATCGGTTCGGGCACCGCACGTCCTTCCGTCGTTCCTCTGCGGCGTTCGGGAACGCCGACGGCCGCCTCGCCCGGACGCGACACCACCTCGATGGCACACCCGCACGAACGTCCTGACGGGTATGCGCGGCCGCCGCGCAGACTACTGGAACGGCGCGCGTTCGTGGTCAGCGGATGCGGACCGGTCGATCATGGCCCGTCGCTGCCGGCGTCGCCGAGCCAGTCGCGCAGTCGCCCCGGGGCCGCGTCGGCGTCATGGGTCGCGACCTCGAGGGCCACGTCGCGGACCTGCCGCAGGAAGTCGGCGTGGCCACCGCGCGACGGGTCCTCGAAGGTGTCGAGCGCGTGCGCCAGGACCAGGATCGCCGTGCGCCCGTCGGGCTTGACCCGCAGGACCCGGCCCAACCGCTGGACCAGCTGTCGGCGGGTGCGGAAGTTGGCGAGCACCAGCGCGACGTCGGCGTCGGGGACGTCCACCCCTTCGTCGAGGACACGCGGCGCGACCAGCGCGTCGATCCGGCCCCGCCGGAACTGCGCCAAACGGATCCGTCGCTTGTCCCCGGGCAGCTCCCCGTGCAGCGTCTCGGCGTGTACGCCGCGCCGGGTCAGCTCGGCGGCGGCGGCATCGGCCTGGTCGACGGTGTCGGTGAACACCAGCGACCTTCGACCGGCCAGTCCGGGTGCGGCGGCGGCGCACAGCCGCAGTTTGCCGACGCAGGCCGCGGCGACCTCGCGACGCTCGCGCACCCGGACGAGGTACTCCCGACAGGCGCGCACCTGCGGGCCGTCCGAGCGGGCCGTCTCCGCCTCGGCGACGACGGCCGACACGGCGGCGAAGAGCTTGCGGGGGTCCTTGGGCATCCCCAGCCCGCCGACGAGCTCGCGGTGGAGCTGACGTGCTCGGGCGTCGGCGCGGTCGTAGGCCTCGCGCTCCGCAGGTTCGAGACGCACACCGGCCAGAGCGATCCGGAACGGGGCGACCGTGCCGTCGGCCACCGCGCGGTCGTAGCCGTAGCGGTGCACGACCGCGCCGAAGTAGGGCGCGAGCACGTCGGCCACGCCGTCGTCGTTGCGCTCGTAGGTGGCCGTGAGGGCCAGTCGCAGGGAGAACGCGTCGGCCAGCGCCGCCCCCCAGGTGGGCGCGCCGTAGCGGTGGGCCTCGTCGGCGACGAGCAGGCCCAGCTGACCGGGTGGCGGTTCGAGCGGCACGCTCGCCGCGGAGTGGGGCGTGGCCACGACGACGTCGCGCTCGAACAGGTCGTCGCGGTGCCCCCCGCCGAGCCGCCCGATCCGCAGGTCGGGTGCGGCCGCCCGCAGTTCGCGCACCCACTGGTCCTGCAGTTCCAGCGTCGGCGCGAGCACCAGCGCACGGCCCCCACGGTCCACGACCAGCCGGATCGCGGCCATCGCCAGCCGGGTCTTGCCGGTACCGGTGACGGCCTCCACCACCCCACGGCCGGTCGCGGACCAGGCCGCCAGGGCCTCGGCCTGCCAGTCGCGCAGCGCCAGCAGGTCGAGCCGGGCGCGGGTGTCGGTCGCCACGTCCCGTCCCGCGTCGGTGTGCAGTGACCACCGCGGCTTGAGCGGGTCGTCGTCGGAGACGAACCGGCCGTCGGCCGCCAGGACCTGCTCGATCATCCGACGTGGCAGCCGTGGCCCGTCGTCGCGCAACTCACGCACCAGCACCGGCACGGTGCGGGCACGGCCGTCGGACAGCCGCGCGACGATGCGAGCGGCGAGGTCCACCTCAGTGCGGCAGCGAGAGCTGGCCGTCGACGTACTCGGCCAGCCCTTCGGCCACGAGCGTGTCGGCGATGCGCTGCGCGCGGTCGGGGTCCTCGGGCCACCCGGCGACGTCGGCCAGCCGCCCGCGCTCCAGCGGCCCGGTGCGCAGGGCCTGTACCAGCCGTCCGCGTCCCTGCCGGTCCGAGCCCTCGAAGCGGGCCTGCGGCGTGGAGACGCCGGCGCTGCCCACCGCCGGGTCCGGTTCGGCAAGTCCGGCGGAGAACCAGGCGCACGCGGGTTGCAGGGGACAACGCTCGCACCGCGGCGAGCGCTTGGTGCAGACCGTGGCGCCGAGGTCGAGCATGGCCTGGTTCCAGGCCCACGCCGCACCGGCCGGCACCTGCGCGTCCGCCAGCGCCTGCGCCTCCCGGGGCCCGAGACGTCGTCCGGCCACGGCCCGCGCGAGGACCCGGGCCGCGTTGGTGTCGACGACCCCATGGTCGCGCTCGAACGCGAACGCGAGCACCGCCCGGGCGGTGTAGGGGCCGACGCCGGGCAGGGCGAGCAGTGCCTCGAGGTCGTCGGGGAGCCGACCGCCGTACTCGTCGACGATCACCACGGCCGCGCGGTGCAGGTTCAGCGCGCGCCGGTTGTAGCCCAGGCCGTCCCAGCGTCGGACGACCTCGCCAGGAGCCGCGTCGGCGCACGCCTGCGGCGTCGGGAAGCGGTCGAGGAAGTCGCGGTAGCGCGGCAGCACCCGGGCCACCTGCGTCTGTTGGAGCATCAGTTCCGAGACGAGCACCGCCCACGGGTCACGGGTGCGACGCCAGGGCAGGTCACGGCGGGTCTCGGCGCCCCACTGCAGGAGACGGTCCGCGAGGGTCGGGACGCGCACGGGCACAGGGGCCGGCAGGAGCGAGGACACGACGGAGCGGGCCTTGGTCGGGTTGCGGCGAGCGCGCGACGGTACCGGTCCCGCCGCGGCCATGGCCATGGGTCCGGCACGACGACGGTGGACGACATCCGGACGCAGGAGCGCCGCCACGCCGGCCCGGCGGTGGGTGTCGGACGGGTGCCGGTGACCGCTGGGCGGGTGGACGACGTGCAGGCCTCGACGCGCACACGACGTCGCCCGGTGCGGCACGGTCGCCCCTCCCGGCACAGAGAGGCAGCCAGTGAGCACCGTCGAGCAGTCCATCGACGTCGAGGTCCCGGTCCGGACCGCCTACGACCAGTGGACGCAGTTCGAGAGCTTCCCGAAGTTCATGGAGGACGTGGAACGCATCGACCAGGTCGACGACACGACCACGCACTGGGTCGTCAACGTCGCGGGCAACGAACGGGAGTGGGACGCCGACATCACCGAGCAGGAGCCCGACCAGCGGGTGGCCTGGCAAGCCCGTGGCGAGACCAAGCACGCGGGCGTGGTGACCTTCCACCGCATCGACGAGGGTCGCACCCGCGTCATGGTGCAGATGGACGTCGAGCCGAACGACTGGGCCGAGAAGCTCGGCGACGCCGTCGGTGCCTACGACCGCATCGTCCGGCGCGACCTCGAGAACTTCAAGGGCTTCATCGAGCAGCGCGGCGTCGAGACCGGCGCGTGGCGCGGCGAGGTCGACCAGGACCCGACCTCCTGACGCAGCCCGCGACGCAGCGTACGAACGAGCAACGGCGACCCCGACGGGGTCGCCGTTGTTCCGCCGCGCACGGCGCTCGGCTCAGACCGGGGTGACGAAGACCAGCTTGGCGTCATCGGCCGGCAACTCGACCTCGTGCCCGTCGGTGCGCAGGCGGACGACGTCCGGCGACCGCTCGACCGCGACCTGCGCCCCGGTCCACATCCCGTGCTCGCGCAGCTGTGACACCACGTCGTGGTCGCTCTGCAGCCGCTCGGAGATGTAGCTGATCGTGACCTCGGCGGCGTCGATCGAGGCAAGACTGACCGGCTCGTGGTCGCCCGGCGTGGCACCCGGGATCGGGTTGCCGTAGGGCGAGGTGGTCGGGTTGCCGAGGAACTCGAGCAGCTTGGCCTCGACCCGGTCGGAGATGACGTGCTCCCAACGGCACGCCTCCTCGTGGACGTGCTCGTGGTCGAGTCCGAGCACGTCGACCAGCAGCCGCTCGGCCAGGCGGTGCTTGCGCATCACGTGCTCGGCGCGCTCGCGCCCCTGCTCGGTGAGCTCGATGTGCCGGTCGGGCTGGAGCACGACCAGTCCGGACTGCTCGAGCCGGGACACGCCCTCGGAGACCGCCGGGGCCGACAGGCCGAGCCGCTCGGACAGGCGCGCCCGCAGTGCCGGCACCCCCTCCTCCTCGAGCTCGAGGACCGTGCGCAGGTACATCTCGACGGCTTCGCTCGGCTGATGGCTCACGCTTCGTCTCCTGCGTCCCTGCGGGAGATCGAGGGTACCCGTCGCGCACCACGCCGACCGGCGTCGCTGTCCGTGGTGTCCGCCGGAACACGTCGAGGGCGGGCCGGTTCGGCCCGCCCTCGAGGTGTGCGGCTTCGTGTCAGCCGGAAGCGCTCACTCGTCCTGCTCGCCGTCGCGGTCGCGGTCGCCACCGGCGAGCTCGACCGGGGGGACGTCCGGCGCGGACGGGGAGTCCACGGCCCGGAAGGCGACGGCGTCGTTCTCCTGGTCGACGTCGGCGACGATCAACTGCCCGGCGGTGAACTCGCCGTACAGCATGCGCTCGGAGAGCTTGTCCTCGAGCTCGCGCTGGATCGTGCGACGCAGCGGTCGGGCACCCAGCTGCGGGTCGTAGCCCTTCTCCGCGAGCCAGCCCTTGAGGGCGTCGGTCAGCTCGAGGTCGAGGTCGCGGGCACGCAGCTGTGTCTTCACCCGGGTGATCATCAGGTCGACGATCTCCTTGACCTCCTCGCGGGTCAGGGGGTGGAAGACGATCGTCTCGTCGATGCGGTTGAGGAACTCGGGACGGAAGTGCTTCTTGAGCTCCTCGTCCACCTGCCGCTTCATCTTCTCGTACATCGAGTCGTCGTCGGCCTGGACGAACCCGACCGCCGGCGCGGTGAGGTTCTTGGTGCCGAGGTTCGACGTCATGATCAGGATGGTGTTCTTGAAGTCCACCGTCCGACCCTGCGCGTCGGTCAGACGCCCGTCCTCGAGGATCTGCAGCAACGTGTTGAAGACGTCCGGGTGGGCCTTCTCGACCTCGTCGAACAGCACCACCGAGAACGGCTTGCGGCGCACCTGCTCGGTGAGCTGACCACCCTCGTCGTAGCCGACGTAGCCGGGCGGCGAGCCGATGAGCCGGCTGACCGTGTGCTTCTCCATGTACTCGGACATGTCGAGGTGGATCAGCGCGTTCTCGTCGCCGAAGAGGTAGGCCGCGAGCGTCTTGGCGAGCTCGGTCTTCCCGACGCCCGAGGGGCCGAGGAAGATGAACGAGCCGGCGGGGCGCTTGGGGTCCTTGAGGCCCGCACGGGTGCGGCGGATCGCCTTGGACACGGCCTCGATCGACTGGTGCTGACCGATGACCCGCTCGTGGAGGTGGTCCTCCATGTGCAGCAGCTTCTCGGTCTCCTCCTGCGTGAGCTTGAAGACCGGGATGCCCGTCCAGGTCGCCAGGACCTCGGCGATGACCTCCTCGTCCACGGTGAGCACGGTGTCCATGCCCTCGGAGCGCCACTCGTCCTCACGGGCGGTGCGACGCTCGATGAGCTTCTTCTCCTCGTCACGCAGTGCCGCGGCGCGCTCGAAGTCCTGCGCGTCGATGGCGTCCTCCTTGGCCTTGCGGGCCCGCTCGATCTCCGAGTCGAGGTCCGCGAGGTCCGGCGGGGTCGTCATCGAGCGGATGCGCAGGCGCGAGCCGGCCTCGTCGATGAGGTCGATCGCCTTGTCCGGCAGGTAACGGTCGGAGATGTAGCGGTCGGCGAGCTCCGCCGCGGCCACCAACGCCTCGTCGGTGATGGTGACGCGGTGGTGCGCCTCGTAGCGGTCGCGCAGCCCCTTGAGGATCTCGATGGAGTGCTCCATCGAGGGCTCCTCGACCTTGACCGGCTGGAACCGACGCTCGAGGGCGGCGTCCTTCTCCAGGTGCTTGCGGTACTCGTCGAGCGTGGTGGCACCGACGGTCTGGATCTCGCCGCGGGCCAGCATCGGCTTGAGGATCGACGCGGCGTCGATGGCGCCCTCGGCGGCACCGGCACCGACCAGGGTGTGGATCTCGTCGATGAACAGGATGATGTCGCCGCGGGAGGTGATCTCCTTGAGCACCTTCTTCAGGCGCTCCTCGAAGTCACCGCGGTAGCGCGAGCCGGCGACCAGTGCACCCAGGTCGAGGGTGTAGAGGTGCTTGTCGCGCAGGGTCTCGGGCACCTCGCCGGCGATGATGCGCTGCGCGAGGCCCTCGACGATGGCGGTCTTGCCCACGCCGGGCTCGCCGATGAGCACCGGGTTGTTCTTGGTGCGGCGCGACAGGACCTGCATGACGCGCTCGATCTCGCGCGCACGACCGATGACCGGGTCGAGTTCGCCGTCCCGGGCGGCCTGGGTCAGGTTGCGCCCGAACTGGTCGAGGATGGTCGATCCCTCACGCGACCCCTCGCGCGAGCCCTCGCCGACGCCGGCGCCGGCCTTGCCCTGCTCACCGCCGGCGTAGCCGGACAGCAGCTGGATCACCTGCTGGCGCACGCGGTTGAGGTCGGCGCCGAGCTTCTGCAGCACCTGCGCGGCGACGCCCTCGCCCTCGCGGATCAGACCGAGGAGGATGTGCTCGGTGCCGATGTAGTTGTGGCCGAGCTGCAGCGCCTCGCGCAGGGACAGCTCGAGCACCTTCTTGGCGCGCGGGGTGAACGGGATGTGGCCCGCGGGGGCGGTCTGGCCGCGACCGATGATCTCCGTCACCTGGTTGCGGACGGCCTCCAGCGAGATGCTCATCGACTCGAGCGCCTTGGCGGCGACACCCTCACCCTCGTGGATGAGGCCGAGCAGGATGTGCTCGGTGCCGATGTAGTTGTGGTTGAGCATCCTCGCTTCTTCCTGCGCGAGGACGACCACCCGTCGGGCTCGGTCGGTGAACCGCTCGAACATAGGACTGACTCCCACGTCGGGCCGTGGGCATCCTCCGGATGAGGAGCCTTGTGGCCCGGACGATCGTAACGGAAGCTCGAAAGCTGACCCTCGGTGTACGTCACGTCCGTAGGGGACGGACGTCGGCCTGAGTGATGGCGGCGCAAGGAATCGGCGCCGGACCGCCCGCGCACGCCCGGCCGACGGAATGCCGGTCAGCAGTACCGGACCGGGCGGGACGCGACCCGGGGGTGACCGCACCACCCCGGGTGGGGGAACAACGCACGCCCGCCGCTGTACCTTCCGCCTCGCTCACGGCAGCGGCACACGCGAACGCTCTGGGCGAGAGGCGCACGCGGCCGTGGCCGGCCGCCGCCACCGGTTCCGGTGGCGTGTCGGTCACCGCCGTAGCCTCCGCCACGACATGCCTGTGCTCCCCCGCCGCCCTGCCATGCCCTGCCGTCGACGAGGCCTGCGCCCCCGACACGCCATCAGGGCCCTGGTCGCGTTGTCACTGCTGGGCCTCGGCGCCGGGTGCGCCAGCGCCCCCACGACCGAGCCGGCCTCCGGCACGACCGGGGACCTCGCCGCCGGCGCGGAGCAACTGGCCGGACTGCTGGAACGCGACGCCGCCTGTGAGGCCATCGAGCAGGCCCGGACGTTGGCGACGCAGGCGCGCGACGGGTTCGCCGCCGGCGACGTGCCCGAGGACGTGGTCTCCCGCTTCGAGTACGTCGCCGACCAGGTGGTCGACGACCTCACCTGTGAGTCCACGGTCGCCGACGGTGGGGCCTCGGAGGGCACCCCGGGGACGACCGTCTCCGACGTCACGACCGTCGACGACGGAGCGGAGCCGGAGCAGGCCAGTGGTGACGAGGGCGCGACGGGCTGAGTGACCGGCCACCGTTGCCGCCCCCGGCCGGTCACGGCACGGCGTCCCCGGTGCGCAGGTGGACCCGTTCGCCGTGGGCGCCGAGGATCGCGATCAGCTCGACCGGTTCGTCGACGACGCCGAACCAGTGGGGGGTGAGCGTGGAGAACTCCACCGCCTCCCCGGGCTCGATGACGAGGTCGTCGTCCCCGAGCAGCAGCCGTAGACGGCCACCGAGCACGTACATCCAGTCGTGCCCCTCGTGCACCGGCAGTGGATCGGGTGGCGTGTGGCGCTCGGCCTCGACCCGGAACTTGTAGGCCTGCAGCCCGCCGGCCGGCCCGCGGTGCGTGAGCGGCCAGGACGTGATGCCGTCGTGGCGCTGCGGGCCACGCCGCACCCGCGGGTCGGGCGTGCGCGTCGGCCCGAGGAGGTCGTCGACACGGACCCCGAGCGCCGCGGCGAGTCCCGGCAGGTGGTCGATCGCGAGACGACGCTTGCCCGACTCGAGCCGGCTGAGCGTGGACACGTCGAGGTTCGCCGCGCTGGCCACCTGCTGGAGGGTCAGGCCCCGCTCGGCCCGCAGCCCACGCAGCCGGTCGCGGACCCGCTGGTCGAGCGACGGCTCGGCGCTCGCCGACGTCGGAGGTTCCCCGGACATCCACCACACCCCTGGACGAGCTTTGCCGGTTCAGCAAACGATGTTGCGGGACGGTCCGCCGCCCGTCAACCTCGGACTCCCGCGCCGACCTCACCGGAGCCCGTCATGCGACCCGAACCCGCTCGATCCCCTGCCGAGGCCGACGTCGTGGTCGTCGGTGGCGGCCCCGCCGGCCTGTCCGCCGCCCTGGTCCTCGGACGGTCACGGCGCGCCGTGACCGTCGTCGACACCGGCGAGCCCCGCAACGCCCCGGCCGACGGCGTCCACGCCTTCCTCACCCGCGACGGACTCGCCCCCGCCGAGTTCGTCGCGATCGCCCGCGACGAGGTGAGCCGCTACGGCGTCGAGCACCGCTCCGCCCGGGCGGTGGCGCTGCGTCGCCGCGGCGAGCGGTTCGCGGTCGAGCTGGACACCGGCGCCGTGCTCCTCGCGCGCCGGCTGGTGGTGACGACCGGCCTCGTCGACGAGCTGCCCGACGTCCCGGGTCTGCTGGAGCGCTGGGGCCGCGACGTGGTGCACTGCCCCTACTGCCACGGATGGGAGGTCCGCGACCGCCGCATCGGCGTGCTCGCCACCTCTCCGCTGTCGCTGCACCAGGCGGGACTGTTCCGGCAGTTGAGCGACACGGTGGTCTTCCTGCCCCACACCTCGCCCTCTCCCGCCCCCGACGACGCCGCGACCCTCGCCGCCCGGGGCATCGAGGTCGTCGAGGGCGAGGTCGTCGAGGTGGAGCACGCCGACGACACGCTCACGGGCGTCCGACTGGCCGACGGTCGCCGCGTCGCGCTCGAGGCACTGGCGGTCGGTCCCCGGTTCGTGGGCCGTTCCCAGCTGCTCGACGACCTCGGGGTACCGACGCTCGAGCACCCCTCGGGCACCGGCCTGCACGTGCCGGCCGACCCGATGGGCGCCACCGAGGTGCCCGGCGTGTGGGTGGCCGGCAACCTCACCGACCCCTCCGCGCAGGTGATCGCGGCCGCCGCGCAGGGGACCCGGGTCGGTGCCGCCGTCAACGCCGACCTGGTCGCCGAGGACACCCGACGCGCCCGGGCCGCCGCGGCCTGACCGCGAGGCGTCGCGGCCCGACCGCGAGGCGTCGCGGCCCGACCGCGAGGCGTCGTGCGGGTCAGGCCCACTTCTCGGGGACGGCCCCCGGCCGGTAGCCGTCGACGTGGGCGAAGACCTCGTCCACGGCGGCGGCCACGGCGTAGAGCGCCCGGTAGGCCTCGGCCGCGAACGACGTCGCGAACAGTTCCTCGAAGAACGCGAGCAGCGGGTCGTAGAACCCGTCGAGGTTCAGCAGCACGATCGGCCGGTCGTGGTAGCCGAGCTGCTTGAGCGTGAGCACCTCGAGCAGTTCCTCGAGCGTGCCGAACCCGCCGGGCAGCGCCACGAACGCGTCCGCGCGGGCGATCATCTGCTGCTTGCGCTCGCTCATGCCGTCCGTCACCAGCAGCTCGTCGCAGGCCTCGTCGCCGATCCCCCGCTCGTACATCCTGCGGGGCAGCACGCCGGTCACGTGCCCGCCCGCCTCGCGGACCGCCGCCGCCAGCACGCCCATCACCCCGACGTCGGTGCCGCCGTAGACGAGCGCGTCGCCACGCTCCCCGAGGCGGCGACCGAACGCCCGGGCCGCCGCCGGGTAGCGCGGGTCGATGGCGTCCGAGGACGACGTGTAGACCGTGAACGTCGTCAACCGCCGCTCCGTGCGTGCCCGGTGGGGACCACCGTCGTGCTCACGCCTGCTGCTCGGGACGCAGCGTCGGGAACAGGATGACGTCGCGGATGTTGGCGACGTCCGCGAGCAGCATCACCAGTCGGTCGACGCCGATGCCGAGCCCGCCGATCGGCGGCATGCCGAGCTCCATCGCGCGCAGGTAGGACTCGTCGACCGCCATCGCCTCGTCGTCGCCCGCGGCCTTCGCCCGCGCCTGCGCCTCGAACCGGCCGCGCTGGTCGTCCGGGTCGGTCAGCTCCGAGAACGCGTTGGCGTGCTCGCGACCGACCAGGATCAGCTCGAAGCGTTCGGTCACCTGCGGGTCGTCGCGGTGCCGGCGCGCGAGCGGCGACACCTCGACCGGGTAGTCGATCACGAAGGTGGGATCCCACAGGGTGTGCTCGACCAGCGCCTCGTACAGCTCCAGCAGCAACTTGCCGGGGCCCCAGGCGTCCTCGGTGTGCACGTCGTGGTCGGCGCACAGCGTCTGCAGCTCGTCCACCGGCGTGTCGTAGGACAGCTCGTCGCGACCAGTCGCCTCGCGGGTGAGCTCCAGCAGCGTGGCTCGCCGGAAGGGCCTCGCGAGCGAGACCTCGCGGCCCTGGTAGGTCAGCTCCAGCGTCCCGAGTGCCTCCTGTGCCGCCCGGCGGAACAGCGCCTCGGTCAGGTCCATGACGTCGGCGTAGTCGGCGTAGGCCTCGTACGACTCGAGCATGGTGAACTCGGGGTTGTGCCGGGTGGACATCCCCTCGTTGCGGAAGCTGCGGTTGATCTCGTAGACGCGCCGCATCCCACCGGCGACCAGCCGCTTGAGGTACAGCTCCGGGGCGATGCGCAGGTACAGGTCGACGTCCAACGCGTTGTGGTGGGTCACGAACGGCTTCGCCGTCGCACCGCCCGGGACCGGGTGGAGCATCGGCGTCTCCACCTCGACGTACTCGCGCTCGTCGAGCTCCGCACGCAGGGCCCTGAACACCTTCGCGCGGATCGCGAAGACCCGTCGGGCGTCGGCGTTGACCACCAGGTCGAGCTCCCGCTGGCGGAAGCGGGCCTCGGTGTCGGACAACCCGTACCACGTCGAGGGCAGCGGCCGCAGCCCCTTGCCGAGCAGCGTCAGCGTCGACGGCTTGACCGACAGCTCGCCGGTCTTGGTCGCCAGGACCTCACCGGTCGCGCCGATCCAGTCACCGACGTCGAGCAGCTCGATCAGCTCCCGCGAGGGCTCGTCGAGTGCCTTGACCGGGCAGAACAGTTGCAGGTCGGCTCCCTCCTCGCGCAGGACGAGGAAGCGGAGCCGGCCCATCGAACGCTTGGCGACGACGCGGCCCGCGACCGTCACCTGGTCACCGGTCTCGGTCCCCGGCTCGAGGTCCGGGTAGCGGTCACGGACCTGCGCCACCGTCGCCGACGGCGAGAACCGCACCGGGTACGGCTCGACGCCGGCCTCGCGCAACTGGCCGACCTTGGCCCGTCGGCTCGCGACGATCTCGTCGAGCTTCGACTCGCTCGTGGACGTCGTGTCGTCGGACGTCGCGTCGTCGGGGTGCTGGGCGTCGGTCACGGCGGTCTCTCACGGGAGCGGTGGTTGGCGCGCAACGCTACCGGTCACGGGTTGCGGTGCCAGATCAGCCGCAGGCCCTCGAGGGTCAGCCACGGGTCGTAGGTGTCGATCGTCTCGCAGGCGGACAGCACCGCAGGCGCCGCGCCACCGGTCGCGATGGTCGCCACCTCGCCCCCGAGCTCGGTCAGGATGCGACGCACGATGCCGTCGACCTGCCCGGCGAAGCCGTACACGATCCCCGCCTGCAGGGCCGTGACCGTCGACCGGCCGATCGGCGAGGGCGGCGCCACCGTCGCGACCTTCGGCAGGCGCGCGGCCCGTTGGACCAGGGCCTCGGCCGAGACGTGCACGCCCGGGGCGATCGCCCCGCCGACGAACGCCCCGTCGGCACTGACGACGTCGAAGCTGGTCGCGGTCCCGAAGTCCACCACGACGGCGGCCGTGTCGTAGCGGGCATGGGCCGCGACCGCGTTGACGATCCGGTCGGCCCCGATGTCCTGCGGTTGGTCGTGGCGCAGCGAGATGCCGGTGCGCACCCCCGGCTCGACGACGACCGGCGCGAACGGCAGGTGCCGCGCCGCCATCTCGCGCACCACCTCGGTCACCGTCGGCACGACGCTGCCGGCCACCAGCCCGTCCACGTCGGTGAGCAGGTCGATGCCGGCGAAGTCGAGGAAACCGGCCAGGGCCAGCACGAATTCGTCGGAGGTGCGGTCCACGTCGGTCTTGAGCCGCCAGTGCCGCACCAGGTCCTCGCCGTCGTAGACGCCGACCACGGTGTTGGAGTTGCCGACGTCGAGGGCGAGCAGCATCGGTTCAGCGCTCCGTGTCGTCGAGGCGGATGTCGAGCCCGACGTCGAGCTGCGGGGCCGAGTGGGTGATCGCCCCGACCGAGACCCGGTCCACCCCGGTGCGGGCGTAGCCGGCGACCGTGTCGAGGTCGACCCGCCCCGACGACTCGAGCCGGATGCGACCGTGGTCGCCCTCCAGCTCGCGCACCCGTGCCACGGCGGTCGCGGTGTCCTCGACGCCGAAGTTGTCGAGCAGCAGGTCGCGGGCTCCGGCCTCGACGGCCTCGTCGAGCTGCGCGAGCGAGTCGACCTCCACCTGGACCGGGCGACCGCCGCTGCCGGCGAGGGCACGGCGGGTCGCCGCCTCGATCGATCCGGCCGCGGCGACGTGGTTGTCCTTCACCAGCAGCGCGTCGAACAGCCCGGTGCGGTGGCTGACCCCGCCGCCCGCCCGCACCGCGGCCTTCTCCAGCAGCCGCAGGCCCGGCGTGGTCTTGCGGGTGTCGCGCACGACACACCCGGTGCCCTCGATCGCCCCGACGAACGCGGCGGTCCGGGTCGCGATCCCCGACAGGTGGGTCAGGAAGTTCAGCGCCGTCCGCTCGCCGGTGAGGATCGAGCGCAGCGGACCGCGGACGGTGGCCAGCCGCTGACCGGCATCCACGCCGTCGCCGTCGTGCACCTCGAACGTCACCACCACGTCGGGGTCGACCTGTTCGTAGGTCTGCGCCACCAGCGCCAGGCCCGCGACGACGCCGGACTCACGGGCGACGAACGCCGCGTGCCCGCTGGCGTCGGCGGGCACGGTGGCGATGCTGGTCAGGTCCCCGGCCTCGCCCAGGTCCTCCTCCAGGGCCCGGCGCACCGCCTCCCGACCGGCCGCCGACAACGCGTCAGGCGACGCTCCTCCCGCGTCAGGCGACGACACCATGGATCTCCCTTCCGGCGGCGGTGGGGCGGTTGTCGGCGTCGACGAACACGACGGTCGGCGCGAAGGTCCGCGCTTCGGCGTCGTCGAACTCGGCGTAGCTGATCACGATGACGGTGTCGCCCGGGTGGACCAGGCGGGCCGCGGCGCCGTTGAGACAGATCGTCCCGCTGCCGCGCGGGCCCTCGATGACATAGGTCTCGAGCCGGGCGCCGTTGTCGTTGTCGACGACCTGCACCTTCTCGTTGGGCAACAGGTCCGCGGCGTCCATCAGGTCCCGGTCGATGGTGATGGACCCGACGTAGTGCAGGTTCGCCTCGGTGATCGTGGCGCGGTGGATCTTGGACTTCATCAGCGTGCGTCGCATGGGGTACCCCGTGTCGTTCCCGTGCCGGACCCGCCATCGTGATGGCGGGCCGGGGCCGGAGGTTCCAACCGGTCACTGGTGCGGCGTCGCGTCAGTCGGTCGCGGCGAGCAGCCGGTCCTCGTCCTCGACGTCACCCACCTCGACGTTGTCGATCAGGCGGACGCCACCGACGACGGCGGCCGTCGCGACGAGCAACCGTCGGGACGGTCCCGGGGCGGACGACGACGCCGCGGGGACACCGGCCGCCTCCCCGCGCGCGGCGTCGGGGGGTGCCAGCGTGTCGGGATCGACCACCTCGAGGTAGTCGACGGCCACGTCCGGAACGCTCGCGAGGGTAGCGAGGGCGGCGTGGCGGACCCGTCCCGGATCGGGGGCCCGGTCCGCCTCGCGGTCGACACGTGCCGCCAGCACCCCGGCCCGCAGCGCCCGCGGCAGCCCCACCGCGGCCGCGCGCGCCCCGGCCGACAGCCGTTGGTTGCGCGACGAGCGCGCCAGTCCGTCGGCCTCGCGGACCGTCGGGGTGAACACCAGCCGCACCGGGACGTCGAGATCGGTCACGAACCGGCGGATGACGAGGTTCTGCTGCGCGTCCTTGCGACCGAACAGCGCCACGTCCGGCTCGACGACGTGGAACAGCTTGGTGACCACGGTGGCGACCCCGTCGAAGTGTCCCGGACGCGACGCCCCCTCGAGGACCTCGGTGATGCCGCCGCCGACGTGCACGGTCGTCGTCGGCGTCGTCGGGTACATCTCCCGCTCGAACGGGGCGAAGACGTAGGCGGGAGCGGCGCCCCCCAGGCCACGCAGTGCCGCTTCGTCCGCGTCGAGCGTCCGGGGATAGGCGGCGAGGTCGTCGGCACGGTCGAACTGGGTCGGGTTGACGAAGATGCTGACCACCACGACGTCGGCCTCGGCGGCCGCGCGACGCACGTTGGCGAGGTGGCCGTCGTGCAGCGCCCCCATCGTCGGCGCCAGCGCGACCGTACGGCCGGCGCGACGCTCGGCGGCCAGGGCGGTGCGCAGGTCCGCGATCGAGGTCACCCGTCGCACGGCGTCGCCTCCAGCGCCGCGCGCAGGGCGGCGACCGCGTCGTCGTCGAGGCCCGGCGTCGCCTGCGCGAGCACCGCGGCGGCCAGGTGCCGGTAGGTCGTCGCGAGCGCGGGGAGGTCGGCGTGCAGGACCTCCAGATGCCGCGCGACCGTGCCCGCGTCGCCCCGCACCACCGGCCCGGTCAGCGCCGCGGCGCCGCGGTCCAGCACGTTGGTCACGCTGGCGGCGGCCAACGGTCCCAGGAAACGCTCCGGTTGGCGGATCCCGGCGCCGAGCAGCGCCTGTCGCGCGGCCGCGACCGCCGCGCCGACCGCGTTGGACCCGAGGCTGAGGCCGGCGTGGTAGAGGCCGCGGGCGGCCTCCGGGACGTCCAGCGGGTCGCCACCGAGATCGGTCACCAGCTCATGGGCCCAGGACCGGTCGGCCGCCGCGGCCGTCACCGCCCACGCCGTCCCGTGCAGCAGCTCGGGGTCGCTCGCACCGGCCGACACCGTCATCGCCGGGTGACAGGCGGCCGTGGCGGCGCCCGCGCGGCGGGCGAGATCGAGCGGGGCCAGCCCACGTGCCCCCGCGACGTGGACCACCCGCTGGCCCGGCGCGATCGCGTCGTCGCGGACCAGGTCGCGGACCACGCCCTCGATCGCGTCGTCGGGGACGCTGAGCACCAGCAGCTGGGCACGCGCCGCGGCCTCGGTCACCGAGGCCAGCGGACGCACCCCGGCGACCAGGGAGCCGACCCGCTCGCGTGCCGCGGCCGAGCCGCCGGCCACGGCCACGACCCGGTGACCGGCCCGCGACAGCGCCACCGCGAGCAGGGTGCCCACCCGGCCCGGGCCGACCACGGCGACGCGGGCGCTCACGCGCCGTCCGTGGGGTCCACGACCGGACGGGTGAACGACGCCCGGGGAGCGCGCGGGCCCTCGGGCCGTTCGAAGCGGCGGCCGGGGACGTCCTCGAGTCGCACGACGAGCTCGATGCCCTCGAGCGGGGCGAGCGCCGCCAGCAGCCGGGTCAGCCGGCGACCGTCCGGCAGCTCCCCGCCCGGCAGCAGCTCGAGCAGAGGGACGAGCACGAAGGCCCGCTCGGTCAGACGTGGGTGCGGAATGGTCAACCGGGGCGTGTCGAGCTCGCGGCCGCCGAACAGCAGCAGGTCGATGTCGAGCGTGCGTGGCCCCCAGCGCACCTCGCGGTCACGGTCCCGCCCGAAGGCCTGCTCGAGCAGCTGGGTCTCGGCCAGCAGGGCGTGCGGATCGAGCGAGGTGACCGCCTTGACCACGAGGTTGAAGTACGGCTCCTGGGAGACCGCTCGCGGATCGTCCGGTGGCGGCCACGGCGGGGTCTCGTAGACCGCCGAGACGTCCTGGACCGCGACCCCGTCGAGATCGTCGATGGCGTGGACGGCCGCGGCCAGCGTCTCGAGGCGGTCGCCGACGTTCGCGCCCAGACCGAGCAGCACCTGCTCGCTCGTCACGCCGCCCCACCCGCTCCGCCACGTTCCCGACGCAGCGTGACCGCCACCTCGCGGGCGACGACCGGCAGCGGCGCCGACGGCTTGTGCACGGTCACCTCGACCGCGACGACCCGCCCGGGCTGCAGCGCCCGATCGGCGATACGCCCGGCCAGGGCCTCGATGAGGTCCACCGGTGCTCCCGCCACCTCGTCGGCCACCTGCCCGGCCAACTCGCCGTAGTGGACGGTGTCGGCCAGGTCGTCGGACGCGGCGGCGGTCGACAGGTCGAGCTCCAGGACGACGTCGACGACGAAGCGTTGGCCGAACTCGCGCTCGTGCGGGAGTACACCGTGATGACCGAACGCCTCGATGCCGGTCAGGACGATGCGGTCCACGCGGACTCCTCGGCGTCGTCGTCCCCGGCGGTGGCGGTGGCATGGGCGACCCGGACGGCCTGCACCGTCTCGGCCACGTCGTGCACGCGCACCATACGGCTTCCCGCGGCGACGGCCAGGGCCGCGGAGACCACCGAGCCGACCAGCCGGTCCCCGGCCTCCTCGACGCCGCCGACGCGCCCGAGGAACGACTTGCGCGACGTGCCCACCATCAGCGGACGTCCCAGCGAGGTGAACTCGCGCAGGTGACGCAGCAGCAGCAGGTTGTGCGTCGCGGTCTTGGCGAAACCGATGCCGGGATCGACCACGACCAGCTCCCGTGGGATGCCGAGCCGCTCGAGCTGGTCGAGCCGGTCGGCGAGGAAGTCGAACACCTCGCCGACGACGTCGGTGTACTCGGTCTGGTCCTGCATCGTGCCCGGATTGCCCCGCAGGTGCATCAGCACGTAGGGCACGCCGAGCTCGGCGACGGTCGGCAGCAGCTGCGGGTCGAAGGTCCCGGCCGACACGTCGTTGACCAGCACCGCACCGGCCTCGACCGCGGCCCGGGCGACGACGGCCTTGGTGGTGTCCACCGAGACCAGCGCCCCCTCGGCCGCCAACGCCTCGACGACCGGCACCACGCGGCGCAGTTCCTCGTCGGCATCGACCGGTTCGGCGCCCGGACGGGTGGACTCCCCACCCACGTCGAGCACGTCGGCACCGGCCTCCCGCAGCGCGAGGGCGGCCCGTACCGCCGCCGCCGGGTGGTCGTCGGGGTCGTAGGCCGTGCCGCCGTCCGAGAACGAGTCGGGGGTGACGTTGACGATGCCCATCACGACGGGTCGACGACCGGTGGGCAGCGCCTCCCGACCGGGCAGGGCCAGGTCGGTGGGCTCCCCCAACCAGGCGGCGACCGCCGGCTCGACCGAGCCCCCGACGAGGTCGGCGAGTTCGCGGCCGCCGACGCGGCCGGCCGCGTCGATCAGCCGCGAGGGCACCGCCGTGACGACCAGACGCCCGTCGATCCAGTTGGACACCCCCCGTGCCGCCGCCACCGCATCGGCGATCGCCTGGGCCCGGGGCAGTCGGGACAGCGCGAGGCGCGCCGGTCCGCCGGCGGGGACCAGGGCGGCGTCCTCGACGCGCGTGATGGGGGTGTCGCTCACTGCAGGTGCCTGTCCGGTCGCGAAGCGTGACCGCCGGGGAAGTGCCGGCACGCGGTCCACCAGCGTACGGCACCGGGTCCGGCTGCCCCCGACGCATACGGTGTGGGATCTGTCAGTTGCGGCGTGGATCCCCGCGCAGCAACGACAGCGCCTCGGCCCGCGTGCGCGGGTCCTCCCGGAAGATGCCCCGCACGGTCGACGTGACCGTCTCCGCGCCGGGCTTGCGCACGCCCCGCATCTCCATGCAGAAGTGCCGGGCCTCGACCACGACGATGACGCCGCGCGGATCGAGCGCCCGCTCCAGCGCGTCGGCGATCATCGTGGTCATGCGTTCCTGCAGGCCCGGCCGCTTCGCGCAGACGTCGACGAGCCGGGCCAGCTTGGACAACCCGGTGACCTGCCCGGCGACGTTGGGCAGGTAGCCGACGTGCGCGTGCCCCACGAAGGGCACCAGGTGGTGTTCGCACTGGCTGTGGAACGGGATGTCGCGCATCAGCACGAGCTCGTCGTGACGCTCGTCGAACACCACCGAGAGCACGTCGGAGGGGTCGTCGACCAGCAGTCCGGCGAAGATCTCGTCGTACTCACGGGCGACGCGGGCCGGGGTCTCGACGATGCCGGGCCGGTCG
This sequence comes from Egicoccus halophilus, assembly GCF_004300825.1. Classification (NCBI taxonomy): domain Bacteria; kingdom Bacillati; phylum Actinomycetota; class Nitriliruptoria; order Egicoccales; family Egicoccaceae; genus Egicoccus; species Egicoccus halophilus. Next base: position 3,905,880 of record NZ_CP036250.1, read on the forward strand.
GGGTCCTCGCCGATCGCCTCGAAGAGCATGCGGACGGCCCGCTGGATCTTGTCGTGGTCGAAGACCCGTCGGGGCTCGACGCCGGGCAGGTCGGCGACCGATCCCGCGTCCTCCTGGGGCTCGGGCTGGACGGGCAGCTCGCTCACGCGTCACCGCGTTCGCTGGTGGAGCCCGCACCGAGCGCACCCTGCGGAGCGTGCCCGTTGCCGTTGCCGTTGGTGGCGCCGGTCAACCGCCGCAGCTTGCTGATCACCACGCGCGGGTCGTCCGCCTCCGGGGCGGAGACGGCGCGCGTCGGCCGCTTGTCGATCGGCGAGAACACCTCGGCGAGCAGCTCGCCGTCGACGGTCTCGACCTCGAGCAGCTTGGTCGCGAGGTGCTCGAGGACGTGGTCGTTCTCCACCAGGATCTCGAGCGCCTCGTCGTGGGCCTCGTCGAGGAGTTGGCGTACCTCCTCGTCGATCTGGAAGGCGACCTGCCCCGAGTAGTCCGGGGCGTGACCGAACTCCTTGCCCAGGAACGGCTGCGAGTCGCGCTGGCCGAGGGTGATCGGACCCAGCTTCGAGCTCATGCCGTACTGGGTGACCATCTCCTTGGCGGTCGCGGTGGCCTTGCGGATGTCGTCGCCGGCGCCGGTGGTGATGTCGCCGATCTTGATCTCCTCGGCGACCCGGCCGCCGAGCATCACCGCGAGACGGTCGATCAGCTCGCTGCGCGAGATCAGGTACTTGTCCTCGGTCGGCAGCTGCATCGTGAAGCCGAGCGCCTGCCCACGCGGGATGATCGTGATCTTGTGCACCGGGTCGGCGTTGGGCAGCGCGTGCCCGACGATGGCGTGCCCGGCCTCGTGGTAGGCGACCGTTCGGCGCTCGTTCTCGCCCATCAGGCGCGTCTTGCGCTCCGGACCGGCGATGACGCGCTCGATCGACTCCTCGAGCTCGGTGTGGCCGATCTCCTTCTTGCCGAAGCGCGCGGCGAGCAGCGCGGCCTCGTTGATGAGGTTGGCGAGGTCGGCACCGGTGAAGCCGGGGGTCTGACGGGCCAGGACCGACAGGTCGACGTCGCTCGACAGCGGCTTGCCCCGCGCGTGCACCTTGAGGATCGCCTCGCGACCGATCAGGTCGGGCCGGTCGACGACGATCTGGCGGTCGAAGCGGCCCGGACGCAGCAGCGCCGGGTCGAGGATGTCGGGCCGGTTGGTGGCCGCGATCAGGATCACCGAGCTACGGACGTCGAAGCCGTCCATCTCGACGAGCAGCTGGTTGAGGGTCTGCTCGCGTTCGTCGTGCCCACCGCCCATGCCGGCGCCGCGGTGACGGCCGACCGCGTCGATCTCGTCCATGAAGATGATCGCCGGGGCGTTGGCCTTGGCCTGCTCGAACAGGTCGCGTACGCGGGAGGCACCGACACCGACGAACATCTCGACGAAGTCCGAGCCGGAGATCGAGAAGAACGGCACCCCCGCCTCGCCGGCGACGGCACGCGCGAGCAGGGTCTTGCCGGTTCCCGGGGGTCCGAACAGCAGCACGCCCTTGGGGATCTTGGCGCCCATCTGCTGGAACTTGGTCGGGTTCTCGAGGAACTCCTTGATCTCGCGCAGTTCCTCGATGGCGCTGTCCGAGCCGGCGACGTCGCTGAAGGTGACCTTCGGCGCGTCCTTGGAGACCATCTTGGCCTTCGACTTGCCGAACTGCATCACCCGGCCGCCGCCGCCCTGCATGTTCTGCATCAACAGGAAGAAGATCAGCAGGATCAGGATGAACGGCAGCACGGTGGCCAGGATCGAGGTCAGCGCGCCCGGCTGCTCGGGGTCGAACTGCACCGTGCCGATCTGTCCCTGGTCGACCCAGGCGGCGAGCTGGTCGGCGTTGATGTCACGGTTGTAGTGGACCGAGAACTCCTCGGTCTGGTTGCCGACCCGACGCTCACCCGCGATCTCGTCGGAGCGGTTGCCGATCGTGGTGACCTCGAGGTCCTGCCCCTGCAGCTGGCCGTTGTCGACCGCCTGCGCGAACTGGGTCCAGGTGAGCTCGTCCGGGGCGCCCTGCCCCGCCACGAAGCTCACGCCGAGCCACAGCGCGGCGGCGAGGGCGAGCACCCACGGCAGGGGGCCGCGGAGAAGGCGCTGACCTGGCTTCACGATTCCTCCACCTGTCCGGCGCGGCGAACAGGCGGTGGAGCCTGTCCGAGGGGCACGTCCGACGCGCACGGACCAGTTGTGCTAGGGAGGTTCGATGCTACCACCGGCGCAGACGGCCCCTCGGGCTGTGACAGGCCCTGCGGGCGCCGGCACGCCCCGGCCCGACCGCCGGCGGCAGGCTCAGGACCCGTAGACCTCGGGTCGCAGGGTCACGATGTCGCGCAGCGATCGGTACCGCTCGGCGAAGTCGAGCCCGTAACCCACCACGAACACGTCCGGGACCTCGAATCCGACGTACTTGACCGGGAGGTCGACCTCCCGCCGCGACGGCTTGGTCAACAGCGAGAGGATCTCGACGCTGGCCGGCCGGCGGGAACGTAAATTCTTGGTGAGGTAGTCGAGGGTGAGGCCGGAGTCGACGATGTCCTCGATGATCAGGACGTCGCGGCCCTCGATCTCGGTGTCGAGGTCCTTGAGGATGCGCACCACCCCCGACGACGAGGTGGAGGCGCCGTAGGACGAGACCGCCATGAAGTCCATCGCGGTCGACAGCGTCAGACGACGGGCGAGGTCGGCCATCACGAAGATGGCGCCCTTGAGCACCCCGACCAGCAGCAGGTCGCGGCCGGCGTAGTCGCGGTCGACCTCGGCGGCGAGCTCGGACAGACGCGCCTGCAGCCGTGCCTCCGGGATGAGGATCGACTCGATGTCGTCACGGAAGCCCGGGGGGATGTCGGCGAGCTCGTCCATGTGGCTGGCGCTTTCGTCGTCCGGGTGGGCGGGTCGCGAGACGGGCGGCGCCGCCGCGACGGGGCGGCGGCGACGCTGCGGGTGACGGTGCGGCGCGAGGAGCGGGATCCTAGTGGGCCGGCTGCACGACGAGCAGCGCCCGGGGTGTCGAGCGGCCGGCACGGACGACCTCGGCGTCGGCGGCGACACCGGGCACCCACACGACCCGGTCGCCGTCGGAAACGACCGGCCACAGCTCACGCACCGGCCGGGGCACCCCGGCGTCGACGAGCACGTCCTGCAGGTGGCGGGTGCCGGCGGCGGTGCGCACCCGGTCGCCGGGGCGGCGGTGGCGGACCTGCAGCGGCCCGAGACCGGGGCCCAGCGCCAGGGACAGCCGCTCGCGGCGTCCCCCGGGTGGGACCAGACGGGCCGGGACCCGTACCGGCGGGGGCGTCCAGGCGTCGGCGAGCGCGAAGGCGATCTGCACCTGCCCACCCTCCTCGAGCGGAGGCCGCGCCGCCTCGGGCGTCAACGCGTCGATGCGCAGACCGGCCGGCGCCCACGGCGTCTGCCCCGGGATCGCGATCGCGTGCGCCTCTCCACCGGCGGACACCGGTGGCCCCAGGGTCCGCCAGCCACCTCCGGCCGTCGCCCGCACCCCGCCGGGCAGGTCGAGTGCGGCGCCGGGCCCCAGCGTCAGGACCCGTTCGACCGCCACCGCGCCGACGGGCTGGTCGAGCAGCTCCCCCAGCACCCGCCGCACGACGCGCCGCCGCAGCGCCACCGGCAGCGCGTCGAGCCCTCCGTCGGGCAGGCTGCGCACCGGTCCGGTGCGCAGCACGAGCCGACGCGTGGCGTCGGCGGCCTGTTCGTCGAGCGCCTCGGCGTCGGCGCGCGCGAGCTCCGCGAGCCGGCCCAGCGCCCCGACCGGGTCCCCCGCCGCGCGTGCGAGCGCCGGCAGCACCTCGTGGCGGATCACGGTGCGGCGGATGGCCGGGTCCTGGTTGCCCGGGTCCTCGACCCACCCGATCCCCTCGGCCACCAGGAACTCGCGCAGCGCCTCGCGTCGCAGCCGCAGCAGCGGCCGTACCAGCCGACGCCGTCCGTCCAGTGCCCGGTGCGCGGTCATCGCGGCCAGCCCGTCGGTCCCCGTGCCGCGTGCCGCCCGCAACAGCACGGTCTCGGCCTGGTCGTCGGCGGTGTGACCCACCAGCACGAAACGGGCGTCGTGTTCCTCGGCCAGCGTGCCCAGGGCTGCGTACCGGGCGTCGCGGGCGGCGGCCTCGACCCCGCGTCCCCGCGCGACGACCTCGACCTCGCGGCACGCCAGCGGCAGCCCGAGCCAGGACGCGTGGCGCGCGAGCGAGCGCTGCTCGTCGTCGTCGCTGCGCAGTCCGTGCCGGACGTGGGCCAGGGTCAACTCGAGGTCGGGGCGGGCCTCGGCGACGAGGTAGGCCAGCGCGGTGGAGTCGGACCCGCCCGAGACGGCGACCAGGGCGAGCGCGCCCGAGGGCAGCGGGGCGAGGCCGGCGGCCACCGCGGCCACGAGCTGTGCCCGCGGCCGGCCGGTCGCCAGCGGGCCGACCGGCGGCTCCACGTCAGCCGGCCCGTACCCGGGCCAGCCACGCGGCGGGATCGGCGACCTCGCGCCCCATGGGCAGGTGCTCGGGGCGTTCGAAGGCGAGGTTGAGCGCCTCCATGCCGCCGAGGTCGAGGACCCCGCGCACGAACTCCTCGCCCTCGCGGTACTGCCGGCGCTTCATCTCCAGGCCTGCCACGGCCGTGAGCACCTTGGAGGTCAGGTCGTTGTGGCGCTCGGCCATGGCGGCGCGCACCGCCTCCGGGTCGGCGATCAGGTCCTGCGCCGCGGCGTCGAACATCGCCGTGTTCCCGTGGCCCTCGAGCAGGCTCATCAGGCCCTGCGCCTGGGAGACGAGGCGGGCCTGCTCCTCGGTGAGCACCGCGTCCATCAGTGGCTGGATGGTGCCGGTCCGTTTCACGTCGGCGACCAGTTGCGGCAGGCGCGGCGCCAACTCGCGCACCGCGTCCCCGTCGACCCGGGCCTCGGCGAGGTAGCGGTCGATCAACCCGCGCAGGTGGTCGCCGAGCCAGGGCGTGCCGTCGAACTGCAACCGGTGGGTGATCTCGTGGAGGACCACCGCGCGGCGGATGTCGGTCGCCAACTCTCCGTGGCGCTCGGCCAGCTCGAGCACGTTCGGACCGACCACGAGCAGCTGCCCCCCACCCGGCCCGCCGAAGGGCAGCACGAACTGACCCAGCACCTTGGCCGAGAGCAGCCCGAACAACGCTCCGAGCTGGACGCCGACGACCCGGGACGCGACCGCCCGGTTGCCGCCCATGCGCTCGGCGAGCGGCGAGAAGGCGCCACGCAGGCTCGAGAGGTTGATCCGGATCCAGCCCAGCCGTCCGACCACGGAGGCCGACGTCGGCGGCAGTCCGAGGCCGAGTCCGCTCCAGCGGCGGGCTGCCGCGTCGAGGTCGGGCACGTCGGCCGCCACCTCGGAGCGCAGCCGCGCAGCGGCGTCAGGGTCGTCGCGGCGACGAGGAATGGTGAGGCTGGCGGCCCACAGGGCCGCCGACTCGTCGATCACGGGCACGGCAGGCCGATCGCCCTCCGTCGCGTTCGAGAAGGGCGTTGGCACGAGTCGCCTCGATGTCCGCGGTCAGCGCCGTCCGGCGCTCTGGCGCGAGGGCCGCTCGACGAGCAGGTAGTACAGCCCGCCGAGAAGGGTGACACCGAAGGCGCCGGCGACCAGCAGGATCCAGGCCGCCCCCCACGTGAACTGTGTCTCCCGGTCCTCGTAGCCGGCCAGCGTGCGGGCCGGGTTCTCCTCCTGCGTGCGCGGTGCGGGCGTCGGACCCTGGGGTTCGGCGTCCGCGTCCGCAGCGAGCACGATCGTCGCACCGAGGTCGCCGCCGTCGTCGGCGAACGCCGCCACGGGCGTCGCCAACAGGCCGACGAGGAGCAGCAGGGGCACCAGCGGCCCGAGAACGCGGCGCATCGGTCGGTTCCTCCCAGCAGGCGAACGTGCACGCACAAGCAGGCGCGGATCCTAGCCGAGCCGGGACCCACCGCCGAAGCGGGCCCGGTCCGACGTCGCTCAGACGTGCTCGCGCAGGTCGAGTCGGTACTCGCGCACGGATTCCCCACCCGACCCCGGGCGCCGGGCGCCCGCGACCCAGCCCAGGCGGTCGTAGAACGCCTCGGCGCCACCGCCGGCCTTGGTGACCAGGCGGGCCTCACTGGCACCGGCCTCCCGGGCCGCGGACACGAAGGCCTCCACGAGTGCGCGGCCCTCACCGCCGCCCTGGCGGACCGGGTCGACGGCGACGTGGGTCAGCACGGCGATCCGGTGCGCGGGTGACTCGTCCGGGTCACCGGCCGCGGCGGTCCCACCGGCGTCGTCGGTCGCGTCGCCCGCGACGTCCGGCACCGGGTCGGACCCGCTGGCCGCGGTGTCCGGCGTCGCGTCGGGCGCCTCCGCACCACCGTCTGCGCCCCGCAGTCGCTGCAGCGGATAGCGCACCACCCAGCGCGCATAGTGGAGCGCCCGGGTACGCACGAACAGCCACCCCATCCGGGGGCGGGCGAGCAGCGCCAGCAGGCCCCGCAGCGCCAGGCGCCACGCGCATCGACGGACGACGAAGCGGTAGTGGGTGCGGTTGTCGAGCGTGCCGACCAGGAAGCCACCCGGGCGCCCCGGTTCACCGGTCACGATCGCGATCGCGTCCGGGCTGCGCCGGAACGTGGCGTGGTACGTGCGCAGGAAGCCCGGCCCGAGTCGTGCGAAGAAGCCGTCCGGAAGTTGGTCCCGGTGCAGCCGCGCGGTGGACCGCAGGTCGCGTCGGGAGGCGGGTCGCACGGAGGGCAAGGGACGTCCTCCTCGGACGGACGAAGCGGGACCGGCGGGACGCGTCGACGGACGGAGCGGCGACCGGCAGATCCGGCGCATCGGACGCCGGGCCGGCACGCATGCAAGCACGCTACGGAGCGGAGGTGGACCACCCGGCCCATGGTGGTGGCCGATCGGCCGGTACGTCGGAGGAGTCGGCGCCGCCTGGCGCGCGGGCTCACGCCGCGCCGGCCCCGTCGGGATCGGTCTCCTGCACGAGCCGGGCGACCGCGTCCTCGAGGCGTCCGCGCACCGCGACCGCTGCGCGCTGCCGTTCGGCGCTGGTGCCCTCGACCAGCATCCGCTGGACGTGGTCGTGGACGAGGTCGAGATCACCGTGGCGGTCGAGCGCCCCGGCGAGCTCGTCGACCAGTCGCCGGACGAGTTCGGGTGCCGGCACGCAGACCGCCCCCACGGGGTCGATCAGCTGGTCACCGAGGCCCGAGCGCGACGCGCGCCACAGCGCCGCGTCGAGCAACGCGGGCGGCGGCTCAGGAGCGTCGACCCCCCGCTCCAGCCGCTCGAGTGCGGTCGCCACCAGCCCGCGACACAGCGCCGCCTGCAGCACCGTCTCGTCGAGCCGGGTGCACGCATCCGCGACCCGGAACTCCAGTGTCGGGAACTGCTCCGACGGGCGGACGAACCAGTACAGCTGCTTGCGGTCGATCACCGTGCCCGTCTCCACCAGCGACGCGGCGAGCCGCTCGTAGGCGGCCACGTCGGTGAGCGTCGGCGGGAATCCGGCGGTGGGCCAGCGCCCCCACAGCGGCGTCCGGAAGCTGGCGTAGCCGGTGTCGAGCCCCTGCCAGAACGGCGAACTCGACGACAACGCCAACAGCACCGGCAGCCAGGGCAGCACGTGCGGCACGACCTGCAGTGCCGTCGCCCGGTCGGGCACGCCGACGTGGACGTGGCAGCCGCAGACGATCTGTTCCTCGGCCAGCGTGCCGTGTTCGGCGCGCAGGCGCTGGTAGCGCTCGTCGCCGCTCATGCGCTGCTCGCGCCAGTCGCTCAGGGGCACGGTGCCGCTGGCGACCAGCGACGCCCCGTGGGCATCCGCGACGGTCCGTAGCGCCCGCCGGCGCGCGGCCAGGTCCGCCCGCAGGTCGCCCAGGGCCACGTGCACGCCCGAGTGCGTCTCCACCATCGAGCGCTGCAACTCGTGCTCGTAGGCCTCGTGGTCGAGATGCTCGAGCACCGCGTCCGCCGCCGACACCAGCACCCCACGGTCGGCGTCGACGAGGTGGTACTCCTCCTCGGCTCCGACGGTGAGCCGTTCCGTCCCGGCCACGCACGCACCTCCGTCTGCGCCCCGACCGGAACCGCCTCGCAGCCCCGCCGGACGTGCGCGCCAGGCTGTGCCAAGCCGGGCGCAGCGCGGTCCGCCCAGGCCCGCACTTCGCCCGGGGCCGGTCACCACTCGCCGGGTGGTCGGTGGTCGACGGTCGGCCGTCTCCCGGCTGGCCCCTGCGCACGGACGTCGGCGAGGCAGTGGTGGCCCACCTTGGCAGGGCTGCCCTGACTGGTCCATCCGTTGCTTCACTCCCGTTCCGCTGCTCCGGAGGACGCGATGGCCTACGAACTCGACGACGTGGCCGTGCAGGCGATCGTCGGCCACCTCAACGCCGACCATGCCGAGGACACGCTGCTGCTGTGTCGGACGCTCGGCGGCGTGGAACGGGCGACGGCGGCGCGGGCGACCGGCGTGGACGTGGACGGACTCGACGTGCGCGCCACCACGCCGTCGGGCGAGGTCCGGGTGCGTCTGCCCTTCGCCGCGCGGGTCACCGAACGCGCGCAGGTTCGCACCGAGGTCGTCGCCCTCTACGACCGGGCCGTCACCGCCCGGGACTGACGACGGCGCCGCCCCCGGCCGAGGACCGGGGGCGGCGTTCACGACGGGATCCCACGCGGGTCAGTCGACCTCGTGGTGCTCGTGGTCGTGGTCGTGGTCATGACCGAGGCCACCGGCGTTCTCGCCGACGGTGCCCTCCGGCCCCTGCGGCGCCGGCAGCGTCAGCGGCTTGCCCGGCACCCGACGACCCGGGACGCCGTTGACGTCCTCGGTGGAGAAGGCGTAGGTCAAGGCCGCGAAGGCGATGGCCTGGCTGTTGGTCAGCAACGCCCCGTCGTCGATGTTGCCGAGGTCGTCACACGCCTGGTGGTAGCACGGGTCGTAGGAGATCCCGGCCGTACCACCCCAGATCGCCGCCTGCTCGGGCGTCTTGACGACCTCGGCGCCGGTGAACAGCCCGCCGGCGGGGATGTCGTTGACGATGAACTCCTGGTAGTCACTGCGCCCGGAGAACTCCGCGTCCTCGTAGGGCAGCCCCTGCCAGGTGAAGTAGCGCTCGAACAGCCGCTCGATCGCCACCGAACCGTCGGGGACGGGCACCGGCGCGGTCCAGGACGACTCGTCGCCGTCGTAGACGAACCGCACGAAGTTCGGCGAGCCGACCATGTCGAAGTTCAGGTAGAGGGCGATGCGGTCGCGTTCGGCTTCCGACAGGCCACGGACGTACTCGCGCGAGCCGATCAGGCCGAGTTCCTCGGCGCCCCACCAGGCGAAGCGCACCGTGTTCTCCGGCGAGACCTTGCGCATGCGGATGGCGGTCTCGAGGATGGCGGCCGACCCGGAACCGTTGTCGTTGATCCCGGGTCCGCGCTGGACCGAGTCGAGGTGGGCGCCGAGCATCACGACGTTGTCGTCGTTGGCGCCGGGCAGCTCCGCGATCACGTTGACGTCGGTGCGCGTCTCGGGTGCGTCGACCCGTACGCGCGCCGTGGAGCCGGGCTGCGCGAGCGCGACACCCTGCTCGTAGCTGGCGCCGACGACGGGGATGGTGGCCCCCTCGAAGGCCGGCAGCAGCGTGCCGACGATCAGCCCCTCGTTGGCCGGGACGTTGCCGGTGTTGAACAGGACCATGGCCCGGGCGCCCGCCGCCTCGGCGTTGGCGGCCTTCTGCCCGAACGGGCAGCTGCCGCGCTGCACCAGCGCGATGTCCCCCGTCGGGAAGCCGGCGAAGTCGGCCGCCTCGCAACCGCTGTTGAGCGCCTCGGGCGGCACCTCGGCGGGATTGGTGACGTTGACGTCCACCGGCGTGACCGTCGCGGTCACGTCCCCGGCGCCGCTGCCGGTGAAGGCCCCGGTCTCGTAGTCGGCCGACACCGGGGACAGCTGCTGGAGCACCGCCGGGGCGACGTAGGTGAACTCGAACTCGTCGAACTCGACCTCGTAGCCGGCCGCCTCGAGTTGTGAGGCGACGTAGGCGACCGAGGCGCTGTAGCCCGACGTCCCCGCGGCGCGGTTGCCGTCGTTGGCGTCGGCGATGGCCTGGAAGGCCGCGAGGTGCCGCCGGACGCCCGGCAGGGTGATGCAGTCGAGCAGCTTGTCGTAGCTGTTGTTGTTGCGGTTGTCGCAAGCGGCGCTACCGGCCTTCGCCGCAGCGGCCGGCGCGGCCTTCACCGCAGCGGCCGACGCCGCCACCTTCGCCGCCTTGTCCTGTTGCGGCGCGGCGGCCGCAGGGACCGTCAGGCTGGTACCGAGCAGGGCGGCCAGGGCGAACGTCAGCCCCCGGCGCGCCGTGGTGGATCGTCTCACGCGCGTTCCCTCCGTCAACGCGGTCCGCCGTCCGGCGGGACCGCTCCGGCGGTGTCTCCCGACCGCCGGAGGGGCCACCCTGCCACGCGTCACCCGAAAGACTTCAGGGCTTTTTCAGAAACGCACGTCTGGCGCACGTCCTTCCTCAGGCCGCGCGGGGCAGGGCGAACGCGTCGGCCACGAGCTCGAAGGAGCGCAGGCGGGCGTCGCGGCCGATGCCCGCGGCGGCGAGGATCAACTCGTCGGCATCGGCGTGGGTGCGGAAGCGTTCCAGGTAGGCGCGGACCTCGTCCGCGGTCCCCACGGCGGTGTAGCGCACCATCTGCTCGACCTGCTGGCCGGCCGGCGAGGCGAGCACGGCGTCCACGTCCGCGGACGAGAGCTGCTGACCGCGACCGAACAGCAGTTGGACCCGACGGCGCTTGGCCTGCTGCAACTGCGCCTGCGCGTCGTCGTGCTCGTCGGCGGCGACGACGTTGACGGCCGCCAGCACGTGCGGCCGGTCGAGCTGCGCCGAGGGCCGGAACTCGCGCCGGTAGACGGCCACCGCCTGCTCGAGCGCCGCAGGGGCGAAGTGGGACGCGAACGCGTAGGGAAGCCCGAGCGCGGCGGCCAGCTGCGCCCCGAACAGCGACGAGCCCAGCACGTACAGCGGCACGTGGGTGCCCTTGCCCGGGGTCGCCTCGACCCCGGGGATGCGCGAGGTGTCGCCGAGGTACGCCTGCAGTTCCAGCACGTCGTCGGGGAACCGGTCGGCGGCGGCGAGGTCGCGCCGCAGGGCACGGAACGTCGCCTGGTCGCTCCCGGGCGCACGACCCAGGCCCAGCTCGATGCGGCCGGGGTGCAGCTCGGCGAGCGTGCCGAACTGCTCGGCGACGACCAACGGCGAATGGTTGGGCAGCATCACGCCGCCGGCCCCGAGCGTGATCGTCTCGGTGTGCGCGGCCACGTGGGCGATCAGGACGCTGGTCGCAGCCGACGCGATCGTGGCCACGTTGTGGTGCTCGGCGTACCAGATCCGGCGGTACCCGAGCCCCTCGGCGGCGCGCGCCAGCGTGACGCTGGCCTGCAGGGCCTGGGCGACCGTCTCTCCCTCCCCGACGTCGGCGAGGTCCAGCAGCGACAGTGGGAAGGACACGGCGGACACCTCGAGGATGGGAGCGCGACAGCGCTCGAGGACGGAGCGCGACAGCGAACGAACGACGCCGTCGGCGCAGGCGGAGCGGCGGCGCAGGCGTCGCACCGGGACAACTCGCGACGGCCGTGTCGTATTCCCGTCGCCGACCCACGGGGCTCCCGACCACTCAGGTCGTCGATCGCCGGGCCGACGGACACGGCATGCAACGGTCCTGGGTCCGCTTCGGCGCCGTCGCGAGCGGACTGCTCGCGGCGTGTCTCGTCACGACCGGTCTCGCCCAGGCGGCGACGTGGACCACGCTGCTCGGCCTGACCACGATCGCCATCGAGCGCGGCCGGCGTCGCCATCGTCCCCGTGATCCGCTCGCCTGGCGGCTGCTGTCGATCACGACGCTCGGCTTCGCCGCCGCCCTGACGGCGCACGTCGTGCTGCCGCCGGTCGGTTCGGGGATGCACCCGGTCGCCGGCGGGCTCATGGTCCTCGCCTACCCCTTGCTGGGGGTCTCGGCGGGCCGATTCGCACGGGCCCAGAGCGACGGTTGCGATCGCGGGCCGTGGCTCGACAGTCTCATCGTGACCGTCGCCTGTACCGCCGCCATGTGGGAGGCTGCGCTGGTGCGCCATGCCCGCGGGGCGTTGGACACCGAGGCCGAACTGCTCGTCATCCTGGTGACGGCGTCGCTGGCCTGCTGGGTCGCGGCCATGACGATGCGCGTCGTGTTCGCCGGCGGGTACGCCACCTTCAGCGGTTGGACGCTGGCGGCCGCGAGCACGGCAGGTGGTGCCGCTGCCGTTCACCTGGTCTCGAGCGGGATGCCCGACGGACACCTGCCGCGAACGACGGTCGTGCTGTGGGGGGTCGGGCTGCTGCTGTTGGGCGTCGCCGCCCTGCATCCCTCCATGGCGCGGCTGACCGAGCCGGCCGACGTCGACACCGCGCACGTGATCGTGCGCACCGTGCTGCCCTCCCTCGCGTTGTTCGTCTGTCCGCTGGCAGTCGCCCTGCGATGGCGGCTCGACGACAGCGTCGCCCCGGTCGCCACCATCGGCAGCCTGGCCGTCTGTCTCGCCGTGGCCGCGCGCTTCACCCTCCTGGTCGTCGATCGGGAGCGGGCTCGCGACCAGTTGCGCGAGCAGGCGTTGCGCGACCCGCTGACCGGTCTCCCCAACCGCGTGCTGTTCTTCGATCGCCTGACCGTGGCACTCGACCGCCGTCGGCGCCGGGGAACGCAGGTCTGGGTGCTGTTCGTCGACCTCGACGGCTTCAAGCGGCTCAACGACCGCCATGGGCACGCCATCGGTGACCTGGCACTCGTGGAGGTGGGACGCCGGTTGTCCGCGGCCAGCCGGGCGTCGGACACCGTCGCCAGGCTCGGCGGCGACGAGTTCGTGCTGTTCACGGAGGTGGAGACGACGGCGGACGCACGGGCACTGACGGCGCGGCTCCAGGACGAGTTGTGCCGTCCGCTCGTGCTGCCCTGTGGTCCCACGCGCCTCGGCGCCAGCATCGGCGCGGTCAGCGCCGACGACGTCGGCAACAACCCGCACGCGCTGCTCTCGGCGGCCGACACGGCGATGTACGTCGTCAAGCGACGGCGGCAGATGGCCGACCGGGTCTAGCGCGGGTCGCCCACTGGGGGCGAACGGCCCGCGACTTCGGGCCCTGTGTCGGACGCGACCGGCACGGCGGTGGCCGACCCTTCGAGTGTCGAGCCATCCCCCAGGAGCGCGCCCGTGCCACCCCATGCCCGTACGTCCCGACCGTGGCCGGCGCTCGCCGTCGCGGTGGCCGCGATGCTCGGCCTCGCCGTCGTCCTGCCGCCCGAGATCCGGGCCGCCGGCGAGCAGCGCGCCGCGGACGACGACGCCCATGCCGCCATGGTCGCGATCGCGCCCGGCGGCAGCGTGGAACTGGACCAGCTGCCGGCCGAGCACCGCGAGCTCTATCTCGCCGCCGCCGAGCACCGCGAGGCGTTCACCGCGGTGCGCTGCTACTGCGGGTGCGAGGACTTCCTCGACCACCCGGACCTGCTGACGTGCTTCGTCCGGCCCGGGGACGGCGCCTGGGAGCGGCACGCCACCGGCTGTGGCGTGTGCCTCGGCGAGGCCCGCGACGTGGTCGCCGACCTCGATCGTGGCCTGCCGCTCGACGAGATCATCACCCGCATCGACGCCCGCTACGGCGGGATCACCACCTGACATCGGAGACGTCGTGTCGACCCCCACCCGCTCGAACACCACCCGTTCCACCACCCGTCCCGCGCCCACGAACCGGACCCGTTCCGGCCCGCTGGCCGGCGCGCTGGTCGTCGGCGCGCTCGCCGTCGCGGTCGGTCTGGGCCTGCCGGGCGGTGGCGGCGAACCCACCCGTGACCTGCCAAACCCCATGGGCGGGACCGCGATGGCGGCCCCGGGCACCGTCGACGGCGTCGTCCGCCTCGGGGACCTGCAAGTGGCCGGGGCCGCCGTGCAGATGGGCGACGTGCCGCTCGACGTCACGGTCGTGCCGAGCTGGCAGGTCGAGAACACCGGGGACGCGGAGGTGACCTTCGCGGTCGGCCAGCCCCGGGTGCTCGAGGGTTGCTGCCCGGGACCGGTCTACGTCGACGGGGTCGCGACCGAGCCGGGCCAACCCGTCACCCTGGCCGCCGGCGACGAGGCCGTGGTCGACTTCCCGTTGCAGATGCACGCCGGCATGGACGGCTGGCACCACCTCGAGCTGCCGTTGGTCCTGTCGAGCACCGGGGAGGCGACCGCGCTGCACGTGACCGGCGACTTCACCGGCGCCGCCTGACGCCGCTCGGCCGGACCCGCGTCCCAGTGACCGTGCCCGGCACCGGGCGGACAGCGCTACGGTCCGGCGCATGCCCATGTGCGCCCCGCTCCCGTCGTCGGCCGTGCCGCCCGTGCGTCTGGCCGTGCGGTCCGGGGCAGGCGCACGGCTGGTCGCCCTGCTCACGCTGCTGACCGGTCTGCTCGTCGTGGGCGCCGGCGCGCTGGTCGCTCCCCCGGCGGGTGCCCAGCAGGTGCCGCAACTGACCGACGAGATCAACGACGAGGCAGGACTGCTCACCGGGCGCGAGGACGAGGTCCGTGCCGCGCTCGCCGAGCTGCGCGACCAGGTGCACCTGTTCGTCCTGACGACGGACACCACGGCGGCAACCCCCGTCACGTCGTTCGTGCAGGAGGTCGCCTCGGAGAACTCGCTCGGGGGCGACGACGCGCTGCTGCTCGTCGCGATCGACGACCGCAGCTACGCGTTGTGGGTCGCCGACGGGCTGCGCGGGGTGAGCGACACCGACATCGACCGCATCAACACGTCGGTCGTCGAGCCCCTGCTCGCCGAGGGCGACTTCGCGGGGGCCGCGATCGCGGCCGGACAGGCGCTCGCCGACGCCCAGGCCGGGCAGACCGGCACGCCCGCCGACGACGACCCCGCCCCGACCGATCCGACGCCGGCCCCGACCACCGGACCGGGCGGCGCGACCGGGGGGCAGGTTCCGTGGTTGCTGGTGATCCCGATCGCGGCATTCGTCCTGTTCGCCGCCGCGTCCCGCCTCACCGAACGCCAGGGACGTCGGCGCAGTTCCGAGGAACGCGACCGCCGGCTCGGCGAGCTCGCGCGCTCGGCCAACGCCCGCCTGCTCGCCTGTGACGAGGCGGTGCGCGAGGCCACCACCGAGCTGGCGTTCGCCGAGGCCCGCTTCCACGCCGACGACGTCGCACCCCTGCGAGCGGCGCTGGACACGGCCCGCGACGCCCTGCACGACGCGTTCGAGCTGCGACAGCGTCTCGACGACGAGGTCCTCGAGACGCCGCTGGAACGCGAGCAGCTGTTGCAGCGCATCGTGGAGCACACCGAGCGCATCGACGGGGTGCTGGCCGCCGAGTACGCGCGGCTCGACGACCTCCGGGAGCTCGAGCAGGAGGCACCACGTCTGCTCGACGACCTGGAGGCCGACATCCGCGACGCCCGTACCCGCCGGGAGGCGGCCGGTCCGCTGCACGAGCGGCTCGCCGCGCGTTCGGCCACGGCCCGCGACGCCACACGGGGCAATCTGACCGAGGCCGACAAGCGGCTGGCCGCGGCGGCGGCCGCCGTCGACGCCGGACAGGCCGCCCTGACCGGGAACGAGACCAGCACCGCGGCACGGGCGGTGCGCGAGGCACAGGGCGCCCTGGCCGCCGCCCAGCAGCTGCTGCTCGCCGTCGAACACGCCGCCAGCGAGCTCGACGAGGCCGAGCGGGAACTCGACACGGCGCTTCGGGCCGCGGCCGGTGCGCTCGACGAGGCCACCGCGGCGGCCACCGACACCCGCGTCCCGACGCCGGCTCCGGCCCGGGCGCCGAGTGCTGGTCGCGCCCGCGGCGGCGCCGGGACACCACCACCACCCCCGCCGCCGTCCGCGCCGGCGCTGGTGGCCGAGGCGCGGCGGCTGCTCGAACACGCCCGTGCCGCGCGGGACGACGACCCGCTGCGCGCGTACGAACAGGCCCGCGGCGCCGAGTCCGCGGCCGTGCAGGCGGTCGCACTGGCGCACGCCGCCGTCGAACGCCGGGAACGGGAGACCACCGCCGCCCGCGCGGCGCTGCGAACGGCGACCGCGGTGTACGACCGGGCGGCGGACTACCTCGCGGTACGCCGGCAGGGTGTCGGCCGTGAGGCCCGGACCCGGATCCAGGAGGCCGAACGCCACCTCGACCGCGCCCGGGCGCTGCTCGACACCGACCCGGCGACGGCCGCCGACGAGGCCCGGGAGGCCGAGCGGCTCGCTGCCGAGGCCTACCGGCTCGCCAGCCGGGACTTCGACTCCTACGACCAGTACCGCGGCCCGTTCGGGCGCGGCCCCTACGGCGGCGGCGGCGGACCGACGATCGTGATCGGCGGCTTCCCGATCCCGCTGGGCGGCTCGCGCCGTGGTGGCGGCGGCTTCGGCGGCTCGGTGTGGGGTTCGCCCGGCGGCCGCAGCACCGGCGGGGTGTTCGGGGGTGGCCGCGGCTTCGGTGGTGGTTTCGGCGGCGGCGGACGCAGCATGGGCGGCGGCTTCGGTGGCGGCGGCCGCGCCGGCGGTGGACGGTTCTGACGAGGACGAACTCGGTGGCCCGGTCCGGGCCACCGCGACGACGAGAGGAACGACCGTGGCACGGACCATCCTGGGACGACTCAGTCAGCTGTTGCGCGCGAACGTCAACGCGCTCATCGACAGCGCCGAGGACCCCGAGAAGATGCTCGACCAGCTGGTGCGCGACTTCACCAACAGCATCACCGAGGCCGAGGCGGCCGTGGCGCAGAGCATCGGCAACCTGCGCCTGCTCGAGGACGACCGTGACGAGGCCCGGTCGACCGCCGAGGAGTGGGGCAACAAGGCGGCCGCGGCGGCCCGACGCGCCGACCAGTTGCGCGACGAGGATCCCGGCGAGGCGGACCGGTTCGACGAACTGGCGAAGATCGCCCTGCGCAAGCAGATCTCGTTCGAACAGCAGGCCGACTCGTTCGCCGGGCAGATCACCCAGCAGACCGAGATGGTGGACAAGCTCAAGGACGGTCTGGAGAAGATCCGCCGCAAGCGCGAGGAGCTGGTCGCCAAGCGCGACGAGCTGGTCAGCCGCTCGCGGATGGCCGAGGCGCAGACCCGGGTGCAGGAGGCCGTGCGCAGCGTGTCGGTGCTCGACCCGACCAGCGAGCTCGGCCGCTTCGAGGAGCGCATCCGTCGCGAGGAGGCGCGGGTGCGCGGCATGGAGGAGGTGACGGCCTCGTCGATCGACTCGCAGTTCGAGGAGCTCGACGAGCTCGGCGACGACCTCGAGGTGGAGCGGCGCCTGCAGGCCCTGCGCGGGCCGTCCTGAGACCCCGGCGGCGCTGCGGCGCCGCCAACGCCACCGGGCACCGTCGCGACGACGGTGCCCGGTGGCTTGTGCGGGTCGGTGCAGGGCAGGTGCAGGGCGCAGTGCACGTGTTCGGAGCCGGGACGGGGAATCGAACCCCGGACCTATTCATTACGAGTGAATCGCTCTGCCGACTGAGCTATCCCGGCGCGCGTGCGCGGCCTCGGCCGCGGAGCGGTGGGAAGCGTATCGGACCGCCTGCCGCCCCCGCCAACGCACCGCTTCCCCGGTCCGGCGATAGGTTCGCCGTCCCGCCCCGAAGGACCGCCATGGCAGCGATCGACCTCGCCGGCACCTGGCGCACCACGGCGCCGCGCGACGACGTGTGGGTCGTGGTGGCGGACCTGTCGACCTGGCCGAAGTGGTGGCCGGCGATCGACGAGGTGGAGCTCCTTGCGGGGACGCCGAGCCTGCCCGAGTCGGCCCTGCTGACCTTCGGGACGCCGATCCGTCCGCTGCGGGTCGAGGTTGCCGTGGCCGTTGCCGACAACGGCGAACGGCTCGACGTCGTCACCGTCGACGGCCCGGTGCACGGCACCGGACGGCTCGAGCTGACCGAGGAGGCCGACGGCACGGCCGTGCGCTTCGCGTTGCGTCTCGACGTGCGTTCGCGACTGTTCAAGCCGGTCGAGCGGGTGCTGTCCGGCGCCGGCCGCGGCGGCCGGGAGCGCCTGCGGCAGGCCGGCGACGACCTGGCCCGGCTCGCCGGCGGGGAACCGGGGCGACACGAGGTCTGAACCCGGCCGCGTCGGCTCCCCCGACCGCTGGCCGCCCCCGGCGGCGGGTCGCAGACCGGCACCCACGCCGGTCCCTCCCCCTCTGACGAATCGCGGCGCCCCGTTCGGGACGCCGCGATCGGCCGGTACGCCGGTGATCAGAAGGTGAAGACCAGGCGCGCGGTGACCTCGCCGGACTCGACGGCCGCGAAGTCCTCGTTGACCGTCTCCAGGGAGCGGGTCTCGCGGATCACCTTGGTCTGTCCGAGCCGGTGCAGCTCGAACACCTCGGCCAGATCGACCCGGGTACCCACGATCGAGCCGACCACGGTGATGCCCTTGAGCACCGTCTCGAAGATCGGCAGCGCCATCTGGTTCTCGGCCGGCAGGCCGACCATCGACAGCGTCCCTCCTCGGCGCAGCGACGCGAACGCGGCCTCGAACGCCCGCGGCGACACCGCCGTGGCGATGGCCTGGTCGGCGCCACCGAGCTTCTGGATCTCCTCGGCGACGTCCTGCCGGGCGGCGTTGATCGTGTAGGTCGCCCCGAGCTGCTTGGCCATCTCCAGCTTGTCGTCGTGCAGGTCGACCGCGATCACGGTCCCACCGGCGATGCGGGCGTACTGCAGGGCGAGGTGCCCGAGCCCACCGACGCCGAACACCGCGACCAGGTCCGACGAACGCGTGCCCGCCACCTTGACGGCCTTGTAGGTCGTCACCCCGGCACAGGTCAACGGAGCCGCGTCGACCGGGTCGATGCCGTCCGGCACGAGGCCGACGTAGCGGCTGTCGGCCAGGCTGTACTCCGCGTAGCCGCCGTCGACCGAGTACCCGCTGTTCTGCTGCGACTCGCACAGCGTCTCCCAGCCGGTGATGCAGTGCTCGCAGGTCCCGCAGGCGGTGTGCAGCCACGGCACCGCCACCCGCTGCCCCTCGACGACCCGGGTGACGTCCGGGCCCACGGCGTCGACGATCCCGACGCCCTCGTGCCCGGGGACGAACGGCGGCGCCGGCTTCACCGGCCAGTCACCACGCCAGGCGTGGATGTCGGTGTGGCACAGCCCGGACGCCTCGAGACGGACCCGGACCTGGTACGGACCCGGCTCCGGGAGCGGACGCTGCTCGATCTGCAGCGGCTCCCCGAAACCCCGGACGACGGCGGCTCTCATGGTGCGGACTCCTCCGGCACACCACCCACGGGTGTGCTCGAGACGATGATCCGCCGTCGTCCGTCCCCCGGGCAGGGTCCAGCGGCGCGTCCCGCACGGGCCCCTCGGCCCTTTCCACCGCCACGTCGCGCCGCGCGTCAGCTCACGCGTTCGCGGTTGGCGACCGCGAACAGTGGCAGCGCCAGCTGCAGCAGCAGCCGCTCCAGCTGCAACTCCGGGTTGCCGTTGCGGTCGAGCGCCTCGCGACAGCGCGACACGGCGTGCAGGGCCGACACGAGCTCGGCCGGGCCGAGCCGCTGGGCGTCGCGCCGGATGGCCGCCTCGTGGTCGATGTTGATCAGCACGTCGGTCGACGCACCGGCCTGCGCCGCGAGCAGGTCGCGCAGGTAGCTGGCCAGGTCGTCGAGCAGCAGATCCAACGCCCGACGCTGCTCCTGGCGCTCGAGGCGCTCGAACCGCCGCGTGAGCCGCTGGCGGACGCCCGGGGGCCAGCCCTTGTTGCCCTCGACGCCGAACGCCTCCTCGAGCCGGGCGAGCTCCGCCTGGTGCCGCTCCTTGAGCGGCGCGATCCGTGAGCGTGCCCAGGCCACCGACTCCTTGGCGGCCGGTACCACCTGTCCGGGTCCTCCGGTCGCCAGCCGGTCGAGCAGGGCCAGGTGCTGCCAGCGGGCGTCGGCGACCTGCGGATCGGCGAGGTCACGCAGCCGTTCGGGCGAACCGAGCGCGGCACGGGCGAGCGCGGTGCGTTGCTCGGGCGGCACGTCCAACCGTTCGGCCAGCACCTGCATCGCCTCCGGACCCCACGGGACCAGGTCGAGCCGACGGCAGCGGGAGACGACCGTCTCGAGCAGGGCACCTTCGTCCTCGACGTCGAGCACCCAGACGACCGACGGCGGCGGCTCCTCGAGGATCTTGAGGAACGCGTTCTGGGCGGCCTCGTTCATGCGGTCGGCGGCGACCACCCGCAGCACCCGGCGCCGGCCCTCGGTGAGCGTGCGGGTCGCGAGCGGCATCCACTCGCCGCGCACGCCCTCGACGAGGTGGCTGCTGCCCTCGGGCTCGAGGTCGGTCTGGACCGGCGAGGTCCCGCGGCCGATGCGCTCGCACGACGAGCAGGTGCCGCAGGCGGCGTCCGGGGCCGGCGGTCGTTCGCAGTTGAGCGTCGCCGCGAGCGCCCGGGTGAGCTCCCGCTGGCCGACCCCGCGCGGGCCGACCAGCAGCCAGGCGTGGGCCACCTCGTCGGCGCGCAGGGCGGCGCGCAGGGCCGTGACCGCGGCCGGCTGTCCGAGTACGTCGTCCCAGGTGGTCACGGGTGGCCTCGTCCCTCGAGCGTGTCACGCGCGAGTTCCTCCCCCACCGCGAACGTGCCGCCGTCCTCCTCGGCGCCGGCGTCGGCGCCGGCGTCGGCGTCGGCGTCGGCGTCGGCGTCGGCGTCGGCGAGGCGTTGGAGCACGGTGGTGCGCAGCGCGACGTGCAGGTCCTCGACCGGTCGCGTGGCGTCCAGTACCAGGTAGCGGTGCGGATCACCCCGCTTCGCGCGCTCGCGGTAGGCGGCGGCGACGGTGCGGTGGAAGCCGAGCCCGGCGGCCTCGAGACGGTCGGGTTCACCGTCGACACGTCGCAGGCCCTGGTCCGGTTCGAGGTCGAGCAGCACCACCAGGTCGGGGGTCAGGCCACCGGTGGCCCAGCGATTGAGCCGGTCGATCTCGGCCTCCCCGAGCCCGCGTCCGGCGCCCTGGTACACGATCGAGGAGTCGACGAAGCGGTCGCAGATCACCACCGTGCCCGCCTCGAGTGCGGGGCGGAGCACCTCCTCGACGTGCTGGGCACGGGCGGCGGCGTACAGCAGCGCCTCGGTGCGGTCGGCCATGCCCTCGGAGGAGCGCGCGAGCAGCAGTTCGCGGACCCGCTCCCCGATGGGTGTCCCCCCGGGCTCGCGGGTGACCAGCACCCGGTGACCCGCACGTTCGACCGCGGTGCGCAACAGCTTGATCTGCGTCGACTTGCCGGCACCGTCGCCGCCTTCGAACACGACGAACAGCCCCTCGGTGGCGACCTCGTCGCCGGTCAGCGGCTGGTCGAGCTCCGGGTGCTCGGCCACCGCCCGGTGCAGCGCCCGCCCGGTCAGCACCGCGCCGACGAAGGCCAGGGCACCGGCCGCGGCCAACGTCAGGCGCACCCCGCCGATCGTGTAGGGGTAGAAACCGCCCGGCACGGCCTCGGTGACCACCCGAGGTTCGCGGCCGATGAGGCCGATCAGCAGCGGAGCCGCGGTGGTCGAACCGAAGATCGAGGCGCGCACACCGGAGTTCATCGCCCCGAAGGTCCGCCCGCGGAGGCGGTCGTCGGCGCGTGCCTGCAGGATCGTGTAGCCGACGATGAACGCGACCCCCGCACCCGCGCCCATGATCCCGGCCGGGGCGGCGGCGAACGCGAGCGACGGCATGAACGCGGTGGTCACCAGCATCACCCCGGCGACCCCGATGCCGGGAGCGAACAGCCGCTCGGGCGCGAGCCGGACCGTCAACCAGGCGCTGGCACCGAGGCCAGCGACCAGTCCCACCCCGACGGCGGCCACCAGGATGCCGAACCCGGACGGGCCGGCGTTGACGACGTTGGCGAAGAACTGACCGGTCGAGATCACCGTGCCGGCCGCCGCCGAGGCGACCATCACCCCGACGATGAGGGCCCGGATGATGGGGTGGCGGCCGATGAACCGGAACCCCTCGCGCAGCTCGTCCCAGGCCGAGGGGGCGCTGTGGTCGCCGACGCGGTGTCGCGACGCCGGCGTGCGCATGCGCGCGATCAACGGGGCCGACAGCAGGAACGAGGCGGCGTTGAACCAGATCGGCAGGGCGACCGCCCGCTCACCGAGGAAGGGGATCACGCCCGAGAGCGGTCCGGCGAGTGCGGTCAGCGAGGCGAACATCACGCCGGCCAGCGGGAGCGTGCCGTAGGTCACGACCAGGTTGAGCTGGTTGGCGACCACCAGCTCCGAGCGCTTCACCAGCGTGGGGAACACCGCGTCCTTGGCCGGTCCGAACAACGACGAGAGCACCTCGATCACCAGCGTGGCCAGCAGCAGGGTCAGGATCTCGTCGCTGAACGGGATCAACGCCATTACGATGCCGCGACCCACGTCGCAGGCGATCATCAGCCGCTTGCGGTCCCAACGGTCGACGAACACGCCCGCGACCGGGCCGAGCAGCATGCTCGGCAACACCCGGGCGGCCATCACCGCGGAGACCGCGAACGCCGCCGCGCGCGTGGCACCGAGGATGTCCTCGGTGAGGGTCAGGATGGCGAGGAAGCCGATCCAGTCCCCCAGCGTCGATGCGAAGGTCGACAGTCCGAGGTTGCGGAAGTCGCGGTTGCGGAACAACGCCGCGTAGACCCGGGGCGAGGCGCCACCGGGCGACACCTGCTCGGGCGACGCCGCCCCGTTGTCTGCCTGACCCATGCTTGCGCCACCCTACCGGCGGACGGGGGCGTTCCCGTGCCGGCCGCACCAGTGTCCGGTGTGGTGTCCCGCGGCGTTCGACGCGTCGGGCGCCCGCAGGACACCGACCGGTCAGGAGCGCTTGCGCGCGGTCTTCTTGGCGGTCTTCTTGGCGCCCGTCTTCTTGGCGGAGGCCTTCGCCGCCGACGTCTTCGCGCCCGTCTTGGCGGCCGTCTTCTTCGCCGCGGTCTTCTTGCGCGCGGACTTCTTCTTGGCCGGCGGTGCCTGCTCGCCGCTGTAGGACAGCGCGATCGGCTCCGGCAGTTCGTCCTGGGCGATCGGCGTGCCCCCGAGCTCGGGGTCGTACTTCTCGACCCCCTCCACGACCGTCCACGTCGCGACCGACGGCAGGTCGAAGTCCTCGGCGTCGTAGACGTGGTTGACCTTCGGGGCGGTGCAGATCGCGACCGGTGCCTTGCGGTTGCGCGGCGGCGGGCGCAGCGGCGCACCGCACGCCGGACACGGGGTGGCGATCGGCACCGACCAGACCGCGAACGCGTCGTCGGGGTAGCCGGTCGATCCCACGAACGGCTTGCCGTAGCGCGACGTGCGCAGCTCCATGAAGCTGTTCGGGTCGGTCGGCGAACGGAACGGCTTGGCCTGTCCGTCGGTGTCGCGGTACATCAGCCGCTGCTGCAGGTTGCGGATGCCCTTGCACTTGGGGTAGTCGACGCAGCCGAAGAACTTGCCGAAGCGTCCCTCGCGCAGCAGCATCGGCTTGCCGCACTCCTGGCAGCGCACGTCCTCGTCGGGTTCGGGCTCCGGCTCGGGTTCGCCGACGGTGCCGTCGTCGTTGAGCGGCAGCGTTCCCTCGCAGTCCGGCCAGCGACTGCACGAGGCGAACCACTGCTTGGACTTGCCCGAGAACACCCGTTCCATCGGTGCGCCGCACTCGGGGCAGTCGGCCGGGTGGTGCAACGGCAGGCGCGGACGTTCGGGCTTGCGCTCCTTGACCCAGTCGTCCACCTCGTCGAGGAACCCGGTGACGGTGCGGCACCAGGCCTGGTCGCCGGCCGCGATCTCGTCGAGGGTCTCCTCCATGCGGGCGGTGAAGTTGACGTCGACGATCTCGCCGAAGTGGGCCTTGAGGAAGCTGACCACCACTTCGCCGAGCGCCGTCGCGAAGAACCGGCGCGACTCCTTGAGCACGTACTCGCGCTGCTCGAGGGTGGAGATGATCGACGCGTAGGTCGACGGGCGTCCGATGCCCTGCTCCTCGAGCGCCTCGACCAGCGTGCGCTCGGAGTAGCGCGGGGGCGGCGAGGTCTCGTGCTGCTCGGGCAGCAGCTCGGCCAGGTGCAGTCGCTGACCCTGCTCGAGCTGTGGCAGGCGGTCGGTGACCTCGTCGGCCTCCTCGTCCTCGTCGCGCACGGCCCGGTAGGCCCGCAGGAACCCGTCGAACTTCTCGACCTGGCCCGTGACCCGGAAGGTGAGCTCGCCCTCCGCGTCCGCACCGACGACGTCCGCCGAGACGCGGTCGAAGACGGCGGGCTGCATCTGGGTCGCGACCGTGCGCTTCCAGATCAGCTCGTACAGGCGGGCCTGCTCGTCGGAGAGGTAGCGCCGGATCTTCTCGGGCGTGCGGTTGACCGACGTCGGGCGGATCGCCTCGTGGGCCTCCTGCGCGCCCTTGGTGGTGCCGGCGAAGCGGCGGGGCTCGGCCAACGCGTAGCGCTCGCCGAAGCGGTCGCGGACCAGCGAACCGATCTCCCCCAGCGCCTGGGCGGAGAGGTTGAGCGAGTCGGTACGCATGTAGGTGATGAGCCCGACCTGCTCGCCACCGAGGTTGATGCCCTCGTAGAGCTGCTGGGCGACGGCCATCGTCTGACGGGCGGAGAAGCCGTACTTGGACGCCTCGCCCTGCAGCGTCGAGGTCTTGAAGGGCGGCTTGGGGTTGCGCCGTGCCTCGGTGCGTCGCACCTCGGCGACCGTGTACTCGAGGGCGCGGGCGCGCTCGGCCAGCCGGGTGGCCTCCGGCTCCGAACGCACGACCAACAGCTTGGCCCGTCGCGCCTCGGACTTGTCCTCGAGGTCCTTCGGGGTCGACAGACGCTGCTCGCCGACCGCGTACAGGTTGGCCTGGATCTCCGGCGCACCGTCGCGGTCCCGGGCGAAGGCACCCGGGAAGCTCCAGTACTCCTGCGGCACGAACGCGCGGATCTCGTCCTCGCGGTCGACGATCAGGCGCAGCGCCACCGACTGCACCCGGCCGGCCGAGATTCCCGACGCGACCGTGCGCCACAGCACCGGGGAGAGGCGGTAGCCGACGATGCGGTCGACGGCGCGGCGGGCCTGCTGTGCGTCGACCAGCGCGGTGTTGAGCCGGCGCGGCGCCTCGAACGCGGCGCGGATCGCCGACTCCGTGATCTCGTCGAAGGTGACCCGGTTGGTCTGCGCCACGTCGAGGTCGAGGATCTCGGCGATGTGCCAGGCGATCGCCTCGCCCTCGCGGTCGAGGTCGGGCGCCAACCAGACGGTCGTGGCCGACTTGGCCGCCTGCTTGAGCGCCGAGACGTGCTTCTTGGACTTCTCCGGGACCTCGTAGCGCAGGTGGCAGTCCCCGCCGTCCTCGACCTCGATCGCGAAGTCGGAGCGTGGCAGGTCACGGATGTGGCCGTAGGAGGCGAGGACCTTGAAGCTGCTGCCGAGGTAGCGCTCGATGGTCTTGGCCTTCGCGGGCGACTCCACGATGACGAGGTTGTCTGCCACGTGCTGCTCGACTTTCGGGGCGTCGGGCCCGGAGAGGGGCGAGGGAGCCGGAAGGTGACGGCGCCGGTGTCACCTGTCAAACACCCTCGAACACGGGTGGAGACGCTGACGGGGCGGGCCCCCCGTAGGGGGGCCGCTACGAGGACGTACCGGACGCTCACCGAGCGCGCAGTGCACGTCGGTGCTGCGGGGCGGTCACGTACGGTTCGACCCCCCGAGACGAGGCGACCGGTGACCGAACCCGCTGCAGCGCTTCGCTCCGCCGGCCGCCGCGGCGTGCGGTCCACCGCGGCGCTCGTCGGCGTGCTGCTGCTGGCCACCGCCTGCGACGGCGGGCCGACCGAGGCCACCGTGGACGGGGTGAGCGTGTCGGTGCCCGACGGGTGGGAGCGTGCCGAGCAGGGCGACACCGACGGGGTCGTCGGCTCACACCGCTGGACGCCGTCGACGACCGGCGACGTCCGCAACCTGCAGGTGGTGGTCGGCTGCGGCGGCACCGTCGACGAACTGGTGCAGGCGAGCGCGCAGTCCCCCCGCGGTCCGTTGGTCGTCACCGCGGCGCAGGAGGACCAGACCGAGCAGCCCGTGCCGGGCCTCGACACCGCCCGCCGCCTGGCGCTGACACTCGGTGCGGGCCGCGACGACGACGCCGAGACCTTGCGCGTGATCGGTCTCTACGGTGGCGTCGGCGACACGTTGGTGCTGGTGGAGCTCTCCCAACCCGCCCGGGCGTCCGACGACGCGCTCGCGGACGAGGTCCTCGACTCGGTACGGGTGGACGCCGACGTGGCGAGCGCCGCCTGCGCCGGGCAGGAGTGAGCTGATGGGGGCGTTCGAACAGATCGCGGCCGTGCTGTTCGTCTGCGTCGTCGCCGGCGCACTGGCGACCCTGCTCCGTCAGCCACTGCTGGTCGGGCTGATCGCCGCCGGCATCGCGGTCGGGCCGGAGGCGCTCGGACTGGTCGAGGCCACCGAGGAGATCGAGCTGCTGGCCGAGATCGGCATCGCGCTGCTGCTGTTCGTCGTCGGCCTCAAGCTCGACGTCCGGCTCGTGCAGCGATTGGGGCCGGTCGCGCTGGCCACCGGACTGGGCCAGGTGATCTTCACCTCGGCGTTCGGCTACCTGATCGCCACCCTGCTCGGCTTCGCCACGGTCCAGGCGATCTACATCGCGGTGGCGCTGACGTTCTCCAGCACCATCATCATCGTCAAGCTGCTCACGGACAAGCGCGAGCTCGACGAACTGCACGGGCGCATCGCCCTGGGCTTCCTGATCGTGCAGGACATCGTGGTCGTGCTGGCCATGATCGCGATCACCGCGGCCGGCGACACCGGCGAGGGTGGACTCGCCCGCGAGTTCGCCGGCATCGCCCTGCGGGGCGTGCTGCTGCTGCTCGCGGTGGCCGCCATCGGCACGTGGGTCCTGCCGCGGGTCACCCACCTGCTCGCGCGCCAGAGCGAGCTGCTGGTCCTGGCCGCGGTGACCTGGGCCGTCGGGCTCGCGGCACTCACCCACGTCCTGGGCTTCAGCTCCGAGGTCGGCGCCTTCCTGGCCGGCATGTCGCTGGCCTCGACCTCCTACCGGGAGGCGCTGTCGGGGCGGCTGTCGACGCTGCGCGACTTCCTGCTGGTGTTCTTCTTCATCCAACTCGGCACCAGCTTCGAGCTGACCGCCGCAGCCGAGCAGATCCCGGCCGCGCTGTTGTTCAGCCTGTTCGTGCTGGTCGGCAACCCGATCATCGTGCTGGTGATCATGGGGCTGCTCGGCTACCGCAAGAAGGTCGCGTTCAAGGCCGGGCTGACGGTGGCGCAGATCAGCGAGTTCTCGCTCATCCTCGTCGCCCTGGGCGCCGCACAGGGACACGTGGGCACCGACGTCATCGGGCTGGTGACCGCGGTCGGTCTGATCACCATCACGGCCTCGACCTACCTCATCTACGGCTCGGACCGGATCTATGCCCGCATCGAGCCGCTGCTGCGCGTGTTCGAGCGCCGCCGGCCGACCGCGTCGATCGACTTCGACGAACGCACCGTCGAGCCCAGCCACGTCGTGATCGGCCTCGGCCGGTTCGGCCGGACCGTGTGCGCAGAGCTCGAGCAGCGCGGCGACGACGTCCTGGGGGTCGACTGGGACCCGCGCAGCATCCGTGACGACTGGTCGATCCCGGTCCTCTACGGCGATGCCGAGGACCCCGATCTGCCCGAGCAACTGCCGCTGCAGCGCACCCGTTGGGTGGTCAGCACGCTGCGGGGACGGGACACCAACCTCGCGTTGGTGCAGGCGCTGCGCCGGCACGGCTACCGGGGACGCATCGCGGTGGCCGCCGACGACGAGGGCAGCGAGCAGGCACTCGTGGAGGGTGGCGCCGACCTCGCCATCCGCCCGTTGCACGTCGCCGCCGGCCCGCTGCTCGAGCGCCTCCACGACGACGCCTGACAGCGGCGCGGTCGCCGCCGTCGACTGCCGGACGCCCCCGACCACGGTGCGAGACGACCGGGCTGCGCCGGGCGGCGCCGGGCGCGCCGGGCGCACCGGGCGCTCAACGTTCCAGCGTGCCGAGCGCGACCACCCACGGCCGGCGACGGTCGTGGATCGGATCGGGGCGCAGTTCGATGCTGGGCTCCGCGAGGCCGTGCGAGGTGAACAGCGCCTCGATCTCCTGCTCGACCGCGGCGGACACGAACACCTCGCCCAGGACCGGGTCGTCGAGCCGCTCGAGGTCGGCCGTGCCGCGGTAGCAGGCGAGGTAGACCGGGCCGCGGTCGACCAGCTCCAGCAGTGCGGCGAAGGTCGGGCGCCAGGCGGCGCGGGGCAGGTGCGTGAACGTGCCCGACAGCCACAACCCACCGAACGAACGCGGGCGGAAGGGCAGGGCGTGCAACGGGGCCCGGACCAACGGGTGGCGCGGCAGGAGCATGCGGGCCTCGCGCAGGGCCCCCATGGCGAGGTCGACGCCCACCGGATGCACCCCGGCGTCACGCAGCAGGCGCAGGTCGTTGGCCGGGCCGCAGCCGGCGTCGAGCACCAGGGCGTCGCGCCGGGCGCGGTCGGCGAACCGACGCACATCGGCCACCGGCCGCTTCAGCCGCAGGGACTGCTGGTAGGCCGGGGCGTGCGCGTCGTAGGCCGCGACGCTCTGCAGCGTCCGCTCGTCGAGGTCCACCCGTGCCCTTGTCGTCGCCGTCGCTGGCCGCGTCGAACGATGCTAGCCCTGTGCGTCGAGGACGTCGGTGGCCGCGGACGCGACCGTCAGCACGGTGTCGAGGCCGGTGAGCTCCAGCAGCGAACGCATGCGCTCCGACGGGGCGGCGAGCACGAACGCGCCCGCGTGGGAGCGCGCCCGCTTGTGCGCGCCGACCAGCACACCGAGCCCCATCGAGTCGATGAACTGCACCCCGGCGACATCGAGCAGCACCTGCGACGCGCCGCCGTACTGCGCCTCGACCAGCACCTGCCGCAGTTGGGGCGCGGTGGCGACGTCGAGCTGACCGGACGCCTCGACGACGGTCCAGTCCTGCTCCTCGCGGGTCGAGGTCCGCAGCAGCTGCACGGTCGGTCTCCTCCTGGGTCCGGTCGGGTCGCCGGCGGCGTGTCCTCGGCGCGGCGGAGGCGAACGGTAGCGGTACCGTCCGACGGCTCGTCGTCCGACCGCGCGCAGGAGGAGCACCGACGGACCCCCGGGACGTGCTGGAGCTGCTCGGCCGCACCTCGGCGTCGGGCGCCGTGCGCGAGCGCGCCTCGCAGGGCGGCGCGTCCAACGACGAGGGACTGGTGCACCTCGCCCGGCTGCCGGCCCGGGCGGCGCGGACCGTCCCGGTGCCCGAGGCACTGCCCGCCGCGGTGCGGGTCCGCCTCGAGCAGGCCGGGATCGACGCGCTCTACGTCCACCAGGAGCAGGCCTGGCGCCGGGCGCGGGCGGGCGAGCACCTCGTGGTCGCCACCGGGACCGCCTCGGGCAAGTCGCTGTGCTACCAGCTGCCGGTGTTCGACCGGCTGCTCGACGACGACCGGGCGGTGGCGCTCTACCTGGCCCCGACCAAGGCACTGGCGCACGACCAGCTGCGGGCGGTACGCGCCTTCCGGCTGCCGCAGGTGCGCGCGGCGGTGGTCGACGGCGACACCCCGGCACCGGAGCGTGAGGCGGTACGGCGCACCGCGAATTGGCTGTTGACCAACCCGGACCTGCTGCACCACGCGCTGCTGCCCAACCACCGCGCGTGGCGGGACCTGCTGCACCGGCTCGCCTTCGTGGTCGTCGACGAGGCCCACGTCGCCCGCGGCGTGTTCGGCGGCCACGTCGCCCTGGTGCTGCGGCGGCTGCGGCGGATCGCCGAGCGCTACGGCGCGGATCCGACCTTCCTGCTCACCAGCGCCACGATCGGCAACCCGGCGGAGCACGCCTCGACGCTGACCGGCGTGGAGGTGGCCGCCATCGTCGAGGACGGCTCGCCGCGCGGGCCCATGGACCTCGGCCTGTGGCAGCCACCGTTCGTCGACCGCGACGAGGCGAGCGGCGAGGGCGGCGAGACGCGCCGGTCGCTGCTGGGCGAGACCGGTGACCTGCTGGCCTCGTTCGTGGCCGCGGACGTGCAGACGCTGGTGTTCACCCGCAGCCGCAAGGGCGCCGAGGTGGTCGCGCTGCAGGCCCGCGAGCGGCTCGGCGACGCCAGCGACGCCGGCGGCGAGCCCCTGGCCGGCAAGGTGGCCGCGTACCGGGCCGGTTATCTCGCCGAGGAACGCCGGGCGCTCGAGGCCGACCTGCGGGCCGGAGCCCTGCGCGGGGTGGCGGCCACCGAGGCGCTCGAGCTCGGCATCGACGTGGCCGGGCTGGACGCGGTGGTCCTCGCGGGCTGGCCGGGGACGACCGCGTCGTTCTGGCAGCGGCTGGGGCGGGCCGGCCGGGCCGGGGGTGCGTCGGCCGGCGTGCTCGTCGCCCAGCAGGACCCGCTGGACCACTACCTGGTCGGCCATCCCGAGGAGCTGCTCTCGCGGCCGCCGGAGGACGCGATCCTGGACCCGTCGAACCCGTACCAGCTCGCCCCGCACCTGCGGTGTGCCTGCCAGGAGTTCCCGCTCGACGACGACGAGGCGGTGGCGTTCTTCGGCCCGTCGGCGCCGGGACTGCTGGCCGACGACGTCGCGGCAGGCAGGTTGCGCCTGCGGGCCGGACGGCACCACTGGGTCTCGCGCCGGCGGGCCAGCGCCGAGGTGGACCTGCGCTCGGCCGGCGGCCGCAACGTACGTATCGTCGACGTCGACACCGGCGCGCTGGTGGGGGACGTCGACGAGGCCCGCGCGCACCGGCAGGTCCACCCCGGCGCGGTCTACCTGCACCAGGGGCGGCAGTACGAGGTCGCCGAGCTCGACCTGGAGCGATCGGTGGCGCTGGCCGCCGAGGCGCCACGGCTGGCGCACACGACCCGGCCGCGCAGCGACACCGACGTTCGCCTGCTGGCCGCGATCGAGGGCGGTCGGTGGGGCGAGATCGAGATCGGGCTCGCCACGGTGGAGGTCACCACGCAGGTGACCGGGTACGAGGTGCTGCGGCTCGGTTCCGACGAGGTGCTCGACCGCGTGGAGCTCGACCTGCCACCGATCGAGCTGCGCACGGTCGCGGTCTGGTACGCGGTCCCCGACGAGTTGCTCGAGGCGGCCGGGGTGCGGATCGCCGCGGTCCCGGGGTCGTTGCACGCCGCCGAGCACGCCGCGATCGGCATGCTGCCGCTGTTGGCGCTGTGCGACCGGTGGGACCTCGGCGGGCTGTCGACGGCGCTGCACCCGGACACGGGGCGACCGAGCGTGTTCGTCTACGACGGCTACGCGGGCGGGGCGGGGTTGGCCGAGCGCTCCTACCGGCGGCTGCCCGAGCACCTGGCCCGGACCCGCGAGACGATCGTTACCTGCCGCTGCTCGCGCGGTTGCCCGTCGTGCGTGCAGTCGCCCAAGTGCGGCAACGGCAACGACCCGCTCGACAAGGCCGGCGCGGTGCGGGTGCTCGACCTGCTGCTGGGCGAGGCGCCGACGAGCTGACCGCTGGCGGCTGGCGGCTGGCGGCTGGCGGCTGGCGGCAGCCGGACACGCGTCGCTCCGCGACGAGGCAGGACCGCGCGGCTCCGCGGCGAGGAAGGACCGCGCGGCTCCGCGGCGAGGGAGGACTGCGCGGCCCGCTGCGCGCGCGGCGGTCAGGGCGGCTCGGCGAGGACCGCGCGCCCCACCGCCTGGACCCGGCCGGCGCCGAAGGACGGCACGAGCAGGCCGGGGACGACGACGCTGACGGTCACCTCGGCCTGTTCGCTTCCGGTCCGGCAGCGACAGGCCTCCAGACGGGCGTCGGCGGCGACGAGCACCCGTTGCGCCTCGGTCGCCGCGTCGAATCCGCCGGCACCGACGTCGACCGACACGGCCGCGAGCGCCGCGGCGTCGGCGGCCTGCTGGGCTCGTGCCGCGGCGACGAGGTAGGCCGCGACGTCGACGAGCGCGATGCCGGCGACGACCGTGACGAACAGCAACAACGGGAACGCGAAGGACGCGAAACCGGCCTCGTCGCCGGCGCGGGACCACCGCCGGGGCAGCCGGGACGACGTGGCGTGCGACGGTGGCCTCATGGCGGCTCCCCCGGCGGCGCGACGGGTGCGAGGTCGGGCGCCGGGCGCGGGCCGGCGTTGGGACCGGCTCCGGACCACCAGGGGTGCCCGTCGGTACCCGGCGCGTCCACGATCGGTTCGACCCGCGCGTGCGCGCGTGCTCGCAGGCGGAAGGTGGTCGGACCGAGGCTGCGGGAGACGGCCGCCGACACGGTGACCACGTCTCCCGACCCGCGGGCCGACGGGGAGACCTGCAGCGACAGGTCCTCGAGTTCGGGCGCGGCGGTCCGCACCGCGGCGTGGACGGTGGCGTCCTCGACCGTCGTCGCCGCGACGCGGGCCCCGACCCGCGTCGCCTCGTGCAGCAGCAGGACGTCCCGCAGGATCGTGACCGTGCCCAGCAGCCCGAGGGTCAGCATGGCCAGCACCGGGAGCACGAACAGCGTCTCGAGCGACATCGATCCGTCCTGGCGGGCGGTCCGCCCACCGTGCCCAGGGCGGCGCCACAGGCGCGACCGGAGACGGTGGACGGACCACGACGGTTCGCCGGTCATGCGCCGACGAGCGAGCGCGCGGCACTGAGCAGCGCGTCGAACAGCTGCGCGACCGCGCCGGTGGAGGCCCAGGTCATGAGCACGCCCGCGATCGAGGCGGCGACGACGGCGAGCAGGCCGTACTCGGTGACGAGCGAGCCCTCCTCGTCGGTCCGACGCTCGACGTCGAGCACGACCGGTGCCGCGACCAGCTGCAGGCGCGGGCGCGGTGCGGTGGTCGACGGGTGCAGGGACCGGCTCAGGGACGGCGCCACCGACGGGACCGCGAGCCCGGGGTCGGTGACGAGCACGGAGCGGTTGGTGGGCACGGGACGGTTGGTGGACACGGGACGGTTGGTGGACACGGGACGGTTGGTGGGGACGGGACGGGACATGAGGGGTTCCTGTTCGTGGTGCGGGATCACGGCAGTGCCTGCCGCAGACCCACCTGCACGATCGGTGCACCGACCAGCAGCAGGGTCGCCGGCAGCAATGCCAGGGCGGTGGGGAAGGTCAGTTGGGCCGGCAGCCGTTCGGCGGCTGCCAGGACCCGTGCGCGCTCGTCGGCACGCAGTTCGCCGGCCAGCCGGCGCAGGGCCGGCACCACGGGGGCGCCGACATCGGTCGCGGCCCGCAGGACCGTGCCGAGACGGGAGACGGCGCTCCCGCCGGCCGGGGGCAGGCCGAGGTCGAGTTCGAAGGCGAGGCCGCGCAGGTCGGCGGCGTGCGCGGGCAGCTGGTCGGCCGTCACGCGCAACGCCTCGCCGGGGGCGACACCGCCGGCCAGCGCCGTGGCCACGAGGTCGGCGGCCTCGTCGACACCGGGCAGCGCTCCCGCAGCAGGCGCCTTGCGACGCCACAGCAACAGCGCGGCACCGATGCCGGCCACCGGGTGCAGCAGGAACCAACCGGTAGCGAGTGCGCCGACGCCGGTGAGCAGCGCCGCCGCACGGGTTCGCGGCGGGCGGGGCGGGGCCCCGACGCGACGGACGATCGCCGCGATCGCCGCGGCCCCCGACGCCAGCAGGGTGAGCCCGATCAGGCCGACGACCCGGCCGACGCCAGAGGTGTAGAAGCCGACCAGGTCGGCGGAGAACAGGCGGCCCATCACCGGGACGAGCACGAACGGGGCGGCGAGCAGGCCGCCGGCGACGGCGCGGGTCTGGGCCGAGGCGACCCCGATGGCCCGCCGGGTGGCCTCGACGTCGTCCTGTGCCGCGGCGGCCACGTCCAACGCCGGCAGCAGTGGGGCGCCGACGGTCCGGGCGACGGCCAGGCCACGCCGGGCACGGGCGGGCAGACGGTCCACGCCCACGGGGGTCAGTCCGGCGGCCGCCTGCAACCGGAGCAGGTCCAGCTGCCCGGTGTCGACCGGCCCGGTGCGCTCGCCGTCGCGGCGTCGGCCGCGCGTCACGAGCGGGCCGAGGCGGTGGGCCTTCACGGGGTCACCGCCCGAACTTCGGCGCCCCCGACGCCGGCGACCACCTCGACGACCTCGGCGACCCGCCGGCGCCCGTCCGGGCCGCGGTCGAGCGCGACGACCAGGTCGAGGGCCGCGGCCACCTGCGCCCGCGCGGCGGACAACGGGATGCCGGCGAGCAACGCCATGCCCTCGAGACGCACGATCGCCTCGGCCGCACCGTTGGCGTGGACGGTGGTCATGGAGCCGTCGTGCCCGGTGTTCATCGCCTGGAGCAGGTCGGCCACCTCTGCTCCGCGGACCTCTCCGACCACCAGCCGGTCCGGCCGCATCCTCAGGGCGTTGCGCACCAGGGTGGCGACGTCGACACCGCCGGCTCCGTCCGGGCTGGCCGGGCGCACCCGCAGGTGCACCGTGTGTGCGGAGGGGCGCCGCAGTTCCGGTGC
Source organism: Egicoccus halophilus (assembly GCF_004300825.1). Taxonomy (NCBI): domain Bacteria; kingdom Bacillati; phylum Actinomycetota; class Nitriliruptoria; order Egicoccales; family Egicoccaceae; genus Egicoccus; species Egicoccus halophilus. Next base: position 3,940,367 of record NZ_CP036250.1, read on the forward strand.
GTCCTCGATGACGAGCAGCCGGTCGTCGCCGATCCCGGCCAACAGGCGGGCCAGCAGCGTCGTCTTGCCCACGCCGGCGCGACCACACACGACGAGGTTGCGTCGGTCGTCGACCGCCCGCACGAGCAGGTCGCGTTGCGCGCGGGTGACCGACCCGCTCGCCAGCAGCTCCTCCCAGGAGGGCACGACCGCGGGCACGCGCCGCAGGGTCACCAGCGGATGTTCGGACAGCGGCGGCAGCAGCGCGTGGAGACGCACACCGCCGGGCAGCACCGCGTCGGCGAACGGGTGGGAACGGTCGAGGCGCACGCCGAGCGGGCCGAGCACCCGTCGCAGCAGGCGCTCGAGGTGGGCGTCGTCGTCGAAGCGCACGTCGGCGCGCAGCAGTTCGCCGGCGCGCTCGACATGGACGTCGGCCGGGCCGTTGACCATCACGTCGGTCACCGTCGGGTCGCGCAGCAGCGCCTCGAGCGGGCCGAGCCCACCGAGCTCGTCCACGAGGTCACGTACCGCGCGGGCCCAGACGTCGGGTGCCGCCACCACGCCCTCGGCGGCGAGCGCCCGGGCCACCGCCCGCCGCAGCGCGGCGCGGTCGGCGACACCGCTGGTGATCTCCACGTCGGTGCGCAGCCGGGTCGCCACCGCCTGACGGAGTCGGGCGTCGACGAGTTCGGAGGGCGCCGGGCGCGAGACGGTGGTGGCGCGGGCAGCGTCCGGCGCCCGGCCGGTGCGCTGCGGGTCGTCGTGGTGCGGGTCGCGGCGTTGCTGGTCGTTGTCGGTGTCCACCTCGGATCCGTCCCCGCCCCCACGGGGTGTGTGCTGGTGTCGTCGTGCCGACGAGGTCGGCGCGACACCGGCCTACGGCGGGTCGCCCCCACGCACGTGCGTGAGACCGATCAACGGCCGCAACCAGCTTCCGGGCAGCCCGGCCGGGACCCGGCCAAGCAGACCGGCACGGGCCACCCGTGCCGAACGCGGCAGGTGCACCCGACGGCGCGCACCACAGGCTTCCTGCACTGCCGCACGTGGCGCCGGGCCGTTGCCGACGACGACGACCACCGCGGCGGTCGTCCGGCGGGCCGCCGTCAGCCCCGCGGCGTCCGGCCGGGTGACCAGCACGTCGACGTCGTCGTCGACCCCGGCGTCGACCACGGCGACCTCGACGGCGGCGTCCCCGACGACCACCCGGGCCGACGGCCGATGCGGGACCCGGACCGCGCGGGTTCGCGGCACCCCGGGCAGCGCACTGGCCTGCGACCACAGCCCGGTGCCGGCGAGCGCCTCGACGGCGACGTCCCGGACGGCGCCGACCGGAGCGCCGGGGCCGACGACGGCGAGGCTCGCGTGCCCCTGCCAGCCGAACAGACCCGCGAGTGCCGCGACCACGGTCGAGGTACCCACCCCGCCGGCCGCGCCACCGACGCGCAGCAGGCGTCGGTCACCACGCGCATCGGCCGGCACCCGCAGAGCCGTGCGGGCGGCGTCCTCGAGCCGGTCGCGGTCCTGCGGCCAGCACAGGGTCGCCACCGGTCGCAGGTGCACGGCGTGCGCGGCGACCGTCGTCGGGGGGTCGTCGGGCGCGACTAGCAGCACCACCGGTACACCGGCCGGCAGTGGGTCACGCCGGTCGGCGTCGTCGCCCACGTCGGTCAGGCACAGTCGCGGTGGCACCAGCGGTTCGACGACGGCCTCCACCGGCTGCCACCCGAGCACGCCCTCCACCCAGCTGCGGACCCGCTCCGCGTGCGACGAGGACAGCGCCAGCACCACCGGCAGGGCGGTGAGCGGGTCGGGGACCGACGCCGCCTCGACCGACAGCAGCCCGGGCGGCGACGTGACGGTCGGCGACGTGACGGTCGGCGACGTGACGGTCGGCGGCGTGGCGGACGGCGGCGTGGCGGACGGCGACGTGGCGGACGGCGACGTGGCGGACGTCACTCGAGCCTCCGTTCGTCTGGGCTGGTGGACGTCGGGGACCGTACGAGGCCGGGCGGCCTCGTCGGCCGCGAGTTCGCCGCCGGCTGTGGACAGGCGGTGGCGGGCTCGACGGCGCCGGGATCACCACCAGCTGGCAACCGGACGGCACACGCCGGTCGCCGCACCATTCGACGATTCGCAATCGTTGGAGTCGTGGAAGCCGTCGGTCGTTCCAGGACTCCACAGGTCGGCTCGGTACGGCGTGGTCGCCGCCATCCGTGGAGTCGTGGAAGCTGTCGGTCGTTCCACGACTCCACGGATGTTGCACCTCTCCGGCAGGCGCCTCCGACAGTGGGCGGCTGTTCGGAGCCGGGCGGGCGGCGCTACCGTGCCGGTGAGCGACCGAGCGGGAGGGCGACGTCACGAACGGCGACCCCAGCGACGTCACGAACGGCGACCCCAGGGGCGTCACGGTCGGTGACCCCGGTGGCGACACGGGCGAGCGCGGCAGCGCGCCCCGGCGCGTCGCGCTGTTCGTGACCTGTCTCGCCGACACGTTGCGCCCCGAGGTCGGACGCGCGACGGTCACCGTGCTCGAGCGGCTCGGGATCGAGGTGGTGTTCCCGCGTGCGCAGACCTGCTGCGGGCAGGCGCACATCAACACCGGCTACGCCCGCGACGCCCTGCCGCTGGTGCGCAACTTCGTCGACGTCTTCGCCCCGTACGACGCCGTGGTCGCGCCGTCGGGGTCCTGTGTCGGCTCCATCCGCCACCAGCACGCGCTGGTCGCCCGGCAGGCCGGCGACACGGAGCTGGCCGCACGTGCCGAGGAACTGGGACGCCGGACCCACGAGCTCTCGGAGTTCCTCGTGCAGGTGCTGGGGATCACCGACGTCGGGGCCAGCTACCCGCACACCGTGACCTACCACCCGACCTGCCACTCGCTGCGGCTGCTGCGCGTCGGCGACGCTCCCCTGGCGCTGCTGCGGGCGGTGCGGGGCCTGCGGCTGCAGGAACTCGACCGGGCCGACGAGTGCTGCGGTTTCGGGGGCACCTTCGCGATCAAGAACGCCGACACCTCCACCGCGATGCTGGCCGACAAGATGACCCACGTGCTCGCGAGCGGCGCCGAGGTCTGTGCCGCCTCCGACGCCTCGTGCCTGTTGCACATCGGCGGTGGGCTCTCCCGCCTGCGGACCGGGGTGCGCACCGTCCACCTCGCCGAGATCCTCGCCGCCACGGAGGACCCGGTGTGAACCTGCGCGAACCCCTGCCGGTCCACGCCCCACGTGGCGTCGGCATGCTGCGCGAGCAGCAGCCGTTCCCCGACGCGGCCCGCGAGGCCCTGGCCGACGCGCAACTGCGTCGCAACCTCGGCCACGCCACCTCGACCATCCGGACCAAGCGCGCGCGGGTCGTCGACGAGGTCGCGGACTGGGAGGAGCTGCGCCAGGCCGGACGTGACCTCAAGCGCGAGACGCTGGCGCGACTGCCCGAGCTGCTCGAGACCCTCGAGGCGCAGGTGACCGCCCGCGGCGGCACGGTGCACTGGGCCCGCGACGCCAACGAGGCCAACGCGATCGTCACCGGGCTCGTGCGGGCCACCGGCTCCCGGGAGGTGGTCAAGGTCAAGTCGATGGCGACCCAGGAGATCGGGCTGAACGAGGCACTCGAGGACGCCGGCATCACGGCCCTGGAGACCGACCTCGCCGAGCTCATCGTCCAGCTCGCCGCCGACCGGCCGTCACACATCCTCGTGCCGGCCATCCACCGCAACCGCCGCGAGATCCGCGACCTGTTCCTGCGCACCATCCCGGACGTCGACCCGGCACTGTCCGACGACCCCCGGGCACTGGCCGCGACCGCACGCCGCCACCTGCGCGAGCGTTTCCTGCGGGCCCGGGTGGCCGTCTCCGGCGCCAACTTCGGCGTGGCGGAGACCGGGACGCTGGCCGTGGTCGAGTCCGAGGGCAACGGCCGGATGTGCCTGACGCTGCCCCGCACGTTGATCACGGTGATGGGGATCGAGAAGGTCGTGCCCCGCTTCCGCGACCTCGAGGTGTTCCTCCAGCTGCTGCCGCGGTCGTCGACCGGGGAACGGATGAACCCCTACACCTCGCTGTGGACCGGGGTCCACGCGGGCGACGGTCCCGAGGCGTTCCACCTCGTCCTGCTCGACAACGGCCGCACCGCCGTGCTGGCCGACGAGCACGGCCGCGACGCACTGCACTGCATCCGGTGCAGCGCCTGTCTCAACGTCTGCCCGGTGTACGAGCGCACCGGTGGGCACAGCTACGGCTCGGTGTATCCCGGGCCGATCGGCGCGGTCCTCTCGCCGCAGCTGACCGGGGTCGAGGACAACGCCTCGCTCCCCTACGCCTCGTCGCTGTGCGGGGCCTGCTACGACGTCTGCCCGGTGAAGATCGACATCCCCTCCATGCTCGTGCACCTGCGCACGCAGCACGTCGAAGCCCAGCGCGAACGGCGCGTTCCCACCCCCGAGGCGATCGGCATGGCGGCGGCGGCGTGGACGATGTCGGACGCCTCGCGCTGGGAGCAGGCCCAGGCCGCCACCCGCGTCGGTCGCTGGCTCGGACGCCGGGAGGATCGCGACGCCGGACGGATCCGGTCGCTGCCGGGCCCGCTCGCCGCCTGGACGGACCGCCGCGACGCGCCGCGCCCGCCGACCGAGACGTTCCGTGCGTGGTGGGCGCGCGAGCGGGGACACGACGCGTGAGCACCGCGCCCCCACCATCGACGCCCGCCCGCGACGCGGTGCTCGCACGCGTGCGCGCGGCGCTGGGCCCGGACCCGGAGCAGGTCGAGGTCGCCCGCCACTACCGCACCGGGGACACCACGGCACCCGGCGAGGTCGTGCGGCGGTTCGCCGAGCGGGTGGACGAGTACCGCGCGACCGTGCACCGCAGCGACGTGGCCGGCCTGCCGCCGCTGCTCGCGACGATCGTGGGCGTCGCGGCACGGGTCGGGGTGCCGGCCGGACTGCCGGCCGCGTGGACCGACGGGCTGCCTGCCGTCCGCCGCGACGACGGTGGGCTGAGCGTCGCGGCCATCGACGAGCTCGACGCGGTCGTGACCGGTTGCGCCCGGGCGATCGCGGAGACCGGCACGATCGTCCTCGACGGCTCCCCGGACCAGGGGCGGCGGGCACTGACGCTCGTGCCCGACCACCACGTGTGCGTGGTGCCGGTCGACCGCATCGACGCCACGGTCCCGCAGGCGTTCGCCCGGCTGGTGCCGACCCGGCCGCTGACCCTGATCAGTGGACCCTCCGCCACCAGCGACATCGAGCTCGACCGGGTCGAGGGGGTGCACGGGCCGCGACGGCTCGACGTCGTGCTGCTCGACGGCTGATCCCACGCCGCCGCGCGCACGGCGGCCCGCCGGGGCTCGACGCAGGTCGTACCCTGCGCTCACACCGTGCGACCGGCGTGCCGGACGGCACGGTGGACGCGGACGCCGCGAGGGGGAGGACGGCGTGCACCGGGCGAGGACCATCCGTTGCCCGTCCTGTGCTGCCGCGTGGGACCGCGCGACCGCCCGGTTCTGCGGGTCCTGTGGTGACGCGCTACGCGCGACCACACGGACGCCGCGGCGTCGGCCGTCGCGGGCCGTGCGGTGGGCCGCCGCCGCGGGCGCCGGACTGGTCGTCGTGGTGGCCGCCGCCGTGGCCGCCGGCACCGGTGCGCTGCCGACGATCCAGCTGCCCGGTGATCGACCGAGCGCGGACGTCGAGCTCGTCGCCGACGACACGGTGCCCAGCGGCGCACCGCTGAGCGACGAGGAGCGCGCCCGCGTGCTCGCGCCGTTCGACCCGGCCAACCTGCGCTGCGAACCGCGCGGGTGCGAGGCCTGGCGGGTCGAGACCGACGGCGGCGACCCTGGGCACCCCAACGGCGAGGTCGGACGATTCGGCGACCTGGTCGTCGTCGCCGGCCGCGACCGGATCGACGCGCACGACCTCGACACCGGCGAACACCGGTGGAGCACGTCCTGGCCGGCCCGCGCGGACGTTCGGCCGAGGCAGGCGTGGACGCTCATCCTCACCGCCGACGAGGAGCGTCTCGTGCTGGTGCGCCCCGAGAGCGGCGAGGCGATCGGCCTCGACCGCGACGGCACGCTCGCCTGGCACCACGTCAGCGAGCGCCCGGCCTACCACGCGCTCGTCGCCGGCGGTGTCGTCGTCACCGCCGGTCACGGGCTTGGCAGCGACGGCCATCTCGACCCCGGTGACGTCGAGGACCCGACCGGCGACGTCACCGACGACGTCACCGACGACGTCACCGGCGGCGGGGAGGACGACGCGGGCGACACCGGGTACGTCGGCGAACGGCTCACGGCCATCGACGCCACCGACGGCACGGTGCGCTGGACGCGGAACGACCTGCAGGTGTCGCACTCGTCGCAGCAGGCACTGCTCGCGCACGACGGCGACCGCCACGTCCGGCTCGACCCCGGCACCGGCGAGGTCGTCGCCGACCTGCCGGTGTCGGCCGACGCCTGGATCAGCTTCGGGGACGGGACCACGGTCTTCGTCACCGAGCCCGACCTCACCCACCACGTGCTCGACGCCGAGACCCTCGAGGTGCTGGCCACCATCGACGACGCGACCGAACTGACTCCCGTGCTCGGCGAGGAGGCGTTCGTCGGCCTCGGCGGCCCGGCCGACGACGACGCAGCGGACGCGGACGCGTCGCCGGTCCTGCGCCTGTACGAGGCGGACGGGCGGCTGCGCTGGGAACGCCCGCTGCCCGACGAGCTGCGTTCCCGCTCGCTGTGCTGCCCGCAGCCGCGACGGCACGCCGGGGCGCTGGTGCTCGCCACGCAGCAGATGGGCAACCGGAGCGAGTACACGCTGGCGTTCGACGCCGACACCGGCGAGCCGGTCCCCACGGTCGCCGACCTGCTGCCGGGCATGCCCGAGAGCACCTGGTGGCTGTCCCCGGACCTGGCCATCGACCACCGCCCCGAGCGCCTGCGCCTGTGGTTCCGGGGGACGCAGGTGACCGTGCACGGCGACGACGTCTGGCCGGTCAACCTCGAGCCCCCGCTCCTGGTCACCAACGGCCGGACGCTGATGCGCCTCGACCTCGAGGCCGTCGCCGAGCAGCAGTCGATCGGACGCGGTTAACCTGGGGCGGTGCAGCCACCACCATCCGCAGGGGGACCTTCCGCCGTGGGCCGCAACCCCGACCGCGACCGACACGACACGCCGACCGTCGAGGGCCGGCCATCCCTCGACCGGGTGGTGTCCGCCGCCGCCGAGCTGGTCGGGCCCACCACGAGCGCCACGGACGAGACCGAACAGCGCTACGCCCGCCCGGACGCCGACCGCCTCGGCGAGGCGTTCCTGCAGCAGGTCGCCGCGGGGCGCACCGGCGCCAGCGAAGCGGCGTTCTTCGACCTCGACAAGACCATCATCGCCGGCTCGTCGACGCTGGTGATGGGCCGCACGCTGCTGCGTGACGGACTGATCAGTTCCACCACGGTGCTCAAGACCTTCTACGCGCAGGCGGTCTACCAACTCGTCGGGGCCGACCACGACAAGATGGAGCAGATGCGGCACGCCGCCATCGAGCTCACCCGGGGGTGGGAGGCCGCGCGGGTGCGGCGGCTCGTGCGCGAGACCATGGAGACCGTGATCGCCCCGCTGGCCTACGCCGAGGCGCTCGACCTGATCACCCGGCACCAGCGCGCCGGCCGCGACGTCTGGATCGTCTCCTCGTCGGGCGAGGAGATCGTGGAGCCGTTCGCGAACTACCTCGAGGTCCGCGACGTCATCGCGACCCGTTCGGGTATCGACGACACCGGCTGCTACGACGGCACGCTCGAGTTCTACGCCTACGCCGGGGCGAAGGCGACCGCGATCCGGCAGGTCGCCGAGGTCCGCGGCTACGACCTCGACCGGTGCTTCGCCTACTCCGACTCGATCACCGACCTGCCGATGCTCACCGTGGTCGGCAACCCGGTCGCGGTCAATCCGGACCGCGAGCTGCGTGCCGCGGCCACCGCGATGTCGTGGGCCGTGCGCGACTTCCACGCGCCGGTCCGCCTGCGCGACCGTCTGCCCGAGGTCGCCAAGCCGCGCAACGAGGTGCTGGCCGGCGCGGTGGGCGCCATGGCGGTCGGCTTCGCGGTCTGGCGCTTCGTGCTGCGCGGGGACGGCTGAATTCCCGCCAGCCGGGGACTACGTGTAGTCGCGGTGGTAGTTGATGCGGCCGGTGGCGTCGAAGCCGAAGAAGCTCGCCCGCGGCAGGTTGTTCCAGCGCCGGCCGGCAGCCGTGTACGAGATCGTCCACTCCACGCCCAGCGAGGCGCCGTCGGCGGCCTCGATCACCCGCTTGGCCTGCACGGCGAGCTCTTCCTTGCCGCCGAGCCAGTCCTTGAGGTAGGCCTGGATGAGCAGGTTGCCGCGGTGCGGCGGGTTGTAGGGCTCGAGGTACAGCGCGTCGGCCGCATACAGCTGCGGCACCCCCGACACGTCGCTGCTGACGAGCATGCCCGACAGCTGCTCCCACACGTCTGCTGCGTGGCCCACCCGCTCGCCTTTTCCGTGACCAGTCGACCGCCAGATGTTGCGGCGCGAGGATAGTCGCCGCGAGGGCCGCACCGGCGGAATCGGCGGCAACGGCTCGGGTTCGCGCACCTCGGTGGCGGGTCGGGCAGACTCGCGACCGCCTGGTCACCGCCTCGCCACCACCTCGCCACCGCCTCGCACCGCCTCCTGCTGCCGACCGAAGGTCCCGACGTGTCCGCCGAGCCGTTGTCCCGCCTGCCTGCCGAGACCCGGGTGCCCGAGGGCCTCGACGACGTCGCCGAACGGCTCGCCGAGCAGTTGCCGCAGACGCTGGACTGGCTGCGCGAGTTGGTGCGCATCCCCTCGATCAGCGTCCAACCCGAGCACGTGGCCGACTGCCGCCGCTCGGCCGAGGCGACCGCCGACCGGCTCCGCGACGCCGGCCTCGAGGACGTCCGGCTGCTCGAACTCGACGGCACGCACCCGTACGTGACCGGCTCGTGGGTGCACGCCGGCGAGGACGCACCGACGGTGCTGCTCTACGCCCACCACGACGTCCAACCGGTCGGCACGCCCGACCGCTGGAGTTCGGCACCGTTCGCGCCGACCGAGCGCGACGGCCGGTTGTACGGGCGCGGATCGGCCGACGACAAGGCGGGCATCCTCGCCCACGTCGCGGCGATCCGCGCCTGGCTCGACGCCCGCGGGTCGCTGCCGGTCAACGTCAAGGTGGTGGTCGAGGGCGAGGAGGAGATCGGCTCGCCCAACCTGCAGCGGTTCCTCGCGCGCCACGGTGCAGCGTTGCAGGCCGACGTGATCGTGCTCACCGACCTGACGAACTGGCAGGTCGGCTGGCCCGGACTCACCTATGCGCTGCGCGGCATGGCGGACGTGACCGTGACGGTGCGCGCCATGCAGCAACCGGTGCACTCGGGGATGTGGGGCGGCGTGGTCCCCGACGCGCTGACGGGCACGGTGCGGCTGCTCGCGAGCCTGCACGACGACACCGGCGCCATCGCCGTGGCCGGGTTCGAGGACGACGTGCGCCCGCTGGGCGAGGACGAGCGCGCCCGGCTGGCGGAGCTCGAGGGGGACGGGGTCGCGCTCGCCGAGGACTTCCGCCGCGACGCCCGCCTGGTGCCGGGCGCCGGGTTCGTGGGCGACGACCGTCGCACGGTCCTCGAACGGCTGTGGATGCGGCCCACCATCACCCCGACCGGCATGGACGTGCCGGCGGTGGCCGACGCCGCCAACACGCTGCTCGCGCAGGTGCGCACGAAGCTGTCGTGCCGGCTCGCTCCCGGGCAGGACCCCGAGCGGGCGCTGGCGGCGCTGCGCCGCCACCTCGAGGCGAACGTGCCGTGGGGGCTCGAGGTCGAGGTGGTCTTCGGGGAGCGCAACCCGGCCTGGGTGACCGAGCCCGGCGGTCCGGCCTGGGACGCCGCCGTCGCGGCGATGACGGCCGCGTACGGCCGTGCCCCCGCCGCGATGGGCTGCGGCGGCTCGATCCCGTTCGTCGAGCCGTTCAGCGACGCGTTCGGTGGCGCGCCGTGCCTGCTCGTCGGGGTGGAGGACCCCGGTTCCAACGCCCACGGCGAGGACGAGTCGCTCCACCTCGAGGACTTCGCCAAGGCCTGCCTGACCGAGGCGTTCCTGCTGGCCGGCCTGGCCGAGGTCCCGACCGCCTGAAGGCCGCAGCGACGTCGCCGCCGGGTCGTCGCCGCCGGGAGGCGTGGTGGTCAGCGGCGGGTCTGCCGGTCCGTGCGGCGTCCCGTCGCCCGCAGGCGGCCATCGGGACGCGCACGGCCACGGCGGCGTCGGCGGGCGCGCGTGGCGTCGACCGAGCGCCGCAGCTCGGCGTGCCTGGTATCGGTCTGTGCCTGCAGGTCCTGGTCCACCATGGGGGAATCCTTCGCTCGTCCGGCGTCGCCCGGGATCGTGATCCCGGTGGCGTCCGGCCTCGTGTGCGTCCGCGGCTCGTCGAGCGAGCCGTTCGACGTCCATCGAACCACTTCGTACGACGCGTGTCGAACGCTACTCCCCTGACCATTTGGCCTCCGTCGAACCAGGGTGGCGGATGCCGTTCGAGACCGCTCGACAGGCGGTGGGGCGGATACGCTGCGGGCGTCCGAAAGCCGTCAGAGAGCCGCCATGCGACTGGTCGACCTCCGCGCCGGCGGGCGTGTGCCCACCCCCGCGGTCGAGGTGCGCGCGTCCAGCGGCGCCGAGCTGTTGCGCTGCGCGGGCGTGCTCATCACCGACGACCCCGACGCGTTCGACGTCGGACCCGAGCGCATCGCCGCCGTCCGGGCGCGTACGCCCGACGACCTGCTCGACGAACTGCGGGCGCTCTCGGGCGACCGTGGCGACAAGGCGCTGCTGCTGCTCGCCGAGGCGGGCGCCGTCGTGCCGGCCCCGGGCACGGTCCAGCAGATCCGCGAGGCGCTGCACGACGATCCGATGCTGCCGTGGCGGCTGCTGGCGGCCAACCTCGTGTTCTCCGACCACTACCACGACGGCCCGAACCCGGTCGAGCTCGTGCAACGGGTGCTGGACGGCGACGAGGACGCCCTCGAGGCGCTGCGCGCGATGGATGCCGCCGGACAATGCCCCGCCGAGCTCGAGGTGCTGCTGCGGACCAGCCCGGCCGACTACCGCGACCGGCTCGTCGCCGCCATCGACCGGTTCGAGTCCGAGGTGTTCCGCGACCTGCAGGACGAGGCGATGGGCGCCATCGAACGTGACGTGCTGCACCGCCGGCGCCAGCTCGACGACGAGGTCCCGCCCGCCGAGGTCGTTCTCGAGGCCACCAACGGCTACGAGCTGCCCGAGGACGACCGCACGCTGCGGCGGGTGGTGCTGCTGCCGAGCTTCTGGTTCCGACCGTGGCTGATCCTCGGCCGCCTCGACGAGGTCGAGGTCCTGTCCACCCCGGTGGCCGACCAGTTCGTCGCGCTGCCCAGCGAGGCACCGCCGCCGAGCCTGGTGAAGCTGGCCAAGGCACTGGGTGACGAGGGCCGTCTTCGGCTGCTGCGCCGCATGAGCGGTGGGCCGATCATGCTGGCCGACGCCATGGAGGAGCTCGAGGTCGCCAAGGCCACCGCACACCACCATCTCGCGCTGCTGCGCCAGGCCGGACTGGTCAGCCTGCGCGAGGAGGGACGACGGACCCAGTACGGCCTGCGGGGCGACCCGGCCGACACCGCCGCCGAGGCCCTGGCGCGCTACCTGCGCGCCCCCGGCTGGCGCGACGGGGACACGGCCGTGGACGGCGGCTGACGTCGTTCCCCGTCCCGCCCGGCGGCGGGCGGTGCACCGCTCACACGACGAGCGCGATCGCGCCGACGTAGAGCAGCAGGACGACGACCGACTCGACGCCGATGTTGCCCACGCCGTGGCGTTCGCGACGCAACAGCCCGAGGGTGATCACGGCGGTCGCCACCAGCGCCAGCGCGGTCACCAGCGGCGCGCTGCTCCCGACCGCCGCGTACACCGATCCGTCGCGGTAGGCGATGTCGGCGACGACGACGAGCAGCGTGTCGAAGGTGTTGCCGCCGATCACGTTGCCGACCGCCAGGGTCAACGCACCGGCACGGATCGCCGCGATGGACACCACCAGTTCCGCCAGCGACGAGCCCACACCGGTCAGGAACACCCCGACGGCCGCCTCGTTCCAACCGGCCTGCGACACCAGCGACTCGCCGGCCACCGCCAGGGTGATGCCGGCGCCGGCCAGCACCGCCGCGAGGCCGGCGAAGGCGCCCCACAGGCGCGCGGGGGCCCCGTCGTCGGACACCGGTTCGTCGGGGACGTCGAGCGTCGTCTCCTCGGTCTCGACCGCCCGCCACATCGGCGCCTGCGAGGTCTCGGTGACCAGCCGCAGCCCGTAGCCGTACACCACCAACAGGACCAGCGACCCCGGGTGCACCCCGAGCACGGCGCCCTCCGGGGCGGTGAACAGCACCATCACGCCCCCGAGCAGGGTGATCAGCAACGTGCCCTGCACGAGGTTGGGCAGCGACGCGGCGGCGTGCTCGAGGTTGGCCCGCCGGTAGGTCAGGTCGGCGATCGCCAGGAACGCGGTCTGCCCGAGCACCCCGCCCAGCGCGTTGCCGACCGCGAGCTCCGCGAACCCGCGGACGGCCGGCAGGGCGGTGGCGAGGATGTCGGGCAGCGAGGTCGCCGCGCCCACCAGCACCGCTCCGACGAACGCCTCGCCGAGGCCGGTGACGTCGGCGAGACGATCGGCGACCCGCACCATCCGCGGTCCGGCCAGCGCGATGGCGCCCGCGGCGAGCGCGAGCGCGAGCAACGCCACGGGAAGGGAAAGGATGGGCATGGCCGCGGACCCTAGGCCAGCGCCGACCTCCCGCCGGCGGCCCCGCCCGTCCGCCCGGCAGGGACGTCCGCCTAGACTGCCGTCCGTACCCCTGGCTGCCAGGGGTGGGGAGGCGTCCGGACGCCTGGTGGGTCCCGCGGCCTTCAACGCCGACGAGAGGGCGCTCGGCGCCCTCTGGCGGGTTCGATTCCCGTCCGCCTCCGCGACGCGGTCGGCCGCCGCGGACGCGAGGTCCGCGGCGGCCGACGGGCGACGGCGGGCGACGGGCGACGGCGGGCGACGGCGCACGGCCAGGTCGCCGGTCAGACCCCGAGGTCGCGGTGCCGGTAGCGGACCAGCCCGGCGAGCGCCGCCACCACGGCCAGTGCGGCGAGCAGGGACAGACCCACGCCGTCGAAGCCCTCGACGAGCGGGTCCTCGCCGAGGTACCACGACCACGGCGAGACGGCGGTCAGCCAGCCGAGCCCGTCCACCATCGGGCCGATCGCGTCGGCGACGAAGGCGAGCACGGCGACCCCGGCCGCGGTGCCGAGGGCGATCCCGCGTCGGCCGGTCGCGGCACCGACGGCGACGGCGAGCGTCCCCAGCGCGAGGCCGAGCAGGAGCAGTCCGACCGAGCCGGCGAGGACGTTGACCGTCGCCAACTCCATGTCGAGCACGGCGATCAGCCCGACGGTGGTCGCGAACACCACCGCGGCGAGCAGCAGCACGCCGAGCCACAGGGCGGCCAGCCGTTCGAGGTAGACCTGCGTCCGGCTGACCGGCGAGGTCAGCTCGAGCTCGAGCGTGCCGTCCTCCTCCGCACCGGCCAGCGTGCGGGCCCCCCAGCCGATGGCGAAGACCAGCAACAGGGCCGGACCGAGGATGCCGAACACGGTCGAGCCCAGGTAGCCGCCGGAGGTGCCGATCTGGTCGTAGCCGAGCGCGCTGACGAGTCCCTCGGGCAGGTTCTCGACGAACACGTCGAGGTCGGCGCCCTCGCCCATGGCGGGATAGAAGCTGACGTAGACGGCCGTGATCGCGGCCAGGGCCACCGACCACAGCAGCAGCGAGCGTCGCCGGTCGCGCAGCACGCCGCGCAGGACGGCGAGCGGCGGCGCGGTGTCCGTGGCGTCGGCACCGGTCCGGGGCAGGGTGTCAGCGGCCATGGGCGGCCACCTCCTCGCGCTCGGCCACCGGGTCGACCGGCAGCCGGTAGAAGTCGAGGAACAGGTCCTCGAGCTCGCGGTCCTGGGCGGACCACCCGCGCACGTGGTGGCGGGCGGCCACCTTCAGCAGGGCGTCGGGCTCGCCGCGCAGCAGGCAGGTCAGCTGCCCGCCGTCGAGACGGACGTCCTCGACGCCGGGCAGGCCGTGGAACTCCTCGACGGCGACGTGGTCACCGAAGTGCAGCACCACCTGCTGGCCGGCGTGGTGGCGCAGGGTGCCCACGTCGTCGGTGTCGACGATCTCGCCGGCCCGGATGATGGCGACCCGGCCGGCGACGTCCTCGACCTCCGAGAGCACGTGCGAGGACATCAGCACGGTGGCGCCGCGGTCGCGGGCCTCGCGCACCAGGTCGAGGAACTCGCGCTGGAGCAGCGGGTCGAGGCCGCTGGTCGGTTCGTCGAGGATCAGCAGCTCGGGCGCGTGCACGAAGGCCTGGATCACGCCGATCTTCTGCTTGTTGCCCTTCGACAGGCCACGGATCGGCCGGTCGAGGTCGAGCCCGAACCGCTCGGCGAGCGGCGCGATCGCGTCGCGGCCGGCGCCGCCACGCAGGCTGACGAGGTAGGCGAGCTCCTCCCCGGCGGTGCGCTGCCCCGCCATCGTCAGCTCGCCCGGGAGGTAGCCGATGCGGGCGCGCAGGGACGGGCCGGCCGTGGCCGGCGTCCGGCCGAGCACCTCGACGCGTCCGGCGGTGGGGCGCAGCAGGTCGAGCAGGATGCGGATGGTGGTCGACTTCCCGGCACCGTTGGGGCCGAGGAACCCGAACACCTCGCCGCGTCGCACCTCCAGGTCCACGCCCTGCAGGGCCCGGAACGGCGCCGTGCGCTTCCAGGGCGGACCGCTGCCGGCGTAGTCCTTCACCAGACGCTCTGCGCGGATCGCCACGTCGGTCATGATCCGTCCTCCCGGGCAGGGTGTGACATCGACGCCTGGATGGCGTCGTAGGCCTGGCGCGTCAGCAGGCCCTCGCCGAACAGCTCGAGGGCCGGCAGGAAGTAGTCGGTCGCGGCCTGCGGGTCGCCGAGCAGGTCGACGTCGAGCAGCCGCCGGGTGTGCTCGTGCAGGACCAGCGCACCGAGGGACCACAGGGTGAGCACGGCGGCGCGGCCGTAGGGGTGGTCGCTCGGGGTGAGCATCCCGGCGTCCACCCCGGTCTGCAGGTA
Organism: Egicoccus halophilus; assembly: GCF_004300825.1. Lineage (NCBI taxonomy): Bacteria > Bacillati > Actinomycetota > Nitriliruptoria > Egicoccales > Egicoccaceae > Egicoccus > Egicoccus halophilus. Next base: position 3,955,530 of record NZ_CP036250.1, read on the forward strand.
GCCGACCGCGTCGGCGACCATCTCGTCGATCAGTTCCGCGACGTGCGGGGAACCGTCGACGAGCGTGCGCGCGAGGTAGGGCAGCAGCGGCGGCCCCTCGCGGTAGACGCGGAAGGCGGCGAGCGGGTCGAGGCTCGGGCCCTCGGCCATCGCCGTGACCTTCTGCTCGCGAACCAGGGCGGCGACGTGCTGGTCGCACGCGACCCGCAGGGCGTCCTTCGAGCCGAAGTGGTGGATCACCAGCGCCGGCGACACCCGGGCCGCCTTGGCGATGGCCCGCACCGAGGTCGCGGCGACACCCGACTCGGCGAAGCAGCGGATGGCCGTGTCCCGGATCCGCGCCCGCGCCGTGCGGTCGGCATCCGTCTCGCCCGTCGGCGGGCCCGCCTCGACTGAACTCATGTTCAGTACGCTAAACACATGTTCAGTTGTCGTCAAGAGCGACGCGGACGTACGGCCGAAGCGGCCGTCGGCGGTGACCAGTCCGGCCCCACGCTCCGGCCAGCTCCCCCCGCAACCCCCACGAGGAACCGCGGCGATCCGATCTAGAGCACGGCGTCGACGGCGGCGGCGACGAAGACGACCGCCACGTAGATCGTCGAGTAGTGGAACAGCTTCATGGCGTCGCCGATGGTGCGGGTGCGGCGCAGGCGGTGGGCGAGCACGAGCCAGCCGGCGGTCATACCGAGCGCGACGACGGCGAACATCCACCCGAGACCGGCACCGACGACGGTGAGCAGCACGATCGACAGCAGCAGGTAGCTGTAGAGCAGGATGTGACGGGTGGCCTCGTCGTTGCCGTGGACGACGGTGAGCATCGGCAGCCCGGCGCGGGCGTAGTCCTCGCGGTACTTCATCGCCAGGGCCCAGAAGTGCGGCGGCTGCCACCAGAACATCAGGGCGAACAGCAGCCAGGGGGTCGGGTCGGCAAGGGTCGCGCCCGGCACGGCCACCCAGCCGGTGAGCACGGGCACGCAGCCGGCGGCGCCGCCGATGACGACGGCCTGACTGGTGCGCCGCTTGAGCCCGAGGGTGTAGACGAACACGTAGAACAGGATCGCGGAGGTGGCCAGCAGCGCGGCGGTGAGATTGACGAACCCCCACAGCCACGCGAAGCCGGCCACGCCGAGCACCAGCCCGAGCCGCAGCGCGTGCCCCTGGGGCACCTCGTCGGTGGCGGTGGGGCGCGCCGAGGTGCGCGCCATGATCCGGTCGATGTCGCGGTCGATCTCGTTGTTGAGCGCGTTGGCGCTGCCGGCCGACATCGTTCCGCCGAGCACGGTCGCGATCACGAGCCAGGTACCCGGCCAGCCGCGCGCGGCGACCACCATGGACGGCACGGTGGTGACCAGCAGCAGTTCGATGATGCGCGGCTTGGTGACCAGCAGGTAGCGACGCAGGGTCGCCCGCCGGGACTCGTAGCGTCCGGCCGTGTGCATCGGACCGACCGCTGCCGCGCGAGGTTCGTCCCCAGCGGCCGTTGCGTCGCCGGTACCGGGGGTGACGCCGCCCCGGCCGGAGGCGGTGGAGCTCACGGTCGCCCTCCGGGCGCCCGCGCCTCGCGCCACATGCGCACCCCCAGCACGGCGAGCACGACGCCGGCACCGATGGCGGCGGCGTACAGCACGGCGTGGACGGCCACGAACGCGGCCGAGAAGTCCCCGGCGTCCCGGACGAGGTTGTTGATGCGGGTGCCCCACAGCCAGAACTGGAACAGCGCCAGCACGAGCAGGATGACGGCGCGGCGGCGGTGGACGGCGACGGGTGTGGCGACCACGGTGTCGGCGCCAGCGGCGACGTTCCGCGAGGAAGGGGCGGAGGTCGACACGATGCGGTCCGTTGACGGCGCGGAGGGGGCCGACCCCAGGGTATTCGTAGTTCCGGTCCTGCGGCGACCCGGGGGTCTGGAGGCGCGCTGGCAGGGGTACCCTCGGCGCATGGCGACCTCCCCTGCCCCGGCCTCGCTGCGTCTGCTGCGCCGCTTCACGTTGGCCGCGTTGGTGACCAACATCGGCATCGTCTTCACCGGCGGCGTGGTCCGGGTCACCGGGTCCGGTCTCGGCTGTCCGACCTGGCCCGCCTGCGACGGCCGACAGCTGGTACCGACGCCCGGCGGCGACCACGCCGGCTGGCAGACGGCGATCGAGTTCGGCAACCGGCTGCTGACCTTCGTGGTGCTCGCCGCCGCCATCGCCGTGTTCGTGCAGTTGCGGCGGACCGGACCGCATCCGCGACCGATCCGGCTGCTCGGCTGGGCCCTGCCGCTGGGTGTCCTCGCCCAGGCGGTGATGGGGGGCATCACGGTGCTGCTGCGCCTGACGCCGTGGACGGTCGCGGCCCACTTCCTGTTGTCGATGGTGCTCATCGCGGTGGCCGTGGCGTTGCACGAGTACGTGCGCCCGCCGGCCCGGGATCCCGCCGACCGGGTGCCCGCTTCGAGCGGGATCCGCTGGGCCACCACCGTCCTGCTCGTCGTGGCCGCCGTCGTCCTGGTGCTCGGGACGATCGTGACCGGCGCCGGCCCGCACGCCGGTGACCCGGAGGTCCCGCGCCTGGGGGTCGACATCCGGTTCGTGGCGATCGCCCACGCCGACGCCGTGTGGCTGCTGCTGGGGCTGACGGTCGCGCTGGTCGCGGTGACCTGGCGAAGCGGGCCGCCCCGACTGCGGTCGATGTTGCGGGTGCTGCTCGGCCTGGAGCTGCTGCAGGGCACCATCGGCTACACGCAGTACGCCCTGGGGATCCCCGAGGGGCTGGTCTCGCTGCACATTCTCGGGGCCGCGCTGGTGTGGGCCGCCGCAGTGTCGTGCTGGGCGCGGGCGCGTCCACTGCCGGACCTGCCCGGCGACCCGGCCGACACGGAGGCCTCCCGGCCGCCGCTGGCGCGCGACGTCTCGACGGCATGAGCACGCCGGGGCCGGGGACCGGCCCTGTTCGGCTGTTCGTGCTGGGCGACTCCACCGCCGACGTCGACGAGCGCGGGCCGCGGCTGCCCGTTCCGGCGCACCTGTACCCCAACGTCGCGGCGTCGGACCTCGAGGTGGCGTCGGGGCGGCCCCACCCACCTGATGCGCCCCGGCCCCACCCACCTGGTGCGCCCCGGCCCCACCCACCTGGTCCGCCCCGGGAGCGGGCCCGAACCCCCTGAACCCGACCGACGGAAGACACCCAGTTGGGCACCCGCCGCTGCCCCGTGTGCCAGCACACCTGGCCGGCTCGGCGCGCCCGCTTCTGTGGTCGCTGCGGAGCGGTGCTCGCCGCGGCCCGGCCGCCGGTGCGGCGCACGGGCCGCGCGACCATCCCCGGCCTGCTGACGCTGGGCGCCGGCGTCGCGGTCGTGCTCGGCGGCCTGGCCGTGTCGGCAGGGCTGCCGACGTCACCGGGAGGTGCACCGCCGGACGCCACGGTGACCCTGCCCGAGCCGTCGCCGGCGGATCCCTCACCGTCCACCGACGAACCCGGCGTCGGCTCGCCACCGGTCGACCTCGCCGACGCGGTGCTGCGCTGCCGGGTCGAGGACGCCTGCCACCGGTGGTCGTTGCCCGATCCCCCGCCGGACGCGGGACGTCCCGCCATCACGCCGGCCGGACATCTCGTGGCGGTGACCGTCGACGGTCTGGCCGGCTTCGAGGTGGCCGCGGGCACCCGGCGGTGGACGGCGACACGGCCCCTGGCGTCGACCGGCGCCCGCACGGTGGTCGCCGTCGAGGGGACCGGGGACGCGGTCGTCACGGTGGGACCGGACGGGATGCTGGGCTCCCTCGACGCGGCGAGCGGTGACCCGGGCTGGTCACTCGAGGTCCCGGGCGCCGTGTCGGTGCGCGCCGCCCGCGCCGAGGGCACCGACTGGCACGTGGCCGTGCGCACCCGCGACGGTCTCCGGTCCTCGGTGCTGCTGCTGACCGTGGACGCCACGCGGGGCTCGCTCGGGTGGCAGGCGGAGGCCGCCAACGTGGCCCTCACCGACCGCGGCCCGGTCCTGCAGGACACCGAGGGCACCCTGTGGGCGCTCGACCCGGCGGACGGCACCGAACGCTGGCGGCTGGAGACCGGGCTGCCAGGTGCGACCCCCCAGCCGTTGGGTCCACGCGTGGTGATGCTCGGGCAGGGCGGTGGGCTGGTGGTCGACGCCACCGACGGCCGGATCGTGCGACGGCTCGAGTCGCCCGTCGTCGGGCTGTACCTGCGCGACGGCGTCGCGCTGTGGGCGGACGACGACGGCGTGGCCTACCTCGACGCCGACGGTCGGTCGTGGCAGGCCCAGCTCGAGGAGGGACGGGGCTGCTGCAACGGCTTCCGCATCGACGGGGACGTCGTCACGACCTTGAGCAGCACGGGGGACGAACTGGACCTCGACCGCGACACCGGCGAACTGCTGGGTCGACGCCCGGCGCCACGACCGCTCGGCGGCCGACGCGTCGGGGCGTCGCTGCACGGCGAACTGGTCGTGGTACCCGGCGTCGGACGCGCCCGACGCGTCGCGAACCTGCACGACGCGGCGAGCGGACGGCATCTCGCCGACGTGGGCGACGAGGCCTACGGCCTGGTCGCGGCCGAGGACGGACGGCACTGGCTCGTGCTCGCCCCCCGGGTGGTGCTCACCCTCACCCCGTCGGGCGCGGCGTCGCGTGCGGCCGCCCCGTCGCCCCGGTCGGGCGCCTCACCCGCCCCGGCCACGGGACGCAGCGCGGTGGCACCGGATGCGTCGAGCCGACCCGCAGGTCGGCTCGAGCAGGAGGGAGCAGCGGCCGCTCAGCCCTCGGCGACGACCGTGCCCACGCCGTTCATGTTCGGGTGGATCTCGCAGTAGAAGAACCACTGCTCCGGCAGGTCCTCCCACCTGAGTTCGTCGTCGACGTAGGGGTCGAGCACCGGTCCGGAGACCAGCGTCGAGGAGACGAACTCCTCCCCGGTCGGTGCCGGGTCGTCCACGTCACCCTCGAGTTCGGTGATGACGACGTTGTGCTGCACGCCCGACTCCCGGTTGTCGAAGACGAACACGAGCGTCTCGCCCTGCTCGGACGGGGTGACCTCCCACAGGTCGGCGTCCTCGCAGCCGGCGTCGGTCGGGATGCAGAAGTCGAGTGAGTTCTCGGCCGCGATGATGGGCGCGTCGTCGGGGACGACGAGCAAGGGCTCGGCGTTGATGTTGCGGTCCTCGTCGGCGATGTCGCCGAGCAGACCGGCGGCGTAGGCACCGCCCAACGCGAACGGCACGACCGCGGCGAACGCGACCACGGCGCGCCGCGGCGTGTCCAGGCGCTCCTGCGAGGTCGCCAGCGACACCGTGAGCAGGATGCCGGCCGCGGCCACCGCCGCGATCGCCAGCGCACCCTCGTGGGTGTTGAAGAGCAGGATCGCCGCGACCGCACCGATGAACAGCGCCATGCAGCCCAGGATCGCGAGCGGCAGCACGATCGGGAGGAACACCCGGTTGCGGAACTCGGTCTTCACGTCGAGATGGCCTTTGCGCGAACGGGCAGCGGGATCAGACGGTGGGGGCCTGGTCGAAGAACATCACGACCAGCGTGGCGGTGTAGAGCGAGACCGCCAGCAGCAGGCCGCCGTACAGGAACCGGCTGTAGAGCTTGGTGTCGAAGCGCAGGTGCATGAAGAACCCGGCCACCATGATGAACTTGACGATCATCAGCACGATCAGCAGCGGGATGCCCAGCGCGCCGAAGTCCACGAAGTACGTCGAGACCTCGAGTGCCGTCAGGATCGCCAGGATGATGGCGATGCGGACGTAGTCGCGGGGGCCGGGGTGATGGTCGTCGTGACCGGAGGCCTGCTCCGGTCCGTGCGTCTCGGTGGTGGTCATCGCGCTTCCTCGTCAGTCGTGGTGGGGACGCCGCGGGCGTCAGTCCACCATCGCGAGTTCCGGGATCAGGTAGACGACGGTGAAGATGATGACCCAGATGATGTCGACGAAGTGCCAGTACAGGCCGACCATCTCGGTCTTGAGGTCCTGGTTCGGCTTGATCTTGCCCGTGAGCGAGAGCGAGTACAGGCTCAGCAGCAGCAGGATGCCGACGAACACGTGCAGGCCGTGGAAACCGGTCAACACGAAGAAGCCCGACGCGAACGGCGACGCGGTGAGGTCGAGTCCCTCGCGGTAGAAGACTGTGAACTCGAACACCTGTCCGCCGAGGAACACCGCGCCCTGCCCGGCGGTGGCCAGGATCCACAGGCGCATGCGTCGCATGTCCCGACGCATGTGGGCGTTGTGGGCCAGCACCATCGTCAGCGAGCTCATCAGCAGGACGAACGAGCTGATGGAGGTGAAGGGGATGTCGAAGATCTCGACGCCCGGCCCGCCGGCGGTGGCGTCCAGGTAGAGCAGGTACGCCGACACGAAGGCCCCGAAGAACAGGAACTCCGAGCCGAGGAACACCCACATCGCCAGCTTGCGGTGGTCGAGACCCAGGGTGGTCTCGTGCACGCCTGCCGCCACGTCTGTCGCCTTCCGGTGTGTGCACCCGCCGGGATCGTCCTGGACGACCCCGGCGGTGTCGTTTCGCTTGGGGAGGTGGTCGCGTCAGTGGGCGGCGACGCCGGAGCGCGGCGCGGCCGGGTCCTCGACGATCGGGTCGTCGTCGTCGCCCTCGGCCACCGGCTCGATGATCCAGCCGAAGTACCCGACGACGACCCAGACCAGGCCGATCGCGATCAGCCACGGCGTCGGACCGATCAGGCCGTACGCCATCGGGAAGAACCCGAGGCACATCACCAGCGGCCAGTACGACGGGTCGGGCATGTGGATGTGCTCGCCGCCGTCGTGTCCGTCGTGCGCCGCGTCCGTGCCGTCACCAGCAGCAGCCACGCGGTCGTCGGCGTCGGCGACGTGGTCGTGCGATGCCCCGGCCGGCACGGCGACCGGACGTCCCGACTCGTCCTCGGCGTACTTGCGGTGCCAGAACTCGTCGCGGTGGCTGACGTTGGGGATCGCGTCGAAGTTGTGCACCTTCGGCGGCGAGGCCGACAGCCACTCCAACGTGCGCGCGTCCCACGGGTCGGGGCCCGAGGCGACGCCCGACTTGATCGAGGTCAGCAGGTTGTAGAGGAACAGCAGCGCCGAGACGACCAGGACCAGCAGACCCGCCGTGCTGAGCAGGTTGTACAGCTCCACCGTCGCGCCCAGTTCGCCCGGCAGGATCGCGGTGCGGCGCGGCTGGCCGAGCAGACCCGACATGTGCATCGGGCCGAACGTGAGGTTGAAGCCGAGCAGCCAGGTCCAGAAGTGCACCTTGCCCAGCTTCTCGCTCATCAGCCTGCCGGTGACCTTCGGGAACCAGTAGTAGATCCCGGCGATCAGGCCGAACAGCGCGCCACCGAACAGCACGTAGTGGAAGTGCGCGACCACGTAGTAGGTGTCGTGCTGCTGCGCGTTGTGGGGCACGATCGAGTGGGTGACGCCCGACAGCCCGCCGATGGTGAACATCGACACGAACCCGATGGAGAACAGCATCGGGGTCGTGAAGCGCAGCTTGCCGCCCCACATCGTGAAGACCCAGTTGAAGATCTTGATGCCGGTCGGCACGGCGATGAACATCGTCGAGAGCGCGAACGCCGAGCGGGCGACCGGGCCGATCGAGGACGTGAACATGTGGTGCGCCCACACCCCGAAGCCGATGAAGCCGATGGCAGCGCCGGCGAAGGCGACCGCGGCGTAGCCGAACAGCGGCTTGCGGCTGAAGACCGGCAGGATCTCGGACACGATCCCCATCGCGGGGAGGATCATGATGTAGACCTCGGGGTGCCCGAACAGCCAGAACAGGTGCTGCCAGAGGATCGGGTCACCGCCGGTGGCGGGATTGAAGAACTGCGCCCCGAACACGGTGTCGAACTGCAGCATGAACAGCGCGACCGCGATGATCGGCAGCGCGAACAGCAGCAGGAAGTTGGTGACCAGCGACATCCAGATGAACATCGGCATGCGCATGAAGGTCATGCCGGGCGCGCGCATGTTCAGGATGGTGGTGATGAAGTTCACGGCCGCCGACAGGGAGCTGACCCCGAGCAACTGCAGTCCCACGGCGTAGAACGCCATGTTGGACACGGAGTCGACCGACAGCGGCGCGTAGCCCACCCACGAGCCGTTGGGCGCACCGCCGAGGAGGAACGACGAGTACAGGAAGATCCCGCCGAACAGGTACATCCAGTAGCTGAACGCGTTCAGGCGCGGGAAGGCGACGTCCCGGGCCCCGATCTGCAGCGGGATGAGGTAGTTGAAGAAGGCGGCGGAGAGCGGCATGACGACGAGGAAGACCATCGTGATGCCGTGCATCGTGAAGGCCTGGTTGTAGATCTCGGCCGTCACCAGCGACTGCTCGGCCTGAGCCAGCTGCGCGCGGATCAGACCCGACTCGACCCCGCCCAGGAAGAAGAACACCAGGACGGTGAAGAAGTACATGATGCCGATCTTCTTGTGATCGGTCGTGGTGATCCAGCTCGAGAAGCCGGTCTCGGCGCTCGGGCGCGAGAACACGCTCCGGCGGCCGGTCGTCGTGCTGTGCGACATCGTGGTTCCTCGTGTTCGCCGCCGGCCCGGGGTCGTCTCGGGCCGGCGCCACCGTCAGCTGATGGTGCGGCGGATCACTCCAGTGCCAGCATGTAGGCGACCAGGGCGTCGATCTCTTCCTCGGAGAGGTTGAGGTTGGGCATGCCGACCTGGTTCTGGGGCTGCATCGGCTTCATCGCGGGCGGGTCACGCAGCCACTCGCGCAGGTGCTCCTCGTCGACCGGGAAGATCGCACCGGCGAACTCCTCACGGCTGGCGAAGTGGGTCAGGTCCGGGCCGACACCCGGGTTGCGTGCGCCCTCGCCGTCCCAGATCTGGTGGCAGGCGGCGCAGCTGCGCTGACCGATGTCGGTGTCGAAGCTGGCGCCGAACAGTTCGGCACCCTGGGCGGCGAGGCCGTCCTCGGGCACCACGGCCGGGGACTGCTGGTTCTCGACCCAGGCCTCGAAGTCGGCCGGTTCCATCGACTCGCCACGGATACGCATGTTGACGTGGCTCAGGCCGCAGTACTCGGCGCACTGCCCGAGGTACCGCCCGGCCGCGTCGGCCTGGATGTTGAGGAACGTGGTCTGCCCGGGAACGACGTCCTGCTTGCCGGCCCAGGCGGGGATCCAGAACGAGTGGATGACCCCGAGGTCGGCGCTGCGACCCGGGTCGCTCGCCGTCATCTCGAGCCGCACCGGGGTGTCGACCGGGATGACGATCTCGTTGGCGGAGTAGATGTCGTAGTCGGGGTAGTAGAACTCCCACCACCAGCGGTGCCCGATGACCTCGACCGTGAGGAACTCACCGTCGGGCTCGTCCATGGTGGAGAAGATCATCTGCACCGTGGGAACCGCGATGAAGGCCAGGATCAGGGCCGGCACGACGGTCCAGAAGATCTCCAGGCGGGTGTTGCCGTGCACCTGGACCGGCAGGGACCCGTCGTCGTCGGGCCGCTTGCGGAACTTGATCACCGCATAGATGATCAGGCCCTGCACCAGGACGAAGACGAACAGCGCGATCGCGAAGACGGGGCGGATCAGGTCGTGCGGGTCCTGCGCGTAGGGACCCGCCGGGTCCAGCGCGCTCTGTGGGGCGGTGCAGGCGGACAGCACCAGGCCCAGGGCCAGCACGAGGACCAGGGTCCCCCGTGTCCGACGACGCGTCGCGGCGCGCGTGGCGGTCCGGTCGCGCAACGTGGCTCTCCTCACGGGTCGCAAGAGATTCGTCCTCCGGGGCGGTGAAGCCCGGGACCGCACGGCCGCCGGACGGTGCGCGACTGCCGTGCCATGGAGGAGGGAGCCACCGTGGTCCCGGCGGCCCTCCTCGGACGCGGAGGGTAGCCGTTCGGCCGGAGCGCCACCCAACCGGGCCGGCGCGACGCGCGCTGCCGGGGTCGACAGCGATCGGCACCGCGTCGCGCTCAGGGTTCCCAGCGGAAGCGGCGCGCCGCCAGGGCGACCGCCACGGCGCCCCAGCCGGCCACCACGGCCAATGCGCCACCCGCCAGTCCCTCGCCGGCGAAGGCGGCGCGCAGCACCTCGCCGAGCGCCCCGACCGGCAGCGCCCGGCCGATCGCGGCCAGGGTCGCCGGTAGCGCGTCGGCGTCGAAGGCGACCCCGCTGACCACCAGCAGCACGAGGAACAACGCGTTGGACAGCGCGAGCGTGGCCTCCGCGCGCAGCGTCCCGGCCATGAGCAGTCCGAGCGCCGTGAACGTGATCGCGCCGACCAGCACCGCCACCGGGGCGAGCAGCGCCCCGCCCTGTGGCGACCAACCCAGGGCGCCGACCGCGAGGGCGACGACCAGGACCGCCTGCACGGCCAGCACGCACGCCACCGCCAACCCCTTGGCGACCAGGAAGCCCCACCGCGGCAGGGGCGTCCCGCCCAGCCGCTTGAGCACCCCGTACTTGCGCTCGAAGGCGGTCTGGATCGCGACCGCGACCAGGCCGGTCGCCGCGACCGAGATCGCCAGCGCCCCCGGCACGAGGAACTCGACGGCGGGCACGTCCCCGGTCGGGAGCACCTCGACCACCGAGAAGAACCCGAGGATGCCCAGCGGGATGCCCAGGGTGACGAGCAACGACTCGCCCGAGCGCAGCAGCAGCCGCAACTCCATCGCGGCCTGCGCCAGCACGGCGCGCGCCAGCGGGGTGCGCCGGTCGACCGTGCCGGCCTCCGGTGCCGGGCGGGTCACGGCCGCTCCTCCTCGGTCAGCCGCAGGAAGACCTCCTCGAGGCTGACGCGGCCGGCCTGCAGGTGCCCGAGCGCGACGTCGTGGTCGGCCAGCCAGCTCGCCAGCGCCGCGACCAGGCGCGGCGAGTTCGGCGCGTGCACCACGTACCGGCCCGGCCGCAGCTCGGACACCGCGGCCTCGATCGCGGTGCCGAGGACGGCGACGTCGAGGCCGGCGCGGGCGGAGAACTCGAGCTCGCCCCACTCGCCGGTGGTGAGCTCGTCGGGAGTGCCCTCGGCCACCAAGCGGCCACGGTCGACGATCGCGACCCGGTCCGCGAGCTGTTCGGCCTCGTCGAGCAGGTGGGTCGTCAGCACCACCGACACCCCCTGGCCCTGCAGCTCCCGCACGTGCTCCCAGGTCAGCCGCCGCGCGGCCGGGTCCAGCCCGGCGGTCGGCTCGTCGAGGAACACCACCTCCGGACGCCCGATCAGCGCCAGCGCGAGCGACAGGCGCTGCTTCTGGCCGCCCGACAGGTCCCGGAACCGGGTCCGGCGGGCGTCGTCGAGCCCGACCCGTTCGAGCAGGGCCTCGGGGTCGAGCGGTTGGGCGTAGTAGCTGGCGAACAACCGCAGCACCTCGGCCGGACGCGCCATCGGATAGACGCCGCCCTCCTGCAGCATCAGCCCCACCCGCGGGCGCAACCGCGCGCCGTCGCGGTGCGGATCGAGCCCCAGGACCCGCACGGTGCCGGCGTCGGGACGACGGAACCCCTCGCAGCACTCGACGGTCGTGGTCTTGCCGGCGCCGTTGGGGCCCAGCAGCGCCAGGGTCTCCCCACGGGCCACCTCGAGGTCGAGACCGTCCACGGCGGTGGTGCGCCCGTAGCGTTTGGTCAGCCCCCGGATCTCGATGGAGGGCGGCTCGGGCACGGTCGTTGGCTTTCCGACACGACGGGGCGGGACGACGTCACGGCGCGCGAGCCTACCGGCGTCGGGACGCCACCCCGGTGCTCGCCCGGGCCGGCCAGGACCTAGGCTCGGCGGGATGGACGAGCAGCCCACGCCGAGCGGAGCACACCCGCCTCCCTTCCGCCGACGCGCCACCGACGCGGAGGGCCCCCGGCGCGGGCTCGCCGCGGACCCGTTGACCTGGCGACCGCGCAACTGGGTGTCGGGACGCACCCTGCCGATCGCGATCGGGGTCGGCCTCGGCCTGCTGCTCGCCCAGGGCGCGACCGCGGTGCTCGGACGCATCCAGGGCCTGCTGGTCATCGTGGTGGTGTCCCTGTTCCTGTCGTTCGCCATGGAGCCGGCCGTGCAGTGGATGGCCCGTCGCGGCGTGCGCCGGGGGCTGGGCACCTGGGTGGTGTTCTTCGTGGCGTTGCTGCTCTTCGGGGGCTTCCTGGCGGCGATGACCAACCTGGTGGTCGACCAGGCCCGCAACCTCGTGGCCGCCGGGCCGACCCTGCTGGGCGACCTCGCCGACCGCTCGACCGAACTGCTGCCGGCCGACCTCGGTGAGGGCGTGGCGGAGTGGCTCGACGAGCAGCAGCAGGCCCTGCCGCAGCGCGTGGCCGGATCGGCGGCGGTCGTGGGACGCGGTGCGGTCGGGTTCGGCCAGACCGTGCTCGGCGGGCTGTTCCAGGCCGCCACCGCGCTGCTCGTGACCTTCTACCTCGTCGCCGACGGCCCCAAGCTGCGCCAACGACTGGCCAGCCGCCTCGAGCCGCGCGACCAGGTCCGGGTGCTCGGCCTGTGGGAACTGGCCATCGCCAAGACCGGCGGGTACGTCTACAGCCGCGTGCTGACGGCGGTCGCCTCGGCGGTGTTCCACGTCGCGGCGTTCACCGTCATCGGCGTCGACTACGCGCTCGCGCTCGGCATCTGGGTCGGGTTGATCTCCTCGCTGATCCCCGCGATCGGCACCTATCTGGCCGGCGCCCTGCCGCTGGTGGTGGCGTTGGCCGAGTCCGGCGGCCAGGCGGTGTGGGTACTGGCCGCGATCGTGGTCTACCAGCAGGTCGAGAACTACCTCGTGGTGCCGCGCATCACGGCCTCGACGCTGCAACTGCACCCGGCGATCGCGTTCCTGTCGGTGCTGGCCGGCGGTGCGCTGGCCGGCGCGACCGGGGCGCTGCTGGCCATCCCGGCGGTCGCGATCGTGACCGCCCTCCTCAACGCGTCCGGCGAGGAGTACGACGTACTCCACCACCACCTGCTGGAGTCCGGCCCCAACGGGTCGTTCGCCGGACTGCTCGACGGCACCGACACGGCACCACACTCCCGCCCGGACGCTGCCGAGCGCTCAGCGGACGCCGACGCCGGCGACGAGCCGGGCCCGGAACCGAACGGACGCAACTGAGGGACGTCGACATCCGGTCGGTGTAGTATCCGCGCCGCGGCCCGCGAGGGCTGCCGCGGCCCCGTGTGTCCCCCCGTCGCACGGGGCCGCTTCCTGTCCGCCGACGGTCCGAGGGATGTCCGATGACCCCGCCGACCGGCGGCCGTGGCACCGCCCGCTACGAGCTGCCGAGTGATCCGGCCGAGGCGGACCTGCTCGCGGCGCACCTGTGGGCCGCCGGGGCGTTGGGCGTGTGGGAGCGGCCGGCCGCGCTCGTCGCCTGGTTCCCCGCCCGCACCGACGCCGTGCCCGCCGGCGGGTCGTGGGTCGACGAGCCCGACCGTGACTGGCAGGCCGAGTGGAAGGCCGGCATCGTCCCGGTCAGCGCCGGCCGGTTCCGCGTCGTGCCGACCTGGCTCGCCGACGGCCACACCCCGGCCCCCGACGAGCTCACCCTCGTCCTCGATCCGGGTCGGGCGTTCGGCAGCGGCCACCACGCGACCACCACGCTGTGCCTGGAACTGCTCGACGGCCTCGACCTCGCCGGGGCGCGCGTCGCCGACGTGGGGTGCGGCACCGGCATCCTGGCGATCGCCGCCGCCCGGCTGGGCGCCGAGGTGGTCGCGGTCGACATCGACTCGGACGCGATCGAGGTCACCGCGGACAACGCCCGCCGCAACGGGGTGACGCTGGAGCTCGCCGTCGGCAGCGTGGACGCGCTCGCGGGCAGCTTCGACGTCGTGGTCGCGAACCTGGTGACCGACGTCGTCGCCGACCTGGCCGCCGACCTCGTCGCCGGCGCCGAGCGGGCCGTGGTGCTCAGCGGCATCACCGACGAGCGCCGCGACGTCGCGCTGCGCCCACTCGCCGACGCCGGACTGGTCGTCGACGACCTGCGGGAACGCGACGGTTGGATCGCCGTGCTCGGCCACCCGGGCAACCGGCCCCTCCCGCACGACGAGGCCGGCGCCGACGACGAGGCTCGCCCCGGCGGACGGAACGGCCAGGTGGCGGACGCCGCACGACGTCCGCCACGATGACCGACGTGCGCCCCCCGACCCTCCTGCTCGCCGCCCTGCTCGCCGCAGGGTCGTTCGGATGCGCCGAACCCGACCTGCCCGAGCAGCCCAGCGCCGATGGCGCGGAGGCACCCGACGCCGAGCCGGCACCCAGCCCGCAACGCGAGGAGCTCGTCGCCGCCACCGACGACCTCCTTCGTTCGCTGACCCGGGCACGGGACCTGCTGCACGAGGCCAGCGAGGCGTCGCAGGTCGGCGCCGCGCGTGCCGCCGCCGGGCAGGCGCTGGCGTACCTCATCGACGGTGCGGGGCGTGGCGAGGTCGACTCCGCGCCGGTGTTCCCCGCGACGACCGTCGAGGAACGCGGCGGCGGCGGCGAGGTCGACGACGCGCTGACGCTGACGCTCACCAGCGCCAACGACGCCGGCGGCACCGTCGGTCGTGAGGTCGCCGAGGCGCTGCGGGACCCGCTGGCCGGTGACCTCGGCGCCTGGCAGCGCGACCCGGCCGGCGTGCTGGCCACGGTCGAGCAGAGCGTGCGCGACACCGACACGGTCGAGGCCACCGAGCGGGCCGTCTTCGAGCTCGCCGGCGAGGGCACCCGTGCCATCGCCTGGACACTGCTGGCCGCCGAGGCCCGATCGGTCGACGACGTGACCCAGTACGCCGAGCGCGCCGCCGCCCACCTCGAGGTCGCCCAGACCGCGATCGAGACCGCGCTCGGGGCGACACCCGTCGAGGACGACGTGCCCGACGACGACGTGCCCGGCGACGCGGCCGCCGCCGGAGCCGGTGGCACGCGGTCGTGGTCGCCCGCCGAGGTGGCCGCATGAGCCGGGCCAAGCGCGTTCCGCTCCCCCGCGAGGTCCAGACGGTCGCGGTCGACGGGTTCACCCACGGCGGCGAAGGGGTCGCGCGACTCGAGGGCAAGGCCGTGTTCGTCCCCGGCGCCCTGCCCGGGGAGACCGTCGCGCTGCGCGTGGTCGACGACCGCAAGCGCTGGGCCCGGGCCGAGCTGGTCGAGGTCGTCACGCCGGGCCCCGGCCGGGCGTCGGCCGACCATCCGCAACGCCACCGGTGCGGCGGCTGCGACCTCGAACACGTCACCCCGGCGGGGCAGCTGCGGCTCAAGACCCGGGTCGTGCGCGAGCAGCTCGAACGGCTCGGCAGCATGAGCGAGCCGCCGGTCGCCGACGCCCGCGAGGTCGGACCCGCCACCGGCTACCGCAACCGCGCCCGCTTCCACGTCGCGCCGGACACGGGCCGCCTCGGCTTCTTCCTGCCCGGCAGTCACGACCTGCTACCGGCCGAGGGCTGCACGGCCCTGTCGCCCGACGTCGTCGAGATCGCCCACGCGGTCGCCCCGACCAGCGCCGCCGAGGTGACCGTCCGTGCCCACGGCGCCACCCGGGCAGTGGTGCTGACCCCCGGACCGGGCGGTCTCGACCTGCCGGACGGCGACTTCTCGCTGTTGCTCGAACAACCCGACGGCGCGGTCGTGACCATGCGCGGTGACGGGGTGCTCACCGAAGCGGTCGCCGGCCACCGGTTCCGGTTCGACGCCACCTCGTTCTTCCAGAACAACTCGGCCGGTGCCGCCGCGCTGGTCGACACCGTCGTCGACGCGGTCGCACCCGTCGACGCACCGCTGGTGTGGGACCTGTATGCCGGGGTCGGGCTGCTGTCGCTGCCGCTGGCGGCCGCCGGTGCCGAGGTCGTCGCCGTCGAGGGCCACGAGTCGGCCGCCGAGTGGTCCCGGCGCAACGCCGCAGACGCCGGTCAGGCGCTCACGGTGGTGCACGAGCCGGTGCACCGGTTCCTGCGCGCCGCACGACGCGGCGAGGGTCCGAGCGACCCGCCGGACGTGGTCGTGCTCGACCCACCGCGCACCGGAGCGGGCGAGGACGTCGTCGACGCCCTGGTCGCGGCCGCACCGGCGACGATCGTCTACGTCGCCTGCGACCCGGCGGCGCTCGCACGTGACGCCCGGGCCCTGGTCGCCGGGGGCTACCGGCTCGAGCGGGCGGTCCCGCTCGACCTGTTCCCGATGACCCATCACGTCGAGACGGTGGCCACCTTCACCCGCTGACGGCGCTGACGACGCCGGTCAGTCCTTGACCTCGGTCGCGTCCTCGTCGACGAGCGCGTCGAGGTCCGCCTCGCCACCGCCCACCTGGACGCCGGGACCACCCAGCGTGCGGCGCTGCTTGACCTCCAGGCGGCCGGCCAGTCGGGTCAGTCCCCACACGATGACGAAGTACAGGACCCCGACCACGAAGTAGGTCTGCAGGTCGTTGCTCGGTCCGCCCTGCGCGAAACTGCGCGCCCGCCCCATGATGTCGTCACCGACCGTGACGATGTAGCCGAGCGCGGTGTCCTTGGTCAGGGTCGCCAGCTGGGCGATGATGGCCGGGATCATCCGGCGCAGCGCCTGCGGCAGGATCACGATCCACAGGTTCTGCCGATGCGTCAGCCCGACCGCCATGCCGGCCTCGCGCTGCCCCCGGTCCAACGACAGGATGCCGGCCCGGTAGATCTCGGCGAGCACCGCCATGTTGTAGGCGCTCAGGCCGATGATCAACGCGTACAGCGGCTGCCGCGAGATCGCGTTGCCGATCGTCGCCGGCAGCAACTGCGGCAACGCCAGCCACGAGAAGAAGATCCACAGCAGCACGGGCGGGCCGCGGAAGACGTCCACGATCAGCCCGCTGACGAAGCGCACGGGAGCGGCCCGCGAGAGCCGGCCGAGCGCGAGGAAGAGTCCGACGACCGACGCGATCACCATCGCACCCACGGCCGCACGCACGGTCCCCCACGCGCCGCTGAGCAGGAACTGCGGCCACTCGGTCTCGAAGTCCAGGAACTGTTCCCAGAGGCGGCCGGCGAACTGGCCCTCGGCGTGCAGGCGGGCGACCAGCCACACCAGGAAGGCCAGCAGCAGTGCGCTCGCGGCCCAGGTGGCGACCCGCACGCGCTGTCGGCCGCGCGGACCGAGCTCCTCGGTGAGCACGCTGCTCATCGATCCACCTCCGCCACCCGGCCGTGGGTCGTCGTCGTGGGGACGCCGCTCATCGGGCGATCGCCACACGTCGCTCGATCCAGCCGATGATCTGGGCCGAGCCGTACACCAGCGCCAGGTAGATCAGCGCGATCACGGTGAAGGCATTGACGTAGTTGGCGATGTTGCTGCCGACGATGCGGCCCACCCGGGTCAGCTCGTCGATGCCGATCACCAGGAAGACCGACGTGTTCTTGAGGTTGGCGATCCAGAGATTTCCCAGCGGCGGGACCACCGTCCGGATCGCCTGCGGGAGCACGATCTGACCGAGGACCTGGCTGAAGCCCAGTCCGATCGCGCGCGCCGCCTCGGCCTGACCGACCGGCACCGCGTTGATGCCCGAGCGCAGGGACTCGGCCACGTACGCCCCGGTGTAGAGGCCGAGCACGACGATCGCGGTCGTCAGCCGACCGAAAGGCCACCCGGCCCGGCCGCCACCCACCCACACCAGGATGCCCAGGACGATCAGTGGCGTGTTGCGGAACAGCGACACGTAGGCCATCGCGAACCGCTGCAGCACCGGAACCGGCGAGACCCGGCATCCGGCGACGACGTTGCCGACGACGAACGCCAGCAGATAGGAGAGCACGGCCATGCGCAGCGTGATGAGGGTGCCCTCGACGAGGGCGTCCTGGTACTCGCCCATGAGCTCGAAGATTCCCACCCCGCCCTCCTGTGCCGCCGGTGCCGCGTCCTTCGCGTCCGGGCCGCGGTGGTGACCACCGCGGCCCGGACCGGTTCACTCGTCCCGAGGGAGAGGATCAGCCCTCGTAGCGGTCGACCGCCGGGGGCTCGGGAGCCTCGACGACGGCACCCGCCGTGTCGTTCCAGGCCTGCTCCCACTCGCTCGACTCGTAGATCTCCTCGAGCCGGTCGTTGATCCAGTCGCGGAAGTCGTCGGCGTCCTGCTGGACACCGATGCCGTAGGGCTCCTCCGTGAACGGGTTGTCGACCAGCTCGAACGCGTCGGGGTTCTCGTCGATCAGACCGATGAGGATCACGTTGTCGGTGGTGACCGCGTTCACGCGCCCCTGCTCGAGCTCCTCGGCGCAGGCGGAGTAGGTGTCGAGCGCGACGACCTCGGCCTCCGGCGCCATCTCGCGCAGGTTGTCGATGGAGGTCGAACCCTCGACCGAGCAGACCGGCTGTCCGTCGAGGTCCTCGACGCCGTTGATCCCCTCCGGGTTCCCGGCGGCGACCATGATGTCCTGACCGGCGACGTAGTACGGGCCCGCGAAGCCGACCCGCTCCTTGCGCTCGTCGTTGATGGTGTAGGTCGCCACCACGATGTCGACGGAGTCGCTCTCGAGGACGTCCTCGCGGACGGCCGAGACGGCCTCGGACCACTCGATGTTGTCGCCGCCGCCCTCACCGAAGATGCCCTCGGCGATCAGCCGGGCGATCTCCGCGTCGAAGCCCTCGACGCCACCGGGCGTCTGGACGCCGAACAGCGGCTGGTCGTACTTCACGCCGACGCGCAGGACCCCGGCCTCCTGGATCTCCGCCATCGTCGAGCCCGCTTCGAACTCGCCGTCGGCCGCCGCCTCGCCACCTTCGTCGCCGGTGGCGTCGGTGTCGGTGTCCGTGTCGGTGTCCGTGTCGGTGTCGGTGTCGGTGGTCTCGCCACCGGTGTCGGCGCCGTCGTCACCGGCGTCGTCGCCGCCACAGGCGGTGGTGGCCAGCGCGGCCGCGGCCAGGGCGGCCGCGATGCGCCAACGCTTGGTGTGCATCTTCATCGTGTTCCCTCCAGTTGGCCGCCCGCGCCCCCGGCGCGCCGCGACACGTCGTCCCCCGTGGGGGTCAGTGGTTGAGGATCTTGGACAGGAAGTCCTGGGCCCGCGCGGTCTGCGGATCGTTGAAGAACGCCTCGGGGGTGTTCTCCTCCACGATCCGACCGCCGTCCATGAACACCACGCGTCGCGCGGCCGAACGGGCGAAGCCCATCTCGTGGGTGACCACGACCATCGTGGTGCCCTCCGAGGCGAGCTCGAGCATGACGTCGAGCACCTCGGAGATCATCTCCGGGTCGAGCGCCGAGGTCGGCTCGTCGAACAGCATGACCTTGGGGTCCATCGCGAGCGCGCGGGCGATCGCGACGCGCTGCTGCTGACCACCTGACAGCTGCGCCGGCATCTTGTCGGCCTGGTTGGCGATGCCGACGCGCTCGAGCAGCTCCATCGCCCGCGCCTCGGCCTCCTGCTTGCTCTTGCCCCGGACCTTGACCGGCCCGAGCGTGACGTTCTGCAGGATCGACTTGTGCGCGAACAGGTTGAAGGACTGGAACACCATCCCGACGTCGGCACGCAGCCGGGCCAGCTCCTTGCCTTCGGCCGGGAGCGGCTCCCCGTCGATCAGGATGCGTCCCTGGTCGATCGGCTCGAGCCGGTTGATGGTGCGACACAGGGTGGACTTGCCCGAGCCCGACGGCCCGATGACGACCACGACCTCACGTCGGTCGACGTTGAGGTCGATGTCCTGCAGCACGTGGAGGTCACCGAACCACTTGTTGACGCCGTCCATGACGACGAGCGGCTCGCTCACGCGACTGCCTTTCCGGGTCGGTTCCAGGGGCTGACGTCGCCCGATCCGGCCAGACCGGGTCCGAAGGGCCGGACGCTACCACCGCGGTCGTAGGAGTCGTTCACCAGGTCGAGCGGCCAGCGCCTATCCCGGTCCTTCGAGACGCGGCGGGTCCCCCGTCTCGCTCGCTGCGCCCACTCGTCGCCCGCTGCCACCGGGCGGGTCCTGCGAGCGGTCACTCGCCGCGGGCGAGCTGTTCGCCGCGGAGCTTGGCGGCCTCGATGGCGTCGAGGAACGCCGCGCGGACCCGGGAGGCCTCGAGCTGACGGATCGCCGCGATCGTCGTGCCACCGGGCGAGGTGACCATCTCGCGCAACTCCACCGGGTGACGGCCGGTGTCGCGCAACATCTTCGCGCTGCCGACCATGGTCTGGATGATCAGTTCGCTGGACACGTCGCGCGGGAGACCGAGCAGGATGCCCGCGTCGATCATCGCCTCGGCGAGCAGGAAGAAGTAGGCCGGCCCCGACCCCGACAGCGCGGTCACCGAGTCCAGGTGCTCCTCGGGCATGCGCACCACCCGCCCGACGTGCGAGAAGATCTCCTCGGCCAGCGCGAGGTCGCGTTCCCCCGCATGGGTGCCGCCGGAGACGACCGACATGGCCTCGTCGACCTGCACCGGCGTGTTGGTCATCACCCGCACGATCGGGATGCCCTCGGGCGTGGCGTCCTGCAGCGCCGAGGTCGGCGTCCCGGCCGCGACGCTGATCACCGTCTGCTCCGGGTGGAACGCGTCGGCCACCGCACCGACCACCCCGAGCATCGCCTGCGGCTTGAGAGCGAGCAGCACCACGTCCGCGACCTCGATCGCCGCCCGGTTGTCGGTGGTGGCCTTCACACCGTGGGCGTCGGCGAGCTCGGCGCAGCGCTCCTCCCGGCGCGCCGTCGCCACGACCTGCGAGGGGGTGATCCAGCCCGAGGACAGCAGCCCCCGCAGCAGCGCCTCGCCCAGGCGGCCGGTCCCGATGATCGCCAGCGTGCCGTCCACGGATGCTCCTCGCGTCGCCGATCGGACCTCGACAGGCTAACGGCGCTCGCGCCAGGCGCCCGCGGTCGCGACGCCCCGGCACCGGTGGCCGGGCCCCAGCTCCGCGGGCCGGTCAGGTGTGGCGTGGCTCGCCGACCGGATTCGGTGGCATGCCGTTCTTGGCGCGCCAGCGCTGTTCGACGTCCAGGTAGCTCGCGAACCCGGCTCGCAGCACCTGGTTGAAGGTCTCGTCGCTGAGCGTCAGCACGGCGCCGAGCAGCTCGTCGGCGGCCCGCTCGTCGATCGCGGCCAGCGGCACACGGCCGGTGAGGATCAGGTCACCCTCGTCGTCGAGGGCGAAGTGCACCGGCAGGGGGCGCTGGTTCTTGTGCAGCAGGATCCGGTAGACCTCGGCGTGCCCCTCGTCGGGCACGCCGGCGAGCAGCGAGGTCACCTTCAGGGTGCGTTCCTCGAGGTCCAGCAGCAGCGGGATGGTCCGCTTCCACTCCCCCGAGAGCATGGTCAGCCAGCGGTCGTCGCCGACCTCGTCCACGTCGAGCTCGGCAGCCGCGAGCGTGTCGAGCAGCGCCCGGCGCGCCCGTGTCCGCAGGTCCTCGTCCACGACGTCCTCCCTTCGTCGCCAGCCACGGCGCGAGGCAGCGCCCCGGCCCGTCCGGCCTGCCCGCGGACCGCGCCGCTGCTCACACGGCGAGCTCGGCGCGGGCGCCGGCGAGCTCACCGTAGACGCTCAGCAGCCGGTCCACCGCGCGGTCCCAGGAGGCGGCGTCGGCGGTCCGGCGGCCGGCGTCGGCCGTCTGGCGACGTCGGGCGGGGTCGTCGAGATAGGCGCACACGGCGCGGGCATGGTCGACCGGGTCGTGGCCGGGAACGAGCGTCCCACCACCGGCGACCACGGCCTCGAGTCCTGGCACGTCGGCGGCGACCACCGGGACACCGCAGGCCTGCGCCTCGAGCGCGACCAACCCGAAGGTCTCGCTGCGCGAGGGGGCGAGCAGCACGTCGGCGGCGCGGTAGCGCTCGGCGAGGGTGTCCTGGTCGACCGCCGGTTCGAGGTCGAGCCCGTCGGCGACCCCGAGGCGGTCGGCGAGCGCGCGCAACTGGTCGGGACCGGTGCTGACCTGGCCGGCCCCCGACGCCCCACCGACGATGCGCAGACGGGCGCGCGGGTGGCGCCGTCGGACCTCGGCCAGCGTGCGCACGGCCACGTCGGGCCCCTTGAGCGGTTGCAGCCGGCCGACGAAGAGCAGCCGCGGAGCCGGGGCGTCGGGTCCGTCGAAGCGGGGGAAGACCCGGTCGGGCGCGGTCCGGAAGCGGTCGAGGTCCACCCCGGCCGGCACGACCGTCATCCGTGCGCCGGACAGGCCGTAGGTGCGGTGCAGCAGGCGCGCTTCGCCACAGGTCAGCGCCAGCACCCGGTCGGCCTCGTTGGCGACGCGCTCCTCGGCGACCAGCCGCAGCGCCGGTTCGGGTCGGTCCCCGGGGGCCAGGGTGGCGTTCTTGAGCACGCCGAGCGTGTGGAAGGTCTGCACGAGCGGTGTCGACCAGCGCTCGGCGAGGCGCCGGCCGACCCACCCCGACAACCAGTAGTGGGCGTGCAGCACGTCGTAGGTGCCGGCCGTCGGGTGTCGCTGGGCGGCCAGCACGAAGGCACACAGGTGGTTGGCGACCACGTGCTTGTCGACCGGTGCACGTGGACCGGCCTCGACGTGATGGACGCGGACGCCGTCGGCCAGCGACACCGTCGGCGGCAGCTGCGGGTCCGCCCACCGGGTGAAGACCTCCACCTCGACCCCTCGGCGGGCCAGCCGCAGCGCCTGCTCGCGGACGGTCACGTTGAGGCCGCCGCCGTCGCCCGTTCCGGGCTGGTCGAGCGGCGAGGTGTGCACGCTGAGCATGGCGATGCGCCGCACCGCCGGGGACGGCACACCCCTGGCGGGGACCCGAGGCAGCCCGACGGCGCGCTCGCCCACGTCAGCGGCGCACGAGGGTCAGCCGGCGCAGCGGCCGGTCCTGCGCCCCGAAGCGGTACTTGTAGTCCTCGTCGCCGCGCAGCAGGTCGAAGGTGGTGCAGCCCTCCTCGGCCGCCACCTCGAGCAGTTGGCCGACGAGCACGATGCCGGGCGCCAACGCCCCCAGCGCCGGGTCGAACGCCGAGTTGTACAGGCCCCACTCGCCGCCGGCGACCAGCGACACGGTCGAGGCGCCGGGCATGCCGCCCACCTGCAGCTGATGGAGCCGGAACACGCCGTCACCGGCGAACTCCCGCGCCAGGGCCTTGAACCAGTCGTGCATCTCCGGACGCGAGAAGAAGCCCGCCTTGTCGGGCTGTGCCTCCGCGGCGAGATCGAGGAAGGCGTCGAGGCTGCCGTGGACCTCGGCCTCCGCCACTTCGAGCAGTTCCAGCTCGCCGGCGTCGCGTGCGAGCTTGCGGGCCTTGCGCTGCAGTTCATGGCGCATCTTGCCCGGCAGGCGTTCGAGGTAGGCGTCGTACCCACCGGTCAGGTCGACCCGGGGACAGACGTCCTCGACGTCCTCCTCGAACACCACCAGGCCGACCGTGTCGGCGGCGGTGCGCAACGCGTCGGGCCAGCCGCTGTCCTCGGCGAGTCCGCCGGCGACGAACTCGTCCCAGTCGACGTCCTTGGCGAGGTCGGTGAGGTAGGCCAGTGCGACGTCCCCGCGGTCCTCGGGGCGGCTGACCGGACCGAGGTAGTCGGTCACCTCGTTGCCACCGAGGAAGCGGCGGACCTCGACCGGGCCGGTCGGGGTACCGATGCGCTCGTGCCCCTCGGGTACGACGCCGATCAGGCGACCGTCCCGGTGCAGGGTCCGGACCCGGGCGCTCACCCGCTGTCCGAGCACCTCGTGCCAGGCCTGCAGGTAGCGAGGGCCCTGGAACAGCGTGGCGGCCGGATCCTCGTCGAGCAGCTGTTGCCACTCGGCGCGCAGGGTGCCCTGCGGCAGCTCGGCGTGGGTGCGCAGCTCGGGCATGCCCGGGCCTGGGTCGGATGCGGTCACCGGCATCGATCCTTCCTCACGATCGGGGGACACGACGATTTCGGCGGAACGACGGTGGGGGGTACGACGCGGGGAGATCGGCGAGCGGCGGTCCGGCACGCCCGACCGGGGTCGCGGCCCGGAGGAGCACTCTGCCGACGGTGGCCGATGGTAGTGCCTGCAACCAGGGGCGACCTGCTCGGCCGGCCCCGCCCGCGCCGGGACGTCAGGAGTCCTCGGGCTCCTCGGACAGCGCGGCGGCGCGGACCGCCGCGTCGTCGACGTCCCCGGTCCCGACCACGTCGAGCAGGTGGCGCCGTCGTGCCCGCGGCTCCGCCTGCAGCTCCGACAGCCGGCGGAACGAACGGTACATCTCGATCAGCGCCTGGCGCTGCGGATCGGTCAGGTGCGGGTCGCGCTGCACGACCGCCACCAGGTCGTCGGCGTCCTCGCGCTCCTCGAGGATGCCGGCCTTGACGTAGAGCGTCTCGGACGAGATCTCGAGTGCCTTGGCGATGGCCTGCAGAATCTCCGCCGAGGGCTTGCGCAGGCCGCGCTCGATCTGGGACAGGTACGGGTTCGACACGCCGGCCAGCGTCGCGAGCTTGCGCAGGCTCAGCCGGGCCGACTCCCGCTGGTGGCGGATGTAGCCCCCGAGCTCCTCGAGCGGCGACCCGGGCTCGCGCGGGGCGTCCGCCGCCGCGTCGGACCGCTCGTCCGGCGCCGACACGGCACGTCCGGCCTCGTCGTCCACGCCCGCCTCGCCTCCCCGGCCCGCTGTCGACGCGCACACGGGCTCGGGCGAAGGTAGCAGCCGTGCCCCACCGCTCCGGCAGCCGCACGGTCGTCCCGGTCGCGGCGGCCGGCGGCGATCAGCTCCCGGCGGCCGCCAGCCGGTCGAGGGCCGTCGCGGTCGCCCGCACCGCCCCGACCGGCTCGCCGCCACCGAGCGGCGGCGGCGCGAC